>NZ_JADYWX010000005.1:0-411380 GCF_015864565.1 Psychrobacter sp. SWN149
AATAAAAAGTAGATAAAAAATGCAGCAAAGCCCATTAGTAGATATGATTTTTTGGCATCTCCCATACTCTTTGCACCTAGAGTACGTTGCACCATCATTTGGTTACCACCGTATACGGTGACATGAAACAATGTCATCGCAACCACCCCTGCCCAAACTGTTGGGGCCACTGAAAAGTCTAAGTTCCAGTTCAGCGGGTTTAGTTTATCGTTTTCTGCAAGCATGGTAAGCGCGCCTGACATCGGCGAGACTTCTCCAATCAATATATAAAAGATAATTCCAGCACCTAGAAACAAAATAAACCCTTGCAAAACATCCGTCCAAATGACGGCGTTCATACCACCCATTAACGTATAGCCCACTACGATAACAGACATAATGATGATGGCTGTTTTTGGATCTATGCCGGTTGCAAAAGTGATAACAAAAGCCGTAGCAGTTAGGATAGAGGCGGTAGTAATCGTTTGGGTAACCAAAAACAATCCACTCATGATGATTCTAGATTTTTTACCAAACCGACGTTCTAAATAATCATAAATAGAGGCGACGCCACTGCTATAAAAGAAAGGTAGGAAAAATACGACGACGATGAATATGACTATGGGATAGTTAATATGAATGGCAAGAGCTGCCATTCCATCTCCATAAGCCCAAGCAGGCCCACCTAAAAATGACAAGGCACTGACATAGGTGGCAATGACGGAAATACCAATGGCCCACCAAGGAGATGAGCGGTCACCGATATAGTAGTCTTCCGCCGTAGAGATTTTTCGGCTCATAAACCAGCCAAGTAAAAGATTGCCCAACAAATAAACAATCACAATACCCCAGTTAAGCGCGCCAAAACTTTCCATAATCAAAATCCTTTTGTTAATGGCCCTCCCAAGTGCGTAAAGTAAAACTTTATGATCTTGATTAGGATTGCTGATACATTAATATGACTCGAGTATATTTAATATTGAATTCGAATGCAATAAATTTGTACAGTGTGTTTTGATGTGCTCTAATTATTAGAATAGAATCAAAATATTTTTTTTAAAGTAAGAGAGATTGAAGTGGTAGTAAAATTAGAGTTTGAACTGCTCTAGGATTATCGCAGACTCAACATGATGTATCTGGTAAGACAGCCGATGTCATTATGGTACTCGTAAAGTATGGCAGCAGATGAAAGTAATTGGCGGTCCTTTGGTTAGCCGCACAGTAGAGCTATTCATAAAGAATGATAAGCTAAAAGTGATCTAGCGTGGCAAGAGTGAGATGACCACCAAAACCCGAGATGATCGAAAGTACGCTGGCGACTTGGGGCATTGCAACGCTATATGGCTGACTCTAGCGTGATTGCTTCTATTGATACGATTGTGGATTCATACGACAATGTATTATCTGAAACGGTCAATGGTTTTTATAAATCTGAGTTAATTCAGTATTTAAAGCAGAACTGGAATGGGATTGATGATGTTAAACTGGTAATGCTTGCACAGGCAGCACTTCGAACACAGCCCTCATCTTGCAAAGCTAAATCAGTTTTTAACATTTCTCATATTCAATAAAACCCTTTTACATAGCACAATTGATTACGTATCACCTTTTGAGTTTAAAAAACATTATTATGATAGTTTAACTCTGTGAGGCATTGCTGCCTGACTCAAGTAGATTCACCTTCGATAAAGTCAGGGCAGTTCAACAAACAAATACCAAAAAATATGTGTCAACCATTAGGAAAAATATTATGGCAAAATTAGAATCAAACATCGAATTAGAAGCCGCAGCATTTCGTCGCTTATTGGCTCATTTAGATGAGCGTAAAGATGTACAAAATATTGAGCTAATGAACCTTGCCGACTTTTGCCGTAACTGTTTATCCAAATGGTATAAAGCGGCTGGTGAAGAGCGTGGTATTGAAATCGAATACGAGGATGCGCGTGAGCTTATTTATGGTATGCCTTATGCTGAGTGGAAAGAGAAGCATCAACAAAAAGCCACACCAGAACAGTTAGCACGTTTTAACGAGATTGAAGCAGCTAAGAACAAAACAAATTAAAACTGACCGTGATGGCTCAAATAAAATAAGCCATCACTAGGGCATGTCCTAAATAATTATATCGAACAACCAAACATTGCCGCTAGATTAGCGGCTTTCTATGGATTTGAGTATGCTACTAAACCCTATGGTTCCTTGTTTCTGCATTTGACGATCAAATAGACGACCGATTAATGGCAATGGTATAGTTATTCGACCCTCAGATACCCAAGTCACATGTGTGGTGCCATCGCCCAAATCTTTTAAATCAATGACGCCTTTATCATGTTGCATTTTCACAGGTTTAGATTTTTCGATTTTGTATTGCATATGAGTGGGACGCTCAAACGCCGTAATTCGCTCCCAAAATTTAACAGGTCCCGTTTGAATGGTACGTAAAGCTCCAACGCCATTGCGCTCCTCGTCACCTTCATTCACCAACTTAGCAACCCCTACCGCCTTAAATGAGCCATAACTGGCATGGTCACTCAGTGCCTCAAACACCTCATCAATCGGTTTTTTGACAATTCGTTCTACTTTTATTTTAAACATGATATTGTCCTGTTAAGGTTATTTAGATTAGGATCTGTTGAATGTTTGTTCTCAGCATCTGAGCAAAATCTGCATTAATCAACTTACAAACTCATCTTTCACATTACTTAGCATCTAATAACTTGTTGAGCTCATCTATCATAGCATCGTCTATGATACTGTCCTCTACATAGCTTATTATCTCATCTACAGTCGTTAAATCCATTGTACGTATATCTAAACTGGCCAATTGCTCATTGATAGACTCCAACGTATCGTTATCTTCAGAAGCGTCCAATAAGTCCTCTTCGAACCTTCCTCTGACGAACCAATACATTTTTTCTAGCACGGTGTCTTTTTTGGTCAAAGTAGAGTAACCATCACCATAGATAAATAGATTGAAATGATAAGGTATCTCTACATCGTTAATGAAAAAAGTGCGTTGGCATTCTAGTGTATATGCTTTAATATCTTTATCTTCAACGCCTTCCTCACTGTTATTATCTTCATCATATTCAATCGACTCCTCTACCAACCCACCTAGCAGTTGATAGCCGCCTACTTTGACTTTGTGATTGTAAATAATAGCAGCATCTGCGATTGCATCAAAAATAATAGCACTGACATCTAAGGTATTGTTATCAATGTCGTAGAATGCTTTTAGCGCTGGCAGAAACTCGGTCAGCTTTTCTTCAGGTACTTGAATAAGAAACTGCTGCTCATATATTTTAATCATGTCTTCGGGATGATAGGTATTGGCAGTATCAGTCTCGTTTCTACCAGTGGGCTGCAAAGGTAAAAAATTATATGGGTTATTATCGGTCATTCGGAACGGCCTTGTTATCTGGTGAGCTTGATTAAACATCATATTGTCTCTTATTCAGACAATTTTAGATAGACGATTATAAACATACAAGTTCAATCAATCCAGTCGATAGACAGTCGATAGACAGTCGCTTTTAGCTAATCACCTATGCAATGACAATACTATTTAGACATAAAACCGTTTGACTCATTTCAGACCAAAGCGCTGATGCCAGATATAATAGTTTAATACTATCTTCAGACACTAATCATATTCTCGCCTATATCTGAGGCTATGTCAGTTATTCCTTCACCTGTTGCCATCCTGACGTCGCATGATGCTCATCTTGATGTATAAATAAAGGATGCGCTTGGGCTTCACTCAGGCTCAGCACAGGCGTCACGCAAACATCTGTTGCCGCAAACACATGCTGCCAATGCTCAAGTGTCTGAGTAGAAAATATCTCTGTAAGTGTCTCTATCGCTGATAGGCTATCAACCATATTAGGCAAGATACCTAGCTGCCAATGTATTTTTGTGAGTGCGGGTAACTCAAGTACCTCACACAGACCTTGCCAAAATTTCAACTCCAAAGCACCAACGGCCATATAACGATGGTCTGCGGTTTGATACAGTCGATAGCAAGGCAGTGCACCGCCTAAAAAATCATGCTGCGGCAGTAGCGTGTCGTTTAGGCCATGTCCTGAGAGGCGATTAATCAGTTTGCCTGTGACCTTTGGCATGACCATGTGATTATATAGGCTATGCGTCATACTAATAACAACATGGCGGCCTCGACCTGTGCGCTGCGCGGCAAATACAGCAGCCAGTAGCGCAATCACTGCGGTGTCGCTCCCACCTGCCAAATCCGCAAACTGAATATTGGGCATGGCCTGCTCGCCCTGCGCTGTTTTTAGCTGGTCGAGTACACCACTCATCGCCATAAAATTGATATCATGACCGGCCTTATTGGCCCAATGATGACTGACTTCAGCACCACCTTCTAAGCAAGTACCGTCTTCTGAGTAAGTAGCCTTTTCTGAATAGCTAACTGCTACGCCATAGCCAGTAATAGATACCATTACTAGCTTTGGGTTAATATCATGGAGTGTCTTAGCATCTAGCCCCATATCGGCTAAGACACCCGGTCGAAAGCTATCTAGCATCACATCTGCATGGGTAAGATGTGCCTTAATAGCCTCAATCGCTTTGGGATCATTGAAATCATGTTTTTCGGTCGTCTTGCCGTGATTGAGAGCCGCGAATAATTCACCAAACACTCTGGCAGGGTCGCCCTGTTTGGGTTCAATTTTAAGGATATCGGCACCCAAGTCTGCAAGCAAGCGCGTGGCAAAAGGCCCGGGTAGATTACGAGTCAGATCGACCACTCGTAATCCTTGTAGACAGTCCTCCATTTGATCATGATTTGATACATGCCTATCAATCATCAGAGAACGCCTCGCCTTTGGCTGCCATGTCTAACAATATCTGAGCAGGCTCAAAACGCTCACCATAACTTGCAGCCAGCTCACGACTACGTTCAACAAACGCACTCACGCCCATCGAATTAATGAACTGTAGGGTACCGCCTTGATTCGGTGCAAAACCCCAGCCAAAGATAGACCCTATGTTGGTATCGGCAACCGAGCGCACCACGTTTTCCTCATAACACTTGGCAGATTCATTGGCTTGAATAAACATCAGGCGATCAACTAAGTCTTGCTGCGAGGGTTGCTCTGATTTTGGTGGGTATAAAGTCATTAGCTCAGGCCATAAGTACTTATCACTTCCTGCAGGATACTCATAAAAGCCTTTGCCATTTTTTTTGCCTTCACGCCCATGCTCATTGACTAGCGCTTTTAGTATCTCGTATGAAGGACGCACCGCCATCGGCTTGCCTTCGGCTGCCATATCAAGCTGTTGCTGTTCGCTGACATGCAGTGCCAAACTCAACGAAACTTCATCTTGTAATGCTAATGGCGGCATCGGCATGCCTGTTTTTAGTCCAGCGACTTCAATGCTGCGAGGATGCACGCCCTCTCCTAGCATCGCAATACCCTCTGATACATAGGTGCCAAACACACGCGACGTATAAAAACCGCGACTGTCATTGACGACGATAGGCGTTTTGCCGATTTGTAGTACATAATCAAACGCTTTTGCCAATGTCGCATCATCGGTTTGCTCACCCATGATAATCTCAACCAGCGGCATCTTGTCTACTGGTGAGAAAAAGTGCAGACCGATGAATTGATTTGGGCGTGTACTGGCTTTTGCCAGTCCTGTGATCGGCAGTGTTGAAGTATTAGATGCATAAACGGCAGTATCTGAAATCACCGCTTCACTTTGCTGGGTACACTTGGCTTTAACCTCTCGGTTTTCAAACACCGCTTCGATGATAAGATCACAATCAGCCAAATCCTCATAAGAAACCGTTGGCTTGATACGTTGTAGGAGGGCTTGTTTTTTCTCTTCTGTTGAGCGTTTACGGCTGATCGCTTTGTCCAATATATTGGCAGAGTATGCTTTGCCTTTTTCGGCGCCTGCCATGTCAGTGTCTAGTAGAACGACATCGATACCAGCTTTGGCAGTGACATACGCGATGCCAGCACCCATCATGCCAGCACCCAAGATACCGACTTTTTTGGTGGTTGTGCGTTCAAACCCTTGGGGGCGAGACTGACCTTTTTTGATGCTATTGAGCTGAGTCCACAAGGTATTGATCATGTTTCTAGATTCAGCAGACAGCACACAAGCTGCGAAATAACGTGACTCAATCTCAAGCCCTGTATCGATGTCTACTAAACAACCTTCAAACACACAAGACATAATATGGGTAATCGCAGGATAATTGCCATGTGATTTTTGATTGGCCATAGCGGGTGCGATAGAGAACATCGGTACGACGCTGGGATGCTTACTATCACCGCCAGGGATTTTAAAGCCTTTTTTATCCCATGGCTGCTGTGCGCTTGGATTATCCTGAATCCAGTTTTTAGCCTGCAACATCATGTCTGTTCGGTCAGTGGCAGTGGCATCGATGAGACCGATACCTTTTGCCGCTATTGGGCTCAGATCACGACCTTGGGTCATCAGCTCCAGTGCTGCTTGAATCCCCACCAATCGAGGCAAGCGCTGCGTACCACCGCCACCGGGCAACAAGCCCAACTTAACCTCAGGCAGACCCAGCTTAGTCTTAGGCGAATCAATAGCAATACGATAATGACACGCCAGCGCAAGCTCTAAACCACCACCCAGTGCGGTGCCTGTCATGGCAGCGACCACAGGTTTCCCTGAAGTTTCAAGCTGACGCATACTGCCTTTGAGACCTTCAGTCAGTGTAAATGCTTGCTCGGCTGTCTTAATGGCAGACAACTGATTAAGGTCTGCCCCGACCACGAAGGTGTCTTTGGACGATGTGAGAATTAAGCCTGTGGCGGTCTCATCATTGATGAAAGCATTGGCCATCGCGGCAAACGCCTCTGCAAAACCATCACCGATGACATTCATTTTGCGGTTACTTTGATCTATCATCACAGTGACGATGCCTGCATCGTCACGCTGGGCTGAAAAACCTTCTTGTTCGTTAATTGTTTTTGCGCTATCTGCTGTCTGATTGTTTGTCATCATTCTTATCCCTTAAATGATTCTGTATATATTATTTTTTAGTCTATTTTTTTGGTCTAGTTGAGACAGAGGTTAAACGCGCTCGATAATGGTCGCAATACCCATACCACCGCCCACGCATAGCGTAATCATGGCCGTTTTTAAGTCGCGGCGCTCTAGCTCATCGAGGACGGTCGTCATCAGCATCGCGCCCGTTGCACCCAGCGGATGACCCATGGAGATTGCACCGCCATTGACATTGACGATATCGAGCGAGAGTCCAAAATCATCAGCAGTATTGAGTGGTACGGCAGCGAATGCTTCATTAATCTCCCACAGATCTATGTCAGAGGCATGCATGCCCGCTTTGGCGAGGGCTTTTTGGCAGGCAGGCGTTGGGCCGGTCAGCATGATGGCAGGCTCTGAACCAACAACTGAGGCCATCGTGATTTTGGCGCGTGGTTTGAGACCTGCTTTTTTGCCAGCGGCCGCGCTACCAATCAAGCAAATTGCTGCCCCATCGACGATGCCAGAGGAGTTACCCGCATGGTGGACATGATTGACCGTTTCAATTGTGGTATATCTGTCCAAGATAACGCTATCAAAGCCCATCTTGCCCGGCATGGTAAAGGAAGGCTTTAGGCCAGCTAAGGTCTCGACATTGGTATTGGGCCGGATGGTTTCATCTTTGTCCAATAGCATCATGCCATTGATATCGGTGACAGGGACGACAGACTTATCATAATATCCGTTCTCCCAAGCCTGTGCTGCGCGGCGATGCGACTCAGTGGCAAAGGCATCGACATCCGTACGACTAAAGCCTTTGAGCGTCGCGATGGTATCCGCGCCTACCCCTTGTGGCACAAAGTGCGTGGCTTCATTGACACGAGGATCCATGTACCAAGCACCGCCATCAGAGCCCATCGGCACACGGCTCATTGATTCCACGCCGCCTGCCACTACCATGTCTTCCATACCTGACATGATCTTGGCCGCTGCTAGGTTGATAGACTCCAGACCAGAGGCACAAAAGCGCGACAAGGTAAGCCCTGCCACACTTTGCGCCCAGCCAGCATCAATAGCGGCAATGCGGGCAATATCAGAGCCTTGCTCGCCCACTGGCGTCACGCAGCCAAGCACCACATCATCGACCAAACTGGTGTCCAAATGGTGGCGCTGCTGCATCTCTTTTAACAAAGTTCGCGTCAGCCAAATCGGTGATGCCTGATACAACGAGCCATCCTTTTTACCTTTGCCACGTGGCGTGCGGATGGCGTCATAAACATAAGCAGTCTCAGTCATAAAAAATCCTTTTTTTATTTTGCAAATTTTGTAAATAATGCGCTGACGTCCTATTTAGCTTGCTAGATAGGACATGGGCTTGTAACCAATCAATAAGCTACGCGGCTACATAAAGCGTGATGCCAACTCTTTCATAATCTCATTGGTACCGCCATAGATTTTTTGCACGCGCGCATCGGCATACAAACGCGCAATAGGATACTCTGTCATGTAACCATAGCCACCAAACAGCTGCACACATTCGTCAATCACTTCACACTGCTTTTCGGTGACCCAGTATTTGATCAATGACGCATGCGGTACAGACAGTTTTCCATCTAACATCGCATCGACTGCCGCATCACACATGGTGCTGGCAGCCAGATAATCGGCATAGCATTCTGCCATCTTAAAGCGCGTGTTTTGAAACTTCCAAATAGGTTTGCCAAAGGCTTCACGGCCTTTTACATAATCTAAGGTTAGATTGATCGCCAGCTTCATCGAGCCAACCCCAGATAACGCAATGATTAAGCGCTCACGTGGTAGCTCCTGCATCATCTGGATAAAACCCATGCCTTCTACCGTACCCAATAGGTTGGTTTGTGGCACACGGACATTGCTAAAGAACAGCTCTGAGGTATCCTGAGAGGTCAGACCAATCTTGTCAAGATTGCGTCCACGTTCGAACCCTTCTACTTTGTCCGTTTCTACGATGATAAGCGAGACGCCTTGCGCGCCTTGTTCACGGTCTGTTTTGCAAGCGAGTAAGATAAGATTGGCGTGCTGACCATTGGTGATAAAAGTCTTTGAACCATTGATAATATAATCGTCACCATCTTTTATGGCATAAGTTTTGATGTTTTGTAGGTCAGAGCCAGTGCCAGGCTCAGTCATGGCGATAGCGCCGATATATTCGCCTGTTGCCATTTTTGGTAGCCACGCTTGTTTTTGTTCCTCAGTACCATGGTCTAAAATATACGGCGCGACAATGCCTGAATGCACCATACCGCCAAATCCTGATTGATTGGCCTCAGTCTGTGCGTAAATAAGCGCCGCTTCATGACCAAAATCACCGCCGCCGCCGCCATACTCGCTTGGTATCGCCGCACACAAGAACCCCATCTCGCCTGCCTCCTCCCATGCATCGCGATCAATCATACCGTTTTTGCGCCACTGCTCGTCTTTGGGATCCCAAGATTGAAACATTTTCAGGGCGCTATCATGCACCATTTGATGTTCTTCGGTCATCCAATTGGGTGTGAACTTTTCAATACTCATGGTGTCTATCCTTGACAAGGTGAAGTGAATAACAACTATATAATCAAGTCTATATAAATCCGCTGCATCGTCATCCTCGCTAAGCATACTAATGTATAACTTGCACTCGGTTTCTTTGTATCGAAATTATATTGAACTGACTATAGCTAAGTCGTTTTAAAAATTTATGGTAATTTATATTACCGTTATGGATATACTAGAAAATCTTTGTATTCTTTAATATAGAAGTCTTATACTAGGACAGGAAAAACCACTTCGCAATCAATTAAATAAAAATGGTAATTCATATTACTTATTGATTTAATGATGATGGATTAACAAATAAGCCATTAAACTGGTAAGCCGCATCGAATAACCAATACTCTAAGAATGAATAGATATGAAAAACTTCAGTCAGTCAGATAGCATCACGCAAACTCGATCTTTAGCCCCTCTATCCGATATGCGGCCTGCAACTTTAGAAAAAATAGAAAAGGCCGTTCGTAAGGTATTTGCCGGTTTTGACTCTAATGAGGTCACCATGGCGCAGATTGCAAAATCTGCAAACGTCTCCCTGCAAACGCTCTACAAGTATTTTGGAGACAAGCAAACCCTGTTTTATACCATTATGGATATCGTGCTGGGCAGATTGGCCGCTCGTATCATGGATCATCTGCAGGGGATTGATAGCGTACAAGATCGTCTACGTAAGACACTGTGGGTCTGTTTCGACTTTGTCGATGCGCATCCAGATGCGGTGATGGTGCTCTCTTCTGTGTCGGCATCACGGATACGTAATATCGCAATCTATGAAAACAAAGAGTTAATTGGCGCGTTTTTGGCGGTATTAGAAGATGGACAAAATCGTGGGGTGCTAAATGATACTGTACCGCTACATATACTGTTTGATGTGTTTATGGGCTTTATCAGCCGACTCGGTTTAATGCATACCATTCGCCAAACAGAGACGCCATTAAACGCAGAGTTTGATGCGCTATTTGTGATTTTATGGCGCGCTATTTCAAAGCCTGATGTCTGATCTTTAACAAACTATATTCAGAGAACTACTAAACGGCTACGGCGTTATTCTCCTTAGAGGTACTATTTGTACAATCTGCAGTCGGCTGCCTTGTATCCGTTTTTGACTTCTTTGACTATAGCGTAAACACTAAAAAGCCCCACAATAAAGTGAGGCTTTTTATACTTATTTTTCAGTCAATGTGATTACTCAGTCAATGTAATGAACAGGTCACGCTGCTTATACGCTCAACATGTTTTAGATACTGCTAGATTTTGGCAGTCCATACTCTGCACGGTCGATCACATGGTTATCTTGTTCAATAGTCAATCGATAGCCTTTGATAGTACCGTTATATGGCAGATTACCTTCGTACTGTTGATAATGCTCGCAGATACTTTCTTGAATCACTGATTCACGCGCAACCTTGCCCAGTTTGGCAAAGTCATTAGGCAGAGTGACTTGCGCAAAACGCGAAGCAGCACCGCGAGACATCCAGTGTGCGCCACTCGCGAATTCAAAATCCACTTCGGCTCGTAAACGATAGCTAGGCGTAGCGTCAGTATCATTCGTTAAGCCATATTTGATCTGAGCAATATCTTCTGCGAATGGCTGATACGGTATTTCCAGCACTTCAAATAGCTTGGCTAAAAACTCATCAGCCGTAAGGTATTTATCCATGTAACTACCATCAAGTCCAAGATATCTATTGCACAGTACATGGCGCAGACGGTCACAGGCAGGTATGGTGTGTTTGAGCGGATAGCCCATTTCTTTAACGATGTTCTGCGGGCGCAGCTCAGACAACTCTATTTGATCGATGATATATTTCGCTAGAGAATGGCGCGGTTGGTAACGGCGGGTATATTTGGATTGATTGATAATGTGGCTCATGATATTGAACACCTTAAACTCCTGTTACTCCGACGAAAAGGTTGAAATACGCCCAAATAGGCAAAAATCAGGCACAAATGAGGTTGTCGGAGTACAGGCTCATGCGCTTTACCAGAGTTGTTTTATATCGTGCTGGAAGTTGCAAGGTTTGTCACGCTACCATTAGACTGTTGTCATGATTGGCGATAACAAAACTGTTAAACCCACGATAAATCGTTCAACGATGATAGCACATCATGTGCCAAAAAATAAATACCGATATTTGTGACTGTTTGTGAATGGCTATCTTTCACTTTACGCACTCAATCTCGGGCATTTCTATACATTGCTTGTTCATATGCTATTACGAAGCTAAGTATTGAAATATCAGTGTTGAAGCATTAAAAATTATTGCTTAACGATTGACGTCAACGACTATTCGACCACGAACTTTACCGTCCAATAATTCGCTTGCCGCCGTAATGACTTCACTCAGACCAATCTCTCTCGTGATTGCATCCAACTGCGTCATATCCAAACTCGTACTCAAGCGCTTCCAAGCTTCTATACGCTCATCATAAGGTCGCGTCACACTATTGATACCAAGCAAACTGACACCGCGCAAAATAAAGGGCGCGACAGTAGCAGGGAAATCCATGCCTTGAGCCAATCCACAGGTAGCGACGACACCATCTTCACAGGTAGTGGCACAGACATTGGCCAGCGTATGACTACCAACAGAATCGATTGCAGCGGCCCATTTCTCTTTTCCAAGTGCGCGTCCCGGACTACTTAATTCAGCTCGGTCAATGATCGTCGTTGCACCAAGGCTTTTTAAGTATTCAGCCTCTTCCAGACGTCCCGTAGAGGCTGTGACAGAGTAACCTTGGTTTGCTAAAAGTGCGATGGCAAAGCTACCAACACCGCCATTAGCACCCGTCACCAATACTTCGCCACTATCTGGTGTTAGTCCATGACGCTCTAATGCGATTAGGCAAAGCATCGCAGTATATCCTGCTGTACCTATCGCCATCGCCTGACGTTCAGTCATCGATTCAGGGAGCGGGATCAGCCAGTCACCGTTTAATCGCGCTTTCTGTGACAGACCGCCCCAATACTTCTCGCCCACGCTCCAACCATTTAACAACACTTTATCACCAGCTTTGTAGCGAGGATGGCTGCTCGTTTCGACAGTGCCCGCTAAATCAATTCCTGGAACCATTGGAAATTGACGTACCACAGGACTACGACCCGTGATAGCCAGTCCGTCCTTGTAATTGAGCGTACTAAATGCCACACGAACCGTGACATCACCCTCTGGCAATTGCGTGTCCTGTATCTCAGTCAGACTAGACTGATAAATATCGTCATTTTTTTCAATTAATATTGCTTTAAACATAACAGCTCCTATTTAGACCAATCGTCTATAAATGGGTAAAAAATTTAGACCGGTCGTCTAAAAATATAGATAAAAAATTACTTTTGTATCCCTGCTACAAATCCTCGGAAAAAAGTATCTAACGGACTGACATCTTGTGTCAACTTGGCACGCAAAACCGCACCTTCCCAACCGATCCAAAAGAAAGCAGCAAGCTCATCACAATCACTATTAGAAGATATTTGCCCCTGTTGTACTGCAAGACGCAAGCAAGCCGATAAGCGCTCTTGCCAATCAAGCAGTATGTTTTCTAACTCACAACGAAAACTCTCAGGCAACACGACAATCTCTTGACCTAAGTTGCCTACTAAGCAGCCGCGTCGAAATTCATGCTTAATCATGCCCGACTTAGCATCCTCAACAAAGTCACTAATACGCTGCATAGGAGATACTTGATTATTCAAAAGACAATAATCTAGTTTACGAGCGAAATATAACGCGTACTGCCGTAATACTTCCTGTCCAAATGCTTCTTTGTTTTTGAAGTAATTGTAGAAAGAGCCTTTAGGCACATTGATGCGTTTGAGTATGACATCGATACCAGTGGTCGCAAAGCCTTGCTCTGTCAGCATCTCCATCCCAGATCTCAAAAGAGCTTCACGGGTATCCGTAAACTCTCGTTCAACATTGGGTGGACGCCCTCGACGGGCTTTTGGCTTAGTCATTGTCATGCATAGATATTATGACCGATCGTCTTTAATGTCAATTAATTATTTTAAGCGGTTTATTTATCCATTGGCTGCTCTAGTTTTTTGACTATCCTTGCTATCAGTCTTCACCATGATATGTCGCCTCATCCATCCAAACGATAGGATCTTCACACAAATGAGTTAAGTGATACCAGATATCCTTACTACGGGCGATACGGTGGTTACCGCCTTCAAAGTAGTCGACTTCCCACCTGTCAGGTAGATCCACTAAGGTTCGTCTAGCGACTGCCACATCGAGACTTTCATCATCGACTTCTACCATAACCCGCACCATCTCGGTATTGGTAGTGGGAAAAGATAGCTTCATATCAGCCACTACTGGGATACGGTCAGCCAATACCTCACTTGGATAGATACAAGGCGCAATCAATAGTGCCCGCAAGTTGTATTTATGGGCAAAATGATTGGCAAACCAACCACCAAGCGAATGCCCTGCCAACACTACTCGTGGATACTGTGTCATTTTCTCGCGAATCAATGCATCATAAATCTCAAATATTTCTGCGAAATTCTCGCGGTAATTGACCGTTTGACAGTATTTGGGCTCACGCGTGATACACGTATATTTACTGGTCTCATTGCTTGAATCAAGACCATGAAAAAACAATAAAAACGTGTCGTTATTTTCGATAGGAAACATCATAACCCTCTCCTTTTTTAATTATTATTTAGGTTTATTCTTGATAATTTGGCTTATAAATTAAACCGATTTTTGGCTAGCAATCTGCGCTTGATACAAGCTCAAAATCTCATCACAAGCTTGCATTGAGATATTTTTTGCAAAACCTTCGTTAAACCAAAAATCATAAACGGCTTGGACAATGACTTTCACCGCTCCCATATTTTCTGGCTTTTGTTCTGTTAGTTTCATCGCAATGTCTTGTGCCTGTATATCCGACTCACTATAGGGCGCGCTCCAGCCCACGCCATAACGATAAAGCACATCATTGATCGCCAATATGAATATGGCTTTTGAGACACCAAATGAACCGATAAGCTTCTCAAGCACCTCACAGCGCTCTTCATAAATACTGACCTCTATCGGCATATCAGCCTGCTCAGACAGACAGTCACAACTCACCATGTGCGAGGGCTTACTAAAATCATCCCACAGCAATGGATAAGTTCCTCGAATCCCGCCTTTTTCTACTATATTAAAACGCCAAATCGCATAATGAGTATCTGGCCCCTTATAAGGCACATGTATAAACCACTGCACCATCGCATCACTGTCATATATAATATGAGTACTACCAATCCGCACGCCCTGCTTAGGCAGTACATCCTGATATACGCTATCCATGCCATCACTATAGAGCGTCACTTTACGTAAGTTTTCATCACTGACATCGCCTAGCTTTGCTCTTGCTTCTTCTATGTTTCGATAGAGTTTAAAGGGTGCTACCCATCTGAGCGTCTCATCAGTATTATTCACGAAGTAAATGTCATCTTCATAACTGTCTATAGAAACCGTCTCAAGATAAAACAATGGCTGTTTTCGCACTCGGCCCTGTTCATCACTCGCCTGTGCCGTTATGCCAGATAGCTTTGAGCCATCCGACCACTGCACATTGTCTAACCGTTTTTGCTCAAATTGATACGTTAATGTCGTCATCGTTATATCCTTATTGTTTTGATTTTGGTTTTTTAGCTGCAGTTTTTCGTTGTTGTTTTATTCTGAGTACTGATTTCAAGCCAGCAGAGTTTGTTCGCCATTTTGTTTAAATGACGTCATTATCTATAAAATTAAGTGAGTGAATAGGCTTGGTAAAGTAGCAGTTTTTATGTATTTATATTTTTTAGTCACAGCTTTTCATTGTCGCATTGCCAATACTTTTGCACTGCCAACGAGCATTTTTTCTGTTTAGTCTTTTTTGTTTATTAATAATGATGGTTTGTAGAATTTGTACAGACAAAGAAGTTTAGAATTAAACGAAAATAACATTGCTAAAATAGCGTGCTAAAGACAACTCAGTTAAGAAATGAAGCGTTGCGCCCCGAGGGTTAACTGTTTGCCGCGTTATTTTTGCCTGACTCAATAACTATAATATAAACCCATATAAAAATAAAGTCGTTTGGAAGCCTGTACGACAACTGGTGTCGCCTATCCTAATTTAATAGGTCACTTAACATAGACTTATTATGGCTAGGCAAAGTCAGCAGTGATATAGAAGTATTGCTTTTGTCCATCCTCATTTTGGAATGACACTCGATAGCCATTGATTACCCCATTAAATGGGATATTTCCTGTCATAGTCATGTAATGTGCTCTAATTAATCCATCAATCACTTGTCGCTGTCGGTATCTATCCAGTAGGCGTATCTCATCGTGCAATCCTATTCTCGTAAACTTAGAAACCGCCATCATACTCATAAATGAAGGTTTGAAATCGTCGCTAAAAGTGACATCTGCATAGACAATGGACTTAGTAGCATTTAATACCTTGTGAGCGTACTGCTCCAGCTGTTGTAAAAGTGGTAAATACTCACTTCTGTCAATCTCCAACACTTCGCACAGAGCATGAATAAACTCAGCAGATGAGTATTTGAAACCATAACTGGTTTTGGTCAGGCCTAATTCTGAAGATGACAAGACATGCTCTAGACGTTTTAAGGCGCTAGTTTGAGTTTTGACATTAGTTTGATAGCCATAGATTGGACAATTTGGGCGTATGATAGATTTTGTTGTTCAATGCGCTGTAGGATTAAAGACTGTAACGTCATTGCATGGTGACCGCTAATCGTCATGGGATGCTTCCTTATACTCTGGCCTATTTAACTGTGCCTATAAAGGTAAAAGCACATTTACTTTGCTGAAAGTTGCAGAGTAATAAGGTGTTGTGCGTTTTACCAGTTGTTGTTTTTCATCGTGCTGGAAGTAGCCTTAAACCCACGATGTGCTTATATAGTAGCAAGGGTCATTAACATATATCTAGATGGGCTTCGATATGAGACGACAACAACTGTCGCTTATATTTACGTAAATAAAATTTGAATAATTAAGGAGGGGCTTAGCATAATAGTTAAGCGGTAATAAATTTTTCTAATAAATGCCTAATTAACAATCCTTATCAAAAAACAACTTCCACGATCGACGTGGACTTGCTATCTTGCCTCGCAACCCTTGTATTCTAACAAAGCCTGCCCCACTTTGACCTATCACACGTAGTATCTGCATCTGTATTGGATTTTATGACACATAACATTGAGGCCAGCTCAAACGCTCGCCGAACTCAGTATTTTCAAGTATTTTTGATGGGCGTTAGTGCCTTTATTATGAATACCACAGAATTTGTCCCTGTGGCGCTGTTGAGCGACATTGCTCAAGACTTCTCTATCACTACAGCAGAGACTGGCTGGATGCTAACGCTCTATGCTTGGATTGTCGCGGCGATGTCATTGCCACTAATGCTACTGACCAGTCGATTTGAGCGCAAACGTTTGCTCTTAGGACTGTTTGTGGTATTTATCGCCAGTCATGTGCTGTCTGTATTTGCATGGAGCTTTGACGTGCTCCTCATTAGTCGGGTTGGGATTGCGTTATCGCATGCTATTTTTTGGTCTATCACAGCCGCAATTGCGATACGCGTCGCACCTGAAGGCAAAAAAGCCATGGCGCTTAGTGTTCTTGCAACTGGTACGTCATTAGCGATGGTATTGGGTGTGCCATTGGGTCGCTTGGTTGGCCAATGGTTTGGCTGGCGGGCGACATTTGGCGGTATCGGTGTGATTGCTTTGATTGTATTCATCCTACAAGCAAGGCTATTGCCGACGCTGCCTAGTATGTTTGAAGGGTCTTTTAGAAAGATTCCAGAGCTACTCAAAAACCCATTATTGGTCTGTTTATACCTGCTTATTTTACTGGTCTTTACAGCGCACTATACAGCTTACTCTTATATAGAACCATTCATGCGTCAGGTCGGTGATATCAGTGAAAACGCTGCGACTTTTGTACTGTTATTATTCGGTGCGGCAGGCATTGCAGGTAGTGTGATATTCAGTCGTTGGGGTGATAGATTCAATACCAGATTGATGCTCATCTCTACGATTTTGATACTCGTATCTATGCTTACCCTACTCTTGGCAGTGTCTTCTATATGGGCACTGAGCCTGATTGCACTGCTCTGGGGTGCAGCGCTCATGCTACTAATTATCTCGATGCAAGCCAAAGTCATCATGGTCGATGTCAATGCGCAAGACATGCTGATGTCGATGTTTTCAGGTATTATCAATCTAGGGATTGGTACGGGTGCGTTATTTGGTGGTTATGCTGTGACGCATATTTCGCTCTCTAGCGTAGGATACACAGGCGCAGCGTTTGCTAGTATCGCGCTACTCCTCATGCTATTTATGATAAAGCGTTTTCCTGAGTTGAGTAAACGACTTGGCTAACCAATAAGCCAATATTGAAGAAAAGCCAAAAAATAACAGCCAGGAAATGACAAGAACAATGCCAGCCATGTAAGTGGGCTGGCATTCTGCTTATGCGTCAATACAACGATGTAGCCTATGAATCATATTAAGGATTGCTTAGATACTCATTGAACGAACGTTCAGGTGCAGTTATACTAATTTTATTAGACATAAGTATACTTAGGCTATCAGTATATATATTAAAGGCCTGATAGAGATTAAGCACAAAAGGATGAGTGTGAAATGGATACTATTCAAAACAAGGAAATCATTACCTCCGGTCTAAATTTAGTGACGATGGATATCACCAACCTTCAACTGGTCGGAGATTCGTGATGTCTGGTGAAACGATTCAACAAGATAGTCAAGATCAAGGAAATCAGGATAGCTCTGCTCCTCTTAAGCTAGGTAGGTTACATTATGCTTGGATAGTCGCTGCGACAGGCTCTGTGGCAATGTTCTGCGGACTTGGGCTAGGACGATTTGCATTTGGCATGCTACTACCATCCATGTCGGCTTCTTTGGGATTAAATTACACCCAAAGTGGTATATTGGGATTCACCAACCTGACAGGATATCTCGTGGCGGTGCTTCTAAGTCCTCTCGTTCTACCTCGGTTTGGTACTCGAGCAACTGCGACAGCTAGCCTACTCCTCATTGCCGTCTCTATGCTCGGTATGGCTTTTACCACCAGTTTTCCGATACTCTGCGCACTCTATGTGCTGACAGGTATCGGTAGCGGCGGCGTGGTCTTACCGATGATGAGCGTCATGTCTCATTGGTTTTTTCCTTCACACCGCGGGCTTGCTCTAGGACTGGTCATGGCGGGTCCTGGGTTTGGTATCATTTTATCGGGCTTTGTTGTACCCAAACTCTTACCCATCTCTACCCTACTGTCTTGGCAGACAGGCTGGCTAATTTTTGCCGTTATTAACATTGCGGTGGCTTGGCTTACTTTCACTTTGATTCGCAATCATCCAGACGATGTCAGTCAAAATCCCTTTGGGCGCGCACCTACTCTGCCTGTTAAAAACAAGAAAAAACTAGAACGCAGCAATATTAAGCTGCTCGTACATTTGGGTATTATATTTGCCATTTATGGTGCCACTTACATGGTTTATGTCACCTTTATCGTCACTAGCATGGTGGGATCGTATCAACTGAGTGAAGCGACTGCTGGTGGTATATGGGCATGGATTGGATTGCTTAGCGTCTTCTCAGGTATATTGTTTGGCTGGATTTCTGACCACATTGGCAGACGCCTTGGTCTTGCATTGGCCTTTTTCTTCCTTGCTATCGCCTACCTCTTAGTCGGACTCACTGATTGGCATTTAGGACTGTATTTGTCAATTATCTTGTTTGGGACAGTGGTGTGGAGTGTGCCTGTCATTATGTCGGCCTCGGCAGGTGATTACTTCGGGCCTGCAGCAGCGGCAAGTGCACTAGCGGCACTGACTTTTGCCTTTTCAGGTGGACAAGCTCTTGGGCCAGTGGCCGCAGGTTATCTTGCAGGAATCACTGGGGATTTTAGTATCAGCTATATGGTAGCTGGCATCGCAGCCTTTGTGGCACTTGGACTTGCCTTGTTATTACGTCCACAAAAATCAGCGTAAGGCTAAGCTCTAAGATATTGATTATGGTATCTATACTCACTCTACTCTTAGCATTGATATCTATACTATAGTCAGAGAACGACTAAACTGCTACGGTGTTAGTCTTCCTAGATATACTACTTGTACAATCTGCAGTCGACTGCATTGTAGCAATTTTAAATTTCTTCGACTATACATAGGCAAGCATTTCGCCTAGTTGTACTGCTTCGGATACTGTATTGATGCCATTTATGATCAGGCGGTTTTATTGCGATTTTACAATCAAAACGATTGCTAGGTTTTCAAAAAGTGGTTACACTTGATTGACAAACTATTACATTTACGACAAGGAAGTCGCTATGCCTCGTAACACCACTCGCCCTATTATCAATCCTACTACTCTCAAAACTTTTAGCAAAAGCATGCTCGCTATCAGTCTATCTGTAGCTGCTATGGCTCACGCAAATGCCTATGACAGTGTGACCTTTTTTGGTGACAGCTTGACCGACGGTGGATATTTCAGTCCTTTGACTCAAGATGGTTTTGGGATTGCTGAATCAGGTCAGTTCACTACCAATCCTGACAACACATGGGCAACCTCATTCGCTGAACAACTAGGTACGACTGCTGTTGCCAATACTTTTGATGGCAGTCAAACTGGTAATAACTACGCTATCGGTGGTGCAAGAGCAGGCGTAGATGTTACTGCTTTTGATATTCCAGTGGCTTCTGCTAATAGCCAAGTCGACAGCTATATCGCCAATAACAAAGTAGATCCTAATGGGCTATATGTCGTCTGGGCAGGGGCAAATGACCTGCTTGCTGCAGCGGCCGATCCTGCTAATGCCCAAGCGACCATACTAGGTGCCGTAGCCAGTCAAACTGAAACTATCAATACCTTAAAAGACAATGGTGCAAAATATATTTTAGTACCCAATATTCCTGATGTTGGTCTAACCCCTAGAGCTATTGAACAAGGGGCTGTAGCACAGGCACAAAGTACTGGTGCTACTCGTCTATACAATCAATTCATGCTTAGTGCAGCAGCAAATACTGGTGCTAATATCATACCGCTAGATATGTTTAGCTTGACCCAAGAGATTATTGCGTCGCCTGCTCAGTATGGTTTCACTAACGTCACTGATGAAGCCTGCGGAGATAGCAGCTCTCTCACTTGTGGTCGTGATACGCTTGTAGAAACAGATGCCAATGAAAACTACTTCTTCGCTGATGGCATACATCCAACAGGTGCTACTCATCAACTGATCGCCGACTATGCAAATGCCGTTGTCACAGCACCTAGCCTAATCGGTGTATTGCCTCATATTGCGAACACAACCGGACTTGCAACCAATGAGCGTTTACAGTCACACGTCAACCAAATCCAAAGCAGTGAGCAAAAGCCTGCCCGTACACTATGGGCCGTCGGTGAAGTAGCCAATCAAGAGATTGCAGGGTTTGATGGGGATAGTAATACACAGGTATTACTGGGCGTAGATTTTGCTCATCCGAACTCAGCCAACGCTGTGACAGGCTTGTATGGCAATATCACCCAAAAAGACTTTGAAAACTCAGATGTTGGCACAGGTTTAAGTGATATTGATCTAGGAGAGATCGGCTTTGGTGTCTATCATAGTAACAAGTTTGGCGGCTTACAGATCAATGGTGCTGCAGGGTTTGGCAACATGGATGTCGATGTCACGCGTGCCGTCACGCTTGGCAGCAACCAACAACAGTTTAAGTCAAATGCTGATGGTAAGCGTTACTATGCCAATGTGCAGGCAGGCTACCCGATGCAGGTAAGCAGTCTTGCTATCACACCTTATATCGGTGCAACAGCGAGCCGTGTAAAAATATCTGGACTTAATGAAGAAGAGATGTCTGGCATCGCCATGCAGTTCGATGAGCAAAAATACTCTACGACATATGGCAAGCTTGGACTAAAAGCCAACCATACCTTGATGGAGGACCTTAATGTATTTGGTGATGTTCATTACCAAAAGCAGTTGAGTGACAATCGTGAAGCGGTAACCGCACGCTTGAACACGCTACCGAACATCAGCTTTGAGACGCCTACGATCGAAACTGATGATGATAACTTTGCAATGACGCTTGGTCTGTCTAAAAGCTTCAGTTTGTTGAACGCCAATGTGGGTGTCACACATTCACAAGGTGATGATGACGACTCAACCAGCCTATTCGTTGGTCTTAGCGGCGCATTCTAAATAAGTAGCGAATCTATCATTACGGTATAGGCGATTCACTATCGCCTATACCGATTTACATTTAGCAATAGCTGTCATAGCGTTTACCCGTCCACATACTCTACTGCAAATAGTCCTTAACGATCATATCTGCTCTAGTCAATTCAATATAATTTCGATACAAGGAAACCGAGTGCAAGTGATACATTAGTATGCTTAACGAGGATGACGATGTAGCGGATTTATATAGACTTGACTATATAACCCTCTTTCTAAAAGTCCACTTTACCGCGCAATACTTTCGTTTTGCCGCGCTGGGTTTTCTGATCCACCCGTTTACGTTTGGCATTTCTGCTGGGTTTGGTGGATTTTCTGGTTTTATTCACGTGAGTGGCTTTGGTTATAAAGCTTTGTAGCCGCTCAAGCGCATCGATTTTATTGCGTTCTTGCGTACGAAACTGCTGCGCTTTGATGACCAGTACGCCGTCTTTGGTTATACGACTGTCTTTGCTGTCTAGCAGACGCTGTTTGTACTCATTACTTAAGCTTGATTCGTGAATAGCAAAGCGCAGGTGAATGGCAGAAGACACTTTATTGACATTCTGTCCACCAGCACCTTGTGCACGTATGGCACTAATCTCTACCTCATTATCATTGAGGCTAATCGTGTTATTAATAAAAATCATAAGCTGCTTTTATAGAGTATGAGCCAGTATGATAAAGCATTATGGATTTGTCTGCTACTTTGCCAATTGTTGACGGCTACGCTCAATCACTGACACGTCGACAGCTTTTAGACGCTTACTATTAGAGATAGCGATGATATAGTCGCAAAGTTTTTGTAGCGCTATAGTCAATCCTTTATAAAAGAGCTACAGCGTTAACCTCGCTTGAAGTATCACATATACATCTGCACTTGGTTGCCTTGCATCTCTTTTAAACTGAATCCACTATACTTTGTGATATTAGGATATAGACTCTTTAACATTTGGCGAATCGCTTTCGATAAGACCGTCTACCAGATTGATAGTCCGATCACAGGATGCGGATAAACGTGGATCATGGGTAACCAATAACACACCGCAATCACGCTCACGGTTGACTTTACGAAACAGCTCGAACACTTCGGCAGCCGTTACCGTATCTAGATTACCTGTGGGTTCATCCGCTAATAACAATGCAGGCTCTGTGATGAGCGCGCGCGCGATAGCCACTCGTTGTTGCTGACCACCTGAAAGCTCATTCGGCTTGCTATCAGCAAACTTCTCCAAACCCACTGAAGCCAGCAGGTCACGCGCTTTTTGTATGGCAGAGTGATTTGGGCGACCCTTGGTCAGCATCAATGGCATTAATACGTTATCTAACGCAGTAAATGCCTGAATCAGATGATGAAACTGAAAGACAAAGCCTATACTGCCACCTCGCAGTGCCGTGCGACCAGCATCGTCCATATTACTCGTCGGCTGCCCGAGCAGATACAACTCACCACTGGTAGGCTTATCTAGCAAGCCAAGCACATTCAACAAGGTGCTCTTACCAGAGCCCGAAGGCCCGATGAGCGCAGCAAAATCATTATTATCGATGCACAAATCGATACCATGCAGCACCTCAATCTCATTGGGCTGGCCAATATTATAAGATTTTTTTAGTGCCTCTAAACGCAGCACTTCATGAGAGTTATTATTAGACATAACGAATAGCCACCACGGGATCCAATGCGGCAGCTCGGCGCGCTGGTATAGCAGCAGCCAATACACCGGTTAGCGTCGCTAGCAACATTGCCAGCAGAATAAGCTCTATAGACACTGGAATATAAAATAAACTTGGGCCAAAAGTGTTAAATGCCCACACCAGCACATAACTCACCGCACTACCCAAAACCGAACCTAATAAACCAAACACAGCGCCCTGAATTAAAAATATCCATAAGATCTGCTGACGAGTCGCACCAGTGGCACGTAAAATTCCAATTTCTCGAGTACGCTGTACGACACTGACCGATAGTACGCTCGCAATACCAAAGGCGACCGAGATACCTACAAACACGATAATCATGTTGGTAGACAAGCTCTGCGCTGATAGCCCGCTCATCAATTGTGCATTGGTCTCGATCCAACTCTCTGCCTGCAAAGAGGTCAGACGCCCTACCTGCTCAGCAATATTGTCCGCCTCAAAGATATCAGCAACCGTGAGGTCAATCACGGTGACGCCTCCTGGCAAACTGAGCAATGACTGTGCTTGTTTTAGGTCTAGATAGACGTAACGTGCATCCAGCTCACGGACACCCAACTCAAATATACCAGCGACATTTACCACAGTATTGTCCTGCTCACCAGTGTCGAGTCGCAGCTTGCTACCCACTTGAACACCGAGATTGTTGGCAAGCTCACTACCGATGAGCACATTATCAGCGCCTACTCGCAGATCGCCACTGATTAGATACTCATCAAGCGGTATGATTTTCTGGTATCGTTCGAGTTCTGTTCCGATCAATACCACCGACTCTAGCGCTTCTCCGCGCCGAACAAACGCAGGTCCTGATACCACCGGTGATACTGCTGTCAGTAATGGTAGTTTATCTAAGGTAGCGGTAATCTGTTGCCAGTTATTGATAGATCGTAGCCGCTGAGGACGCTTGTCTTCTTGTATCAGCTGTGCGGTTCCTGCTGCTACTGGTGCCACTAGATTAACTTCATCTGGTGATACCAATTGAATATGAGATTGGCTACCAAGCGTTTTATCAATTAAATTGGTTTGTAAACCCTGAATCAGGGCTGTGATAAAGACGATAACAGCAACACCAATAGCCACACCTAATGTAATCATCAGCGACTGTACCCGTCCCTCGCGTAAAAAACTGATCGCAATGACTGCATCGATCCATAAGTGCCCGAACAAATTTTTCACTTGGATATTACCGCTGGTTCATTACGGGTTGCTGAATTATCAGTGCGCACTCGCTCACCATCGACCAAAGATGCAGTTGCATCGGCCAGCACTTGATCTCCGTTATCCAACCCTGCAATGACTTCCGACATCGCCAGACCACGAAGCCCTAGCGTTATTTTTTGACGTTGTACTTTACCCTCACGTAGTAACCATACTTGAGCCGTATCCTCTTGGATATTCGCTAAAGCATCATTGGGAAGCACCAATGCCTGCTCACGGCGACCTGTTTCAATATTTACTGAAACGGTCATGTCTTGTCGTAGAAACTCAGGCACAGGATCAACCGATAGTCGAACCTCTACCGTACCTCGCTGCGAATCGATACTCGGTGCGATGAAGTCAATACGAGTAGGAAAAGGTTGGTCTGGATACGCATCGGCGATGGCAAATGCTTCTTGTTGCAAGGCCAATCGTGATAAATTGCGCTCATCAAGCGGTACATGTACCTCTGTATTGCCAGCAAGTGCGATAGTAAATAATGTTTTGCCTGGCTGTACCAGATTGCCCGGCTCCACGTCACGAGTGAGTACCGTGCCAGCAACCTTGCTGCGCACTTCTGTCTTAGCCAATTGAGCCTGCAATGCCGCAATGCGCTCACGTAGTAGAGCCTCTTCAACACCGCCAGAAGCCAATGCCTTTGCTCTTAGACGCGCAGCTTCCAAATCATTGCGCGCTTGGCTTTGGGACTGCTCCGCCTGCTCCATCTCTTCATCCGATATCGCTGAAATCGCTGCCAATTCACGTCGACGTGCTACATTACGAGTCGCCTGTGCAAGCTGCACCTCTGCTTTTGAGAGGTCAACCTGTGCTTGTGGGCGCCTACTGGTCACAAGCTCAGCCAATTCAGCCTCTGCTTGACGTACTTGTGCAGACACATCATCTGAGCTCAGTACCAATAATAAATCACCTTTTGCCACTTCGTCGCCTTCTTGTACCAAGCGCTCAAGCACGACTCCTGTCACTTCACTACCAATTTGAGTACGTGATGTCGTCACGACACGTCCAGTCGCCACCACCGTTTGTACCAATGGCATAGATGAGACTGTATAGCTAGGCAACAGTGGTCCTCGCCACCAACGAAAGATAGCAAAGCCCACTGCAAGCACTAGCAGAACAATCACAATCAAATACTTATAGTTGACAGCTCGCAATGAGTTTCTCCGATTTTGAGTAAGAGCGTCTGATACTGACGGGCAATATGGTCTATGTATAGTCAATCCTCTATAAATTGGATACGGTGTCAGGCTTGCTTAGTCTACGAGTTGTAGTACTTTCACTCGCCTTCCTTGTATCCAAATTATATTGAACCGACTATAGAAATATTTTATGCACAATAATATCGAGTGAGAAAGTCATTATATCAATAATAATAGTGTTGATTTAACAAACTTTGCCTACTTCTTATCTAATAGTTGACGGCTGCGCTCAATCACTGGCGCGTCTACCATTTGACCATCTATCTCAAACACTGCCTGCCCACTGCGCTCATACTCATCAACCACGCGCTGAGCAAATGACAATGCTTCGTCTGTTGGTTGTAATGTCTGTTGAACGACAGCCACTTGTTTGGGATGAATACACAGCATTCCTGACATGCCCATCTGCGACCATAATTGTACTCGGTTGCTCAGTCCAACTTCATTATTGAAATCAGGATAAACCGTATCAATCGGTGGCGACAACTGGTGCACTTTTGACGTCAGGATTAATTGGTAGCGAATTTGGTTGGCGATGATATCCGCAGCAGGCATACCTACTTGTACCCACAAATCATTGCACAGATCTAAAAAACCATAACTAAACGCAGCTAACCCGACTGCTTTTGCCATACTATCGATTTGATACAATCCAACAGCACTCTCAATCAATGCAACCACAGGCAAATTGGTGAGCTGATATACGCTCTCAATGTCGGCGACTTGCTCAGCTTTAGCCAGTAGCACGCCAGCCAAATTTGGCACTTTCTGACAGAGTACTATGTCTTTGAAAAACTCCTCGCTGCCTGCTTTATTAATACGTACCCAAATCGATTGATAGTCTGTGCTGTCATGATATTGCTGCAATAATTTGCGGGCGTCTGCTTTATCTTCTAGAGCCACTGCATCCTCTAAATCGACAATAACTGCATCTGCGCCACTAGCAAAGGCTTTGGCTACTCTATCGATGCGAGTCGCTGGCACAAACAGCCATGTTTTATTTTGAGAAATCGCATTTATTTTATTTTTGATAACTGAATCCATGCTTAACTCCATTATATTCTCCAAATAGCTATTGGCAGCTTTATTATGCCACTATATCGCTGACCCCCATTCAAAATTAGCGATTCATTCTATAGCACAAAACTAAGGCTACTTAGATATTCAATCGAAAATCAAATCAAAAGAACCGCATGAAAATTAATCTCATGCGGTTCTTCATAGTAAATTGTTCTTGAACTTATATTCTATAGATTAGCTAATTAAGCCAGCATACCACCATCAACAACGATCGTTGCGCCTGTGGTATAACTTGAGGCATCAGACACCAGATACAATACCGTACCAGCCATCTCGTCAGGATTCGCAACACGTCCTAGTGGAATAGCATGTAGCGCCATTTTTAGGACTTTATCATTGGTCGTCAAGGCAGAGGCAAACTTGGTATCGGTTAAACCTGGTAATAACGCATTGACGCGGATATTTAATGGACCACATTCTTTAGCAAAGGCTTTGGTCATGCTAATGACTGCCGCTTTAGTAATTGAGTAGATGCCTTGTTTGTCGCCCGCTACTAAACCGTTGACCGATGCAGTATTCAAGATGACGCCGCCACCTTGCTCTTTCATCATTTTGCCAGCGGCCGTCGACATAAAGAAGTAACCGCGGATATTAACTTCAACGGTCTTATCAAAAGCTGCTAAATCTGTATCTAAGATATGACCGTAATAAGGATTTGCAGCGGCATTATTAACTAAGATATCAATTTGGCCAAATTCACTTTTGATATGCTCAAAAATTGCATCTATCTGCGCCATCTCACCCACGTGACAAGCAAAAGCACTGGCTTTGTGACCATCAGCGACGATGCTATCAGCGACTGCTTGGCAGGCATCAATCTTACGGCTAGAGACGATCACATGCGCGCCCCGTGATGCCAATAAACGAGCAATAGATTCGCCAATACCGCGGCTAGCGCCAGTAACCAAAGCAACTTTACCGGTTAAATCAAATAAGTCTTTCATCATTATTCCTTATGTTTTTATAAACTAACTATTTTCAAACAATTATTCTTGAGCGCTGAATTCATGTATCTAAAATTGGATAACTAAACGCAGATAATCGCTGTCACAACTAACAGCGATTATCGAGCACTAATAAATTGAATAATGAGCGCTCAATTGCCACAGTTACGCTAGCATACCACCATCGAGTGTAAAGGCATGACCGTTCATAAAGGTACTCTCATCGCTGGCTAGCCATGCAATCGCACTAGAGATTTCATTCACATTTCCTAGACGGCGCAGTGGACTGGCCTTAATCGTTGCTTGCTGCGTACGCTCATCCATGGTTGCCATGGTGTTGCGGACCATTGGCGTATCAATGAAACTTGGGCATACCGCATTAAAACGAATATTGGCGCGCGCGTACTCATGAGCAGCAGACTTGGTCAGACCCATAACGCCATGTTTAGCAGCGCTATAAGCTGAGATCATAGGCGCTGAACGTAGACCAGCAATAGATGCCACGTTAATCACATGACCACCGCCATTAGGTATCATACAATTGACCGCAGCACGCATACAGTGCCAAACACCTTTTAAATTCACTGCGATATTACGATCAAAGTCGTCATCGCTTAGCTCATGCATTGGCGAAGGCTTATGGTCGATACCAGCGTTGTTGACCACCACATCTAAGCCGCCAAGCGTTTCTACTGCAAAGTCGAACAACGCGCGTACTTCATCACCACTGGTCACGTCTACTTTTTTGAAAACGATACTGTTGCCAGCGTCTTGGCCTTGCTGGGCAACCGCAGCGCCCATGTCTTCTGCCATATCACCGATCACGACTTTTGCGCCGCGACTGGCTAGCAATAACGCGCTTGCTGCCCCGATGCCTGATGCACCGCCCGTGATTAAAATTCGTTTACCCGTTACATCTGATGCAATTCCGTTTGTATTCAGTGTCATGATCTATCCCTCTACCTTAAGTACTAGTTTGCCGAAGTTTTCACCTTTAAAGAGCATCATTAAAGTATCTGGGAACGTCTCGATACCTTCAACGATATGGTCTTTCACTTTCATATCACCTGACTGAATCCAGCCAGCGATATCTTTCATGGCGACTGGATATTCTTTGATATTATCAAATACCACGATGCCTTCCATACGGGCACGATTGACCAATAATGATAGATAATTCGATGGGCCTTTGACTTCTGTGGTGTTGTTATACTGACTAATGGCACCGCAAATAACGATACGCGCATGCAGATTTATTTGTGTGAGCACGTCATTTAAGATATCACCGCCTACGTTGTCGAAATAGACATCGACGCCGTCTGGACAGGTTTTCTTTAGTGCTTTTTTCACATCTTCATTTTTGTAATCGATCGTCGCATCAAACCCAAGCTCATCGACTAAGAATTTACATTTCTCTGCGCCGCCCGCGATACCAACGACGCGGCAGCCTTTAATCTTGGCAATCTGACCGACCAAGCTACCAACGGCACCAGCTGCGCCAGAGACGACAACAGTCTCACCTGCTTTTGGCTGACCTGTTTTTAGCAAACCAAAATATCCTGTCATACCTGGCATACCAAGTACGCCCAAGTAATAAGACAATGGCGCCAGTTTTGGATCAACTTTGTACAGATTAGCACCATCACTGACGGCATAAGACTGCACGCCATCGTGACCTGCGACATAGTCACCAACCGCAAACTTCTCATGCTTGCTTTCAATCACTTCGCCTACCGTACCAGCGCGCATGACGTCACCAATCTGTACCGGTGCAATATAAGATTTGGCATCGTTCAGCCAACCACGCATCGCCGGATCGATAGAGATATATTCAACTTTAATCAGTAGCTGACCATCAGTGATAGTCGGTATTTCTGTCTCAGTATAATCCCAAGTCTCAGCACTAGGCTCGCCTACCGGTCTGGCCTTTAATCGCCACTGTTTATTAATTTTTGTCATGTCTCTTTCCTTAGAGTTGTCCTTAGAACCATTCTGTTTGCATATCAGTGCAAACCGAGTTGGTGTTGGTTAATAATTCGATGTCGCGTTTAACTAATGGTAATTCCCAATCAATGAAGTATTTGGCCGCTTGTATCTTGCCTTTGTAGAAGTTCTGCTGCTCAGCATCTTGCGTCGTACTTAGTAGCTGCTCAGCTTTACTGGCTTGACGAATCCAAATCCAGCTCAGCACAATTGAGGCAAAGATGTTCATCAATGCTTGTGCGTTGCCCGTCAATGTCACGGCTTCTTCGGTTTGTAGCACTTTGCTGAGATGCACCAATACTTCATGTAAGTGACCCATGTAAGGCATCAATTTACCTGCCAATTGAGCGCTCTCAGGTGTAGTGATATTTTCTAAATCTTGTGTAATCTCACGTTTTAGGATTTGAATGCCTAACCCACCTTTTTGCCACAACTTACGAAATGACAAATCCAATGCCTGCACGCCATTTGTGCCTTCATGAATAGGGTTAAGACGATTGTCACGCCAAAACTGCTCAGCTTGATATTCACGCGTATAGCCTGCACCGCCCAAGACTTGAATACCCAAATCATTGGCTTTTGGCCCATATTCAGATGGCCATGCTTTTAATACTGGTGTGAGAAGGTCTAACAGCTCTGTTAGCTCGTTTTTTAATGTTTCGTCTTCGCAAGTGTTGATACGATCAATCAGGTTTGAGCCATATAGACATAATGAGATACCGCCTTCAGAGTAGGCTTTTTGCGCGAGTAACATACGCTTTACGTCACCATGATTGATGATAGCAGTTGCTGCATCTTCAGGTTTATTGTTCGGGGCGATACGACCTTGCGTTCTGTCTTTGGCGTAATCAAGTGAGTATTGATAACCGCGATAACCCACCATCGATGCGCCAAAACCGACAGCGATGCGCGCTTCATTCATCATTTTGAACATATAGCGCAGGCCGAAATGCTCTTCACCGATTAGATAACCATAACACTCACCTTCGTCACCAAAGCTCAGTGCCGTCGACGTCGTGCCTCTATAGCCTAGCTTATGAATGAGTCCTGTCAAATGCACATCGTTGCGCTCACCGACCGATGCATCATCGTTTAAGCGATACTTGGGCACAGCAAATAAAGAAATACCTTTAACGCCACCTGGACCACCTGGCACTTTGGCCAATACGAGATGGACGATATTGTCAGACAGTTCGTGATCACCGCCTGAGATATAAATCTTGCTGCCTTTTACACGGTAAGAACCATCGTCTTGTTTTACCGCAGTGGTTTTGATATCAGCAAGTGACGAACCTGCATGTGGCTCTGTTAATGCCATCGTTCCAGTGAATTCACCTGTCAGCATGCGCGGCATAAAGGCAGCTTTAATCTCATCGCTAGCAAAATGTGAAATCACATTAATCGCAGCAGTGGTCAAAAATGGATAGGCCGTCGTTGATGGATTGGCAGCCATAAAATAGCCTGCCACGGCTGTCATCACCGTTTCAGGTAACTGCATGCCGCCGTCTTCAAAACTATAACGACCAGCGATAAATCCTGACTCACGGAATGCATCAAAAGCGACTTTTACATCGCTTATCATGCTGACCTTTTTGCCATCGAACTGTGGCTCATTCTTATCCGCTACATGGTTATGCGGCAAAAACAATTGGGTCGCAATTTTATTGGCCGTCTCTAACACAGCATCAAATGTCTCGCGGCTATGCTCTGCAAACTTAGCATGCTCAGTTAAATTTTCAGTGCCCAATACATCATATAATTGGAACGGTAACTCAAAGTCATTGATAAGCGTATCTGCTGCCATAGTATTCTCGTTAGCTGATTAAATGTGGTTATCAATCGATATTAAGCTAATTTAACGCCTTACCGTATTGTCATTTATGACATAATTATGGTTAAATACGACATAAATAGTACTTATATTTAGAAAATTCAGATAAAAAATTGATATTTTCAGTCTTATAATTAAAAGAAGGATAGACACCTGTGCCCTATTTCAAACCGTTTAAAGTCATTATTATTGGATTCGATGGTGTGCTCGGCAGCGCATTAACAGGCGCATTAGATTTATTCTCATTCACTGGTGTCAGTTGGCAACGATTTTTAGATGAACCCGTAGAACCACGATTTAATGTGCAGATAGCAAGCGTTGGTGGCGTGGATATCAGGTGTAGCAATCGCTTAATCATGCAAGCGCATTGCGATATTCAGGAAGTAGCGGAATGCGACTTGCTATTAATTCCGACTATTGGTGATTCAATCGATAAAGTATTGAGCCGAAATGCGGAATTAATACCACATTTAAAGCGATTGGCAGACACCAAGTCAGATATTGCCAGCAACTGTAGCGGGGCTTTCTTTTTGGCAAAAGCAGGACTGCTAGATCATAAAATCGCCACCACGCACTGGGGTTACGCCAGTAAGTTTAAGGCAGACTTTCCACTCGTTGACTTACAAGAAAACCAGTTTGTTACTCATTCAAAAAGCAACTCAACAAACCAATCAGGCAATATATTTTGTGCGGCAGGTGGCAGCGCCTTTTATGATTTGGGGTTATTATTAATAGAGCGCTACTGCGGACGTGAGATTTCCACACAAGTGGCAAAAACCCAAATCATCGATAGCAAAAGAGGCAGTCAGAATAGCTATACCAACGTGACCCTGCACAAACCACATTCGGATCATTTGATCAAACAAGTTCAAGACTATATCGAAGAAAATTTCCACCAGCCACTACAGGTCAGCGCTCTGGCTGCTATGATAAATATCACCCCGCGTACTTTAAATAGACGCTTTCAGTCCTCTGTAGCGATGCGGCCGATTGAGTATATTCAAGCCGTTAGAATTGAGCAAGCAAAGCGCCTGCTAGAATTGGGAGATGTAACGATTAAATCGCTTGCCGAGCAAGTTGGCTATGATGATATTTCTTCATTCACGCGTTTGTTCAAACGTGCGACTGAACTAACACCGAAAGAGTATCAGGATAAATTTTCACGGTTCTTTAATGGCTATTTTTTATAAGGTTTTACGAATGGCTAAACCGCTTGCCACAACCCTTCGACATGGATAGCATCAGCCTTGATAGTTGGATAATTGGTAAATGCCAACTGATAACCGCCATCAGTATTAGGTGTTAGCTGACAAGTCGCCCCGAGTGGAAAGCTGCTCTTTTGTCCAATGTGACCAAAGCTCATACCACTATAGATGGGTAATCCAGTCAATTCATGCAGCTGACGAATCACAGTGGCGACATCATAGCGCTTGTCATAGCTGTCCTCACCTGCACCAGATAATGCCCCAAATACGATCGCTTGTTGATTTTTAAACACACCCGCTAAGTACAAATCATACAGCATGCGCTCAATACGATAGGCTTGCTCGCCGACGTCTTCTAAGAATACAATGCCGCCATCAATACGCGGTAAATACTCACTACCTGCCAGCGCTGACATTACGCTCAGATTGCCACCCCACATAGTGCCAGTTATAGTTTTGGGCTCAGCACTGGTCAAAATACTAGGCAAACTAGGACTGGTTAAGGTAGCGTCTGATATATCAATAACCAGATTGGGATTGGTGAGTGCTTCAGCAAATTGTCGACAGCTGATCTCATCAGGTTTGGTCTTGCCAAATTCACTATAAAGCATCGGCGCCGCAAGCGAACTCATATCTCCCTTTGCCAGCAATGCGCACTGAATAGCGGTCACATCACTGAAACCTGCGAGTATCGTGCCACGCTCCTTCATAATCCGTCCCAGCGTCGACCAGTCAACCATCGGTAACAAACGCATGGCGCCATAGCCACCACGCACACCAAGCAGCAATTTGGGCGCTGCAATAGCACCCGTAGCGATGTTTTGCAGGTCACTCGCTCGTTGTGAGTCCGTTCCAGCAAACCGCAAATACTGCCGAGTGGTAATCGTAGGATTATTGACTTTAAAACCTGCACACGCCACACGGTTTAAAGCCAGTTGGGTGCGGTCGTCACTACCTCCAACGTTGGAGCTGGCAAAAAGTCGTGTTTCAATCGTGGGCGTGATACAAGTGGTCTGCGTTAATGACGCCTGTGACGTTTGTGGTAATGAGCCTTCATCCATCAGCGCAGACGGCAGATCATCTTTAGTCAGTTGCGTGCTACTTGAATACATAGCATTAGAGGCCAGTGCTTGAGTGATACTGTGAGTCGCTAACAACCCTGCGCCTGCACTCATGCCAACTTGACGCAAAAACTGCCGGCGATTTAGCCCAGAGGCTGTTTCAATCGTTGCGTGGTTATGGTTATTATTTTTTAATGACTGACTCTTGGCACCCATATCTCGCTACTACCTTATCGTTTTTATTTTAATATACTTTTGCATCATCTTTATTTTGCAGTCTACTTGCTCAAACCGCACAGCAGCATATTGTAGACGTTTTTTTGGCGATGATAGTTGCCCAACCCTTGCCCATATTTACTTTTTCGCTACCGTATTAGCTGAATATTAAACTCGCCACTACTACTCAATATTGGCACACACACCTTACTTTGTTATATAGTTAATCACTCTATAAAAGAGTGACAGCGTTAACCTCGCTCGAAGTATCACAGTTACATCTTCACTTGGTTGACTCTCTTTTAAACTGAATCAACTACAGTATGAAAATACTGACTATGCTCAAATAAGGATAATAATGGCTAACAAAGCAACCAATAAACAGAAAAAAGAAGACATCTTAGATGCCGATCTTAAGTATCTCATCCATGAAGAAGACAAACTCCAAGAGAAGATAAAAGACAGCAGTCACCTTGAGCGCTTTGCTAAAGACTTAATGCTATTCATGAGTCTGCTTAAAGACTACTACAAAGGCAACTATCGCAAGGTTCCGTACAAAACCATTTCAGCAGGCGTGGTCGGTCTACTTTACACTCTCAACCCCATTGATATCATTCCAGACTTCATACCTTTCATCGGTCATATCGATGATGCGTTAGTGCTGGGCTTTTGCTTAAAGCTGATCGAAAAAGACCTCAAAAAATATCAGATTTGGAAAAACAGCCAGTCAGCCACCACTAAAAAAACGAATGTAAAGAAACAAGCTTAACGCCATACATCAAACATCGTAAACAGTAAAAAGCCACGACTGACATATTGATTATCAGTCGTGGCTTTTTACTGTCAGTCATTTATGCTATCTCATTAGTCTGGCACTTCATAATTGGCTTTTTCAGGATTGAGACCGAACGAACAAACAAAGGTGGCAACCAAACTATTGATAATAATAAAAGGAAAATCTATGGCAGCATGTCCCAATGCATAACGACCAATCAGCCATGAGACAATCAGCATGATAATAAAAAATCCGCCCAGATACGCCAAGATGGCTGGATGCTTGAGATTATAAGGCTGCTCAGGTTCAGGCTTTTTATCGAGTATATATGCTCTTATTGCCCAACCAGCTGCATAAGAAAACCCGCCCAACACCACATAACTAAAAAAATTCATATTGCTTAACTCTACTGACAAAACCGTTTATAACGACAGACGAACGATCATAGATACATCTATCATAAAATGCATTGATCATAAATAATAAGGATAGAAAGCGCTTATCTAACTGCTCTCATTGACATTATCGATGATAATATTGGCATGTGGATTGGCCAAAATATCGGTATTGATGTCATCACACTCTACACGGTAGATAGTATTGGCACCTCGGTAAATATAAGACAGATACTCACTGTCTAGTAGCGGATCGATATTTGCGTAGGCAGGCTTGACATGAGCCAACACCAGCACACGATCAGGACGACCAATCACTGCATCGACATTGTCAGGATCAATAGAGAAAAACTGGGGTATCTCGCTATTTTCAATCACCTCGAGCGCTTCAGGATTGTCCCAAACACGCTTGGCAGTGGCAGGCTCTTTCATTTGCATGACCCATGCACCATCTTGTTCACTGACTCGAATCTGTGCAGGTTCATCTGGACTCACGGTATAACAACCCGCAAACACAGATAAATCTGCCACCTCAGTATTTACTTGAGTGCTGCTGGTATCGTTGCAAGCGCTCAAAAATATCGCGCTACTGGCCGTCACACCAAGCATCAGATACGTCATTTTTTTATGGAGGACATTTGAGCGTAAGGACATAATAGGGTTATCCTGCAGTCATGCGTTAGAGATTTTATGGTAGGTATTGTTATAGATATTAACGTCCGAAGACTTGTTATGAGGGCTATTTTAACAGAAAACCAGTCCGTTACTATGACGTTATAAACTGCCCTAAATGGTTTTGCGACTTTGTGCGTCACGACTGCCCATATCTGCGATAGATTTGTTATACTCACAGCGGCATTCTCTACGTTCAAACCGTATATGCAAGATGCTCGATCGTCACTCTATATCCTTCATTTATCAGGTCCATACATTTTTATGTCAGAAAATCGTCATCCAGCATCACATACCCATAAAGGTTACGCACAAGATAATGGTGTTGATCCGTTAGCCGCAAAAACCAATACTACAGTGGCCTATACTGACGGTGCTTGCAAAGGCAATCCTGGCGCGGGTGGCTGGGGCGCGCACCTGATATTTAGTGATGGCAGCACACAAGATTTGTATGGCGGTGATAAAGAAACCACCAACAATCGTATGGAGCTCATGGGCGCAATACAAGCGCTGACTCATAGCCCGCATGAGCACAATCTTGAGATTTGGACCGATTCCAGTTATGTCAAAAAAGGCATCACTGAGTGGATCGAGGGCTGGAAAAAAAGAGGCTGGAAAACGGCCAGCAAAAAACCCGTCGCCAATCAAGACTTGTGGCAACGCTTAGATGCGCTCTGTCAACAGCGCGATGTTGATTGGCATTGGGTCAAAGGCCACGCAGGGCATGCAGGCAACGAAAAAGCAGATGAGCTAGCAAACTTAGGCGTTACATCGAACAGTGGCCATTCGGCAGTAAATGAATCAGACATCGCTAAAAAAAAAGTCACCCTAATGACTGTTAAAGCACCAGGTACGTCTAATGATGATTGGTTAAAGTTCGATCCGCTAGGGCTCGATATAATCGATGACGAAAGTGACAATGAAGATGACTATGAGCACGATGACGAGTCACTAGAAGCGTACTCAGTGATGGATGAGACTAATAACGAAATCGACAATACTATTAATGTCCATGCTGATGCAACCGTACCAAGCAATTCTAATGACAGTAGCACACCAATGAATCATACAGAACTATCAGAGGTTCAAACCTTTATGACCGATACCAACATACATAGCACTACTGCAAACGTAGAATCGGATACCCCCAAGTTTGATGGTGATACCAGCCGTGCCAACCCTTACTTTACGCCCCTATTACCAAAACCTATCCATCGTCACGAGACAAATCGTCAGCTCATTATGGATACCGAGACCACAGGACTTGATGCTCTAAAAGGCGATCGTATCGTCGAAGTCGGTATCGTCGAGATGGTTGGGCGTAAATTTACAGGTGAAAAACTGCACGTCTATATCAACCCGCAGCGCGGTATGGATGAGGAAGTTATTCGTATTCATGGTATCTCAGAAGCGTTTTTGGCTGATAAACCGACCTTTGATCAGGTCGCTCAGTCCTTGTACGACTTTATGGATGGTGCTGAGGTTATCGCTCACAATGCCACGTTTGATATGAACTTTTTGAACATGGAGTTTGCCAAAGTCGGTCTGAATGATTTTGCCCAGCGTGTAAAAGTTACTGACTCCCTAGTCATGGCAAAGCAGCAATATCCTGGACAGAAAAACACCCTTGATGCGTTAGTGCGGCGATTAAATGTTGGTAAGCAAGATCGTACCTTTCATGGGGCCTTACTCGATTCAGAGATTTTAGCAGAAGTCTATCTGGCGATGACGGGTGGACAAGTCACGCTCGCTATCGAAGAGGACACGCAGGCCGATGGCGGACAGACGGCTCATGCCAGTTTTGCTAGTTTGGCGAATCTGTTGCTAGCATCGACATCGGATGAGACTGCCAATCAAAGCTGGTATGCTGCGCTAGTAGACAATTATCCTGAGCTTAAAACCCATATGTAATCCCTTTATAATTTGGACACTATACTAACCCTTATATAATATAGTCTTGATTATTGTTTTATAAAGCGTTAAAACATCACTAATAAACGCTCTTTGAGTCATCATTTAAACCACTGCTATTGTCATTAGTACATTATGGAAGAATACTTATGGATCAGTCTGCGCAAATGAAATTAACTGCACCAACGCTTAGTGTTACTGATTTTAACTTACCCTCACTACATTTATTGCATGATGAGGTTAAGGCAACACTCAAAGACACTGAAATTCATTTGAGCGAGTTCAATGATGATAGCCATCAAGCGCCTTTATTATTAGATTCTATTGAAGTATTAAGACAGCTATCTTGTATTTTTGAATTGATTGCATTGGTTGGCGCAGAATCGTTAAATACGGCTATTGCCAATGGCCTGCAACGTCTCTATGAAAACGGCGATAATAATGACACCGACTTAATCATGGATTTATCAGAAGCCATCATGACCTTGGATCGCTATGTCGAGTTTGTACTGCTGACGGAGTCAGTAGAACCAAGCCTATTAATACCTGTGATTAATAAGCTAAATGCTCACAGTCAAACTGCCCCTATCACCACAGACTACTTTTCAGCATTTGGTAGTAGTAGTGTCATCATTGCCAATCCTGAACAAAACTTTGAGCCATTGAGTGGGCTTAATCTAGACACTGAGCTGCTGACCTTTGCCTATCGTAGCGGTTTGGGCGTTGCCCTGCTCAATAGCGATGGTCAGGTTGATTCAGGTGATCAGAAAAAACTCGATGCCATGAGCGCGGCTTGTGCCCTAATTGCCTCGAATACCAGCAGCCTATTTTGGCAGGCAGCCACGGCAGCCGTCACTGATATCGCAGCCGTTTTTCCGCTAAACTTACGCCAAAAGCATACCCTTATATATTTAGAGCAGCAGTTCCAAAGCTACTTGCCAGTGATGGATACTCGCTTTGCCGATTTGGTGAGTTTTGCTTGTCAGCGTGATACCGCAGAGGCAGAGCAGCTACGTGAGCAGTATGCAAACAATCACTTAGAAGGCCCGCAGCTCGAACAAATGAAGCGATTTCTGTTTGGCCCAAATCGCGAATTGACTGATACTTTAAACGTTATTATTCAAGACCAAATCAATATCATTAAGGAAAACGTAGACAGCTATGCACGCGGCGATTCTATCCATCCTATTGAACTGCAGACCACACAAATCATCACAGATCTGACTGAGCTTGGTTCAGCGCTGCGTCTATTGGGGCTCACAAATGCAGCCGATAGTCTGGATACTGGGGCCGAGGCTGTCAAACATTGGAAAGCACCCTCACCTGACGATTTCGATCATTTGTTATTGGCCTTAATGCATGCAGAAAACGCCACTATTGCCATGGCGGAGATGCACACGCCGGGTGCGATCTACTTGCCACTGAACAATCCGCATATCTCATTGCATCAGTTAAACACTGCCAATGACACTCTTATCCAAGAAAGCCGTAGCGCTATTGCCAGTGCAGAGCAAGCCATCAATGATTATCTGGCAGAACCTGAACGAGATATGCTCAATATCCAAAACATACCTAGCATGATGCGCCAAGTGGCGGGCGCGGTACGGTTTTTGCAGCTGCCGACCCCTGCCAGCATGCTCAGTCAACTGGCCACCTATATCGAGCAACGTATCGAAGGTGGACGACGTATTGAAGACAATACACTGGCCTGTATCGCTGATGTCATGATGGCGGTGGATCATCATTTAGATGGGTTTGAGCACAATCGCCCAGTCAGTAAACAAGCGCTTGATGTGGGTCAGCAGAGCTTAAGTCATTTGCTTACTGCATAGTTATTCATTAATTCAATTTACTGTAAATAGGTCTGTATCTAAATCGGTATAGACTTTACCTCGACTGTTTGGAATTTTACGTATGGCCCATACTTTTGTATTTGATGGTGACACAATCTTATGTCATCAAACCTCAGATGGCTGGTTGCCATTACGCATCCAATGTCCACAAGACAATAGCAACGTAGATGAGCCGTCCTATCAACTTGGTTATGTGGCGCTACATGAGAGCCTACCGCCGAGTCATTGGCTAGCCAATGAGCTTAGCGAGACGGGTGATACTAGTGATATAGCGAAAAATGAGATAGCGCAAGATGACATGGCAAACGCTGGCACTGCACAAGCGACCAATGCCATGACTTATGACTATGCGCGCGCTCACCATGTACCGTTACCTACTATTGATGAAAGCAGTGATGACGCAATCCATGGCAATGCATTTCTCCATTATCGTCAGCTGATGATCCAGATGCCTGTGGCATTGTCAGATCAAATCAGTCAAGCCATCCAGTTATTACGCTGGCAAGCAGACACACAATTTTGTAGTCGCTGTGGCAGTCCTGCCGTTCATGCCGCTCGCTCAGAGCGTGCTATGGTCTGTCCAGTATGTCAGCTACATCAGTATCCGCGTGTGCAGCCTTGTGTCATTACTGCCATTACTAGGCCGAATCCAGCAACGGGTGATATGCAAATTTTGCTAGCACATCATCACCGTCATGGGCAGCAGAAAATGCCGCCAATGTACGGTCTGATTGCAGGCTTTGTGGAAGTTGGTGAGAGTCTAGAGCATGCCGTTGTTCGTGAAGTTGCCGAAGAGGTCAATATCAGTGTGTCGGATATCCGCTACGTGAGTAGTCAGCCGTGGCCTTTCCCCTCCAACTTAATGCTAGGGTTTCGCGCTGCTTATGCAGGTGGTGATATTGTCATTGAAGAAGAAGAGCTGTCGCATGCCGCATTTTTTGATCTCTCTAATTTGCCCCAAATACCACCGAAAGGTAGCATCGCTCATGAGCTGATTGCGCAGGTAGCGAGGGAACATGGTATTGAGGTGTAGTGACGTATGAAGATATGGCAAGATGTGGAGATACCGCAAACTATAAAGTATCTTGCCAACCCTTAACATTTCAATATCATTGAACCATACATCACATCGACGTTGTGATTTTGCGCTTATCCCTTTAAAATTAGCGTCTCAATTAGCCGTACTGATATATTAGCGCCTGATGTCTTAGCATCTTATGTCTACATTTACTATATAGCTGACTTTTCATAAAAAGCGTCAAAGCAATTTTGTATTAGCAACTTTATATTGATATCCATCTGATACTTCCATCAAGAGTAACGCTATCACTCTTTTATAAAAAACTGCTCACACTCATACCAACTTTACCATTGGTACCAAGGTCTTTAATTACATGCAAAGTAGTACCAATATACGCCTAGTCAACCTGCCTATCTTGTTTGATGCCCTGCACATCGACACGCTACCTATCGATGTACAGACGAAAATCTCACAAATTGATGCGTGTCTGCCGCAGACGCAGTGCGGTTTGTGTGAGCATCCAGATGGCTGCCTGCCCTATGCAGCGGCTATCGTACTGGATGACGAGCCTTATAATAAATGCGTACCTGGTGGTCAACCAGTGACGGATGCTATTGCTCAGATTGTGGGTATAGATGCTGATATGATACTCCCTGCAGCACCCTCTCAATGGCCAATAGATGTCACATCTGAGCGACCTACCGAGGTTCGTGCCGTTATCCGTGAGGACGACTGTATCGGCTGTACCAAATGCATTCCTGCTTGTCCAGTCGATGCTATCATTGGTACTGGAAAGCATATGCATACTATTTTTACGGACTTGTGCACTGGCTGCGAGTTATGTATCGCGCCCTGTCCTGTTGACTGTATTGATTTAGTCACTGTTGAGCGAACACTCTCCATGCCTGAGCGGATAGCAGAGCAAGAGGATTTAAAACAGCGCTATCATACGCATCTCAGACGTGTCACAGAGCAGTTAGCGGACACCAGTAACAGCAGACCTGTGGTCAGTATGGTGGAAGCCAAACTAAACAATGCGGCTAGCCAATCTCTAAACATCAGTGAAGCACAAGCAAAAAACACCATTGCTACCGCCAAGCTGCGTACCAAAATCAAAAAACTAGAAAAGCAGCTCAGTGTCCGTGCCAATGATCAAAAACAGATAGAGCTGGAAACGTTAAAAGCAGAGCTTGAGTCCTTGCAGATAACTCTTTGATAGTAATGACTACTTACATGATTGATTTTTTGATAACTGAGTAGCTAAAAGAGTAATTGCCAGCACATAATTTTGTATAACCAATCACTAAAATAATAGTCAAAATCCCATGAGTAAAACGGTCAAACACAAAACAGCAGACACGCCGCCTTCTAGACGCATGCCCAATCGTGATGTGCGGCCTTTTTTTGAGAAGCTGGCAGCAACGATTGACGAGCCAGTCACTGAATTAAACTATAAAAGCAATTTTGAGCTGCTAATCGCGGTGATTTTATCTGCTCAGGCGACCGATGTGAGCGTCAATATTGCCACCCAGCAATTGTATCCAGTGGCCAACACACCAGAGGCGATACTGGCATTAGGCGAAGACGGTCTAAAGTCTTATATTAAGAACATTGGCTTATACAATGCTAAAGCCAAAAACGTCATCAAGACCTGTCATGATTTGATTGAAAAATTTAACAGCACCGTCCCCGATAATCGCAAAGATCTAGAGTCACTGGCAGGCGTCGGACGCAAGACTGCCAATGTGGTGTTGAACACGGCTTTTGGTCAGCCAACCATGGCAGTCGACACCCATATCTTTCGCGTGGGGAATCGTACAGGACTTGCTACGGGTAAAAACGTATTGATCGTTGAAAACAAACTGGTCGAACGCATACCAGATGACTTCATCGTAGATGCCCATCACTATCTCATTTTGCACGGTCGTTATACCTGCCAAGCACGCACGCCTAAATGCGGCGCTTGCCCTGTCTATGAAGAATGCATGTTCAAAGACAAGGCAACATTTTTAGAGTTATAGCCTATTGCTGATTTTAATAAATGGCACAGCCAATTGAAACAAGGCATGTTGCACATTTCTTATACCCAAGCAAGTGCAGCTCACTAGAGTTTTATGGTATTTCAAGGTAGAATAACCCTATTTTTGTGTTAAGAGATTGTGGCTATTACCATGCTTCTAATAAGGTCATCTGCACATTCGCCGTAACTTATTAGAGAAAACCTTGATTTGGCTGCCCATAAACACAGCCATCAGCGCTTGTCAGTGGCGTCCTATATTGGACGATTTGATGGTAGCTAACCATGCTCATGTTTCACTAAAGTGATGACCAAAAATCCTGCTCAAAACCGATTTTTAGTATTAAGAAGTATCGATTATCTGCCGTGTGAATGCGCGGCTGACATTAATTAAAGTAGCATCCAAGACGTGATGCTTTTCCTACCCTGATTGATTCAATTAAGCGATCCCATTATGCGTGAATACAACTTATTTACCTCAGAATCTGTAAGCGAAGGCCATCCTGATAAAATGGCTGACCAAATCTCAGATGCTATCCTTGATGCTATCTTACATGAAGACTTGAATGCACGTGTCGCCTGCGAAACGTTGGTCAAGACTGGTGCGGTCATACTCGCAGGTGAGATTACCACAACCGCGAATATCGATTTGGAGCGTCTGGTTCGCGATACTGTAAACGGTATTGGTTATCACCATTCAGACTTAGGGTTTGATGGCGAAACCTGTGCCGTCATCAACATGCTAGGTAAGCAATCACCTGAAATCGCCCAAGGTGTCGATCGTAGCGATCCTGAAGAGCAAGGTGCAGGCGATCAAGGTCTTATGTTTGGTTATGCCAGTAACGAAACCGAAGTATTAATGCCTGCGCCTATCGAATATGCGCATCGTTTGATGGAGCGTCAGTCTGAGCTGCGCCGTGCGGGAGATCTACCATGGTTACGCCCAGATGCCAAAGCTCAGGTGACCCTAAAATATGATGGTAATAAACCAGTAGCGATTGATGCAGTGGTATTATCAACGCAGCATGATCCAAGTATCTCGCAGTCAGATTTGCAAGAAGCGGTGATGGAATCTATCATCAAGCAAGTACTACCAGCTGAGCTATTGCATGCAGGTACTCGCTACCACATCAACCCAACAGGTAAGTTTGTGATTGGTGGTCCGGTTGGTGATGCAGGCCTGACGGGTCGCAAAATCATCGTTGACACTTATGGCGGTATGGCGCGTCATGGCGGCGGTGCATTCAGTGGTAAAGATCCATCAAAAGTAGATCGCAGTGCTGCTTATGCCGTACGTTATGTTGCCAAAAACATTGTAGCCGCAGGACTTGCTGATCGCTGTGAAGTACAAGTAAGCTACGCCATCGGTGTCGCTGAACCCACCTCTATCTCAGTCAACACGTTTGGCACCAGCAAAATTAGCAACGATGAGATCATTCGCCTGATTCGTACGCATTTTGATTTGCGTCCTTATGGCATCACCCGTATGCTTAACTTATTGCAGCCTATGTATCAGCAGACCGCTACCTTTGGACATTTTGGTCGTCCAGGCTCAGAGACTGCCTTTACTTGGGAAAAAACAGACAAAGCCGATATTTTAAAAGCGGATGCTGGTTTATAAGCAGTATTACTCTATAAAACGCGTGCAAACCCTATTTATATATTAAAATTACTGACACTTATTATTAGGAATAGCTTATGTCTCAAGACATCAACACTCAAGACGAAAATGTCGATACTAACATCGAAATCACTCCTGAAATGCAAGCATTTTACCAACGTGCTGATGCCATTATTGGCATGGCAAACAGCCAATTGAGCCCTGAAGCACATTCAGGACAAGTAGGCGCTTCATTATTGTATGCAGCAGCACGCTACAGCGCATCAGTGGCTTCTATTGGTTTTGTGCAAGGCGATGACTTTGCCAAAGAAAAAGACGACATCGTCGAGTTTTATGTCAAACAATACCGCCAAATGCTTAGCGACAATTTGACTGACTATGCACAGAACTTCGATAAGTATGTACAGCTAAACCAAGACGACAAATCAGCTAAATAAGCGACCCTCGTCAATGTAGATACACTCTGTTAGATACCTTATCTGCAAAACAGCTTCTAATAGAAGCAAAAAAAACCCAAGCTTAATTGAGCTTGGGTTTTTTGTGGAAGAGGATTGGGTAAATGGCTTTAGATTAGTTATTATGAGTAGATAAATATCTCATCAATTTAATAGCAAGATTCATCAGCGATAGTAGAGTGCTATCGTATACTCCCAATTAATAAGGGTATTTTATTATGAAACGAACTCTAGTCAATCGACACCTTTCCGTGCTTAATCAATCTTCGTTCAGACCACTATCACTTATACTCACTTTAGTTCTAGCATTGACTGGCTGTAGCTCTATGTCTGATATGGGCACGTCTGGTCAATCACTTACCCCGTCAAACCCTAATAGCAGTCAGAAATTTGAAGATACTCTCACTCAATGTCCACCTGCTAACCCTACCAACAATATCTGTACAGCACAGTATGATCCGGTCTGTGTGAAGACAAAGGTCGGATCAATTATTAGCTATCAAACTGCTAGTAATGCTTGCTCAGCCTGTAATACCCCTGAAGCCATTGGTTATGCAAAAGGTGAATGCCGTTAAGCTATTAAGCTGTGTTACTACCAAATATATTTTGAGCATCCATAAAAATACCCAGCTTATGACAAGCTGGGTATTTTTGTAGTTAGAAAATAAACTCTAGAGCTTAAGCATCTTTCTCAAGTGCTGGTGGACCTTTTAGCAAATCTTCATCACGGAACTCATTGGCAGAATTGTGCTCTGCTGACTCCTCAGTGGTAAACCATTGCTGATTGCGATACAGAATCAAACGATCTCGACTCAATCCGCGCAATAGCGAATACATCATCACGACGATTACAATGGCAAAAGGAAAACCTGACACGATAGAGGCGGCTTGTAATGCACTCAAACCACCTGCTGCCAATAGTACCGCAGCGATAACACCTTCAGCACCTGCCCAAAACAAACGCTGAATCTTCGGTGGATTGGTATCACCACCTGAGGTCAGCATGTCAATGACAAAACTGGCTGAATCTGATGACGTGACAAACCACAGTACAATCATGACGACAATAAGCAGATTGACCGCATCTGTCAGTGGATAAGACTCCATAAGCTTAAAGATAGCACTGCCTGTATCTGCTTTGACGGCTTCGATCAGACCTGGGCTAACGATATTAGGATCTGCCGCTGCCATCAGTTCCATATTTACCGCAGAACCACCAAAGGCGGTAAACCATAAAAACAAGATCGTGATAGGAATTAATAACACACCTAGTATGAACTCACGAATGGTACGGCCACGAGAAATACGTGCAACAAACACCCCTACGAATGGTGACCAGCTGATCCACCATGCCCAATAAAAAATCGTCCAAGAAGCTTGCCAGTTTTCTTCGCCTCTATAAGACTCAGTCCAAAGACCCAAGGGTACAATTTCATGTAAATAGTTGCCGATGTTTTCTACAAAGCTATTAAAAATAAATTGCGTCGGCCCAAAGATAATCACAAAACTGAGCAATATCACAGTGAACAATATATTGGTATCACTCAGACGCTTAATGCCTTTATCCAGACCCATAAACAGAGACAACCCTGCTAGCATGGTGATAAAGCCAATCAAAATAATCTGCACCGTAATATTATTGGGTATACCAAATAACGTCTCGAGGCCTGAGTTAATCTGTAAGACACCAAGACCTAACGTGGTCACTACCCCAAACATTGTACCAAATACGGCGAGCGTATCCACCGTATGACCCCAACCGCCATAGATCTTTTTACCCAGTATAGGATACAGCGTTGAGCGTATGGCCAGTGGCAAACCTACTCGGTAATGAAAGTACGCGAGCGATAGCGCAACCATGCCATATAGCGCCCATACATGTAGACCATAATGTAGGAACGAGATATTCATCGCTTGTTTAGCAGCGGCGACTGTCTCCGCCTCGCCTAATGGTGGTGCCATGAAATGATACAACGGCTCAGCGGTGCCCCAATAAAGCAGCCCAATACCAATGCCTGCTGAGAACAACATCCCAATCCAAGAGACCAAGTTATACTCTGGCCGCTCGTTTTGATGGCCGAGCCTGATATCGCCATAACGGCTAAATATCATATAAATACTCATGACCAATGTTAAATTGACCACGACAATAAAGAACCAACCAAAACGTAAAGACACAAATGCTTTTGCTTGGTTAAATACTACTTCCGCTTGTTCATTGAATAATGCACCAAAAATAATAAATGCAAGAATCAAAATCGCTGACGTTAAAAATACAGGTTTACTTACCCGCGGAAAAGGGCCTAATCGGCCAACTTTTACATGATCCATAGGTATATCCCCAAAAAAGTGCGTAACCATACCAAGGTATGAACGAATTATCAAATATAACACCTTGTAAACACTGCTAAATGTATAGAAATGGTAGTAACACTTCGGTAATAATTTTCAACAATCCGAATTTGTCCTGAATAAATTTAAATATCTTCACCCAATAAAGAAGCCCCAATTTAAAAATAAATTGGGGCTTCTTCTATTAAAAGCTTAAGTAGTTGTCTTGATTTTATCTACTTCTTAGTCACCTTTAACAATCTTAGGGGGTCCTTTGAGTAGATGCTCATCAGCAAATTCATCTGCCGAGTTGTGATCTGCTGACTCTTCAGTAATATAATGCTGCTGCGCTCTATATAGTATCAGTCGATCGCGACTCAAACCACGCAGTAGCGCATACATCATGGCAAATATAACCAAGGCAAATGGCAATCCTGCTACGATAGCTGCTGCTTGTAACGCGCTCAATCCACCAGCAGCTAGCAAAACAGCAGCAATGACGCCTTCAGTGCTTGCCCAAAATAAACGTTGAATCTTTGGCGGATTGGTATCACCACCTGCGGTCAACATATCGATGACAAAACTTGCTGAATCTGATGAGGTCACGAACCACAATACAATCATAATCACAATCATGAATGTTATGGGTTGTGCCAATGGATAATACTCAACCAATTTAAAAATGGCACTACCAAAATCTGTTTGTACCGCCTCGACCAATCCAGGACTAACCAACGCTGGATCAATAGCAGCGAGAAGCTCCATATGAATAGCAACGCCGCCGAAAGTTGAAAACCAAAAGAACAATATGGTCATAGGGATAAGTAATACCCCAAGTACGAACTCTCTAATTGTACGACCACGGCTGATACGAGCAATAAACACGCCGACAAATGGTGCCCAACTTACCCACCATGCCCAATAAAATATCGTCCATGCTGACTGCCAGTTTGCCTCACCTTCATAAGACTCACCCCACAGACCTAATGGTACAACCACTGAAAGATAGTTGCCGATATTTTCTAGGAAGCTATCAAAAATGAAAAGCGTCGGCCCTAAGACGACCATAAAACTAAGCAGAATAGCCGTTAAACCGATGTTCACATCGCTTAGACGCTTGATACCCTTATCCAAGCCCATCATGACAGAACATGCGGCTAAAACAGTCACAAAAGCAATCAGAGCGATTTGTATTGTGAGATTATTAGGAATACCAAATAATTTCTCAAGCCCTGAGTTGATTTGCATAACTCCAAGACCGAGTGACGTCACCACACCAAACATCGTACCGAATACAGCTAAGATATCAACGGCATGACCCCACGAGCCATATATTTTTTTACCTAATATAGGATAAAGAGTTGAGCGAATCGATAGTGGTAAGCCACGGCGAAAGTGGAAGTAGGCTAAAGATAATCCTACAATCGCGTACAATGCCCAAGCATGTAAGCCCCAATGTAAAAAGGTAATATTCATCGCCTGCTTGGCGGCTTCTATCGTTTCCTTTTCACCAAGTGGTGGTGCCATAAAGTGATATAAGGGCTCTGCTGTGCCCCAGTAGACAAGTCCAATACCGATACCAGCAGAGAACAGCATGCCAATCCACGAGAATAGACTGTACTGTGGTGTTTCAGTTTGAGCACCAAGGCGAATATCGCCATAACGGCTCATAGACAAATAAACACAAAGTCCTAAGGCCACATTAACGAGAATAATGAAAAACCAACCAAATTTATCGGTAATAAAGCCTTGTAAAAAACTGAACAACGTACCGGCAGATTCAGTAAAAAAAACGCCAAGAATAATAAATGTAATAATAAGTAATGCTGAAGTCAAAAAAACAGGTTTACTTACCCGTGGGAAAGGGCCTAACCTGCCAACTTTTACATGATCCATAGGTATATCCCCAAAAAAGTGCGTAACCATACCAAGGTATGAACGAATCACTAAATATAACACCATGTAAATACTGTCGAATGTATAGAAATCGTAGTAACATTGCAGTAATAATCTTTTAACAATCCGAATTTGTTCTGAATAAATTTAAATATCTTTACCCAATAAAGAAGCCCCAATTTAAAAATAAATTGGGGCTTCTTCTATTAAAAGCTTAAGTAGCTGTCTTGATTCTATCTACTTCTTAGTCACCTTTAACAATCTTAGGCGGCCCTTTTAGCAGATGCTCGTCAACGAATTCATTCGCTGAGTTATGGTCTGCTGATTCATCCGTAATAAAGCCTTGCTGCGCTCTGTATAGAATTAGACGATCGCGACTTAAACCGCGTAACAACGCATACATCATGACAAAGACCACTAAGGCAAACGGTAGTCCCGCTACGATCGCTGCCGCCTGTAGAGCAGACAAACCACCAGCCGCTAGCAAGATAGCAGCGATAACACCTTCTGTCGTCGCCCAAAATAAGCGCTGGATCTTCGGTGGGTTGGTATCGCCACCAGCAGTCAACATATCGATGACAAAGCTAGCAGAATCTGATGAGGTCACAAACCATAGCATAATCATGACGACAATCAGTAGCGTAATCGGTTTTGCCAATGGATAGTACTCAACCAACTTAAAGATGGCACTACCAGAATCCGCTTGTACTGCTTCAACCAATCCTGGGCTAACACCTGACACAGCAGAGGCAAGCTCCATATGAACAGCAACGCCGCCAAAGGTGGTAAACCAGAAGAACAAAATCAGCATTGGAATCAGTAGTACACCAAGCGTAAATTCACGGATAGTACGACCACGAGAGATACGGGCAATAAAGATACCAACGAATGGTGCCCAACTAACCCACCATGCCCAATAAAATATCGTCCAACTACTCTGCCAGTCTGTTCCGCTATAAGACTCACCCCATGTACCTAGAGGTACAATCACAGTCAGATAGTTGCCGATGTTTTCGATAAAGCTATCAAAGATAAACAGCGTTGGTCCTAAAATGACCATAAACGCCAATAAGATGATAGTGAAACCAATATTGATATCACTTAAACGCTTAATACCTTTATCCAAACCCATCAAGACTGAAGCTGCTGCTAGCGCTGTGATGAAAGCGATCAAGCCAAACTGTACGGTAAGACTGTTAGGCGTACCAAACAGCTTTTCGAGTCCAGAGTTGATCTGCATAACCCCAAGCCCGAGCGAGGTAACCACACCAAACATCGTACCAAACACAGCTAAGATATCGACCGTGTGTCCCCAACGACCATAGATTTTTTTACCAAGTAAAGGATACAAAGTAGAGCGAATCGATAATGGTAGGCCGCGACGGAAATGGAAATACGCTAAAGATAGCGCTACAATCGTATAAATCGCCCAAGCGTGTAGACCCCAATGCATAAACGAGATATTCATTGCTTGCTTGGCGGCTTCTACTGTCTCTGCATCGCCCATTGGTGGTGCCATAAAGTGATACAGCGGCTCTGCTGTACCCCAATAAACCAAACCAATACCAATACCTGCAGAGAATAACATGCCAATCCAAGAGAACAGATTGTACTGTGGTCGCTCTGTTTGGTTACCCAGTCGAATGTCACCATAGCGACTCATTGCCAAGTAAATACAAAGCGCAAGCGCTGTATTGACTAGAATAATGAATAGCCAACCAAACTTATCGGTAATAAAATTCTGTAAAAAACTAAAAACAGCCCCTGCTGTTTCGGTGAAAAACGCACCGAAAATAATAAAGCCAATAATCAGCAGTGACGATGTAATAAACACAGGTTTACTTACCCGTGGAAAAGGTCCTAATCTGCCTACTTTTACTTCTTCCATGTGCAAGTCTCAAATTTCAAGGAACATCACCTTAACAAAATAGGTCTTAACTATCAATCTATTACAAAATAAAACTTGATAAAACTATTAATTTACTCTAAAAGAATTTGATAGTTTTATTAAAATAATTAAATGTACAGGTAGGTAAATAAGCCGTTAATTCGATGTTATTTCGATGTTATTTGGGCAATAATCTGAGTAATTGTGCATCATTGCCGTCTTCAAGTGTCCACACTTGCCCGTCTACTGCTAGCACACTGCGTACACGCTCGCCCATGTCATAGCGGTAACGCTCAGCAGCGGTATTGTCGTCGCTTATGCTCACTATGATAAGCGCTTTAGACGATAAGCCACTGATAAGCGCATTGCCTTGCCAGCTAGGAAAATCATTATGAGTACCAGCCGCATAGATGCTCATAGCAGATGGTGATATGACAGGTGTCCAAGTGATTTTGGGTGCCGCAAACTCTGGATTTGTATCATGGTCAGGAATATCTAGACCTGAATAATTACGGCCATTGGATACAACTGGCCAGCCATAGTTATTACCCTTCTCAATAATATTAAATTCATCACCTCCTTTTGGTCCCATCTCGTGCGCCCAAAGCTGTCCACTATCATCAAATACCATACCAAGCACATTGCGATGTCCGATGGTCCAAAACTGTTTGGCCAACTCATTATCAGTAAACGGATTGTCTGGCGGGATGTTACCATCAGGACTTAACCGTATTATCTTGCCCAAATTACCATTCATGTCTTGTGCTGGGTCTTTGTCTTGACGCTCGCCTGAGCTGATATATAGATAGCGTCCATCGGGCGAAAACAGCAAACGATGACTATAATGTCCCTGCCCCGTGACTTTCGGAGACTGTTGCCAGATAGGTGTGATATCTTGCAAGGTGGGTGTGGCTGTCTCTAATCCTGAGAGTGTCGCCTTGATAACCTTAGCGCCAAATTTATTATTATCATTTCCTACCCCTGCTTCCGCGTAGCTGAGATAAACTGTATTGGACGTAACAAAATCTGGAGCTATGATAATGTCTCCTAAACCGCCTTGACCACCGTAAGCCACTGTAGGAACGCCTTCGATCTTAGTCTTATTCCCTGTTGCTGTATCCACAATGAAAAGCTCACCCGTTTTTTGTGTTATTAGCAATTTTGGCGCTGCGCTATCTGTATTGGGTAACGCTGTCATGGCCCAAGGCTCATCAAAAGTAGCGATTGCCTTGGTCGTAAAGTCAGGTTTGCTAGTCTCTGTGTGTGTGGCTGTTTGGGCCTCGCTATCTGAAGTGGAAACTTCTTTATATTCTGTTGCAGTACTTTTGTTGTTGCTAGAACTTACTCCTGAAGGATTGGAGCAAGCGGCGGTGCTAAATAACAACGCTGCAATGATTAGCGGCGAGGTTAAAGGTATATTTATACGTTCAATATGGGTTGTCATCGTTCTGTTTCTCCATTCATTTGATACTTATACTATTAGTCTTTGATTTAGTTATAGCATAGTCCTGAGACTTAAGAGATATTGAAATGGTAAAAAAACAGTAACGTAAAACGCGCCTTTTGACTTCCTCCCCTCCCTAAAAGTGAAGGGGATTCCTACTAAAGACGGTCAAGCCCGACCGCGAGTATATTTTTGGCTCCATTAACGTCACGTTGATGGGCAGTTTGACAAGAACTGCAAAACCATACTCTGACACCAAGCCCTGCTCTACCTTTCGGACTGTCTTGGCGAGAGCCGCAACACGAGCAGGTTTGGGTTGTGTACGCTTCATTTACTTCAATATAGTGGCAACCTGCGTTCGCGCATTTGTAATCCAGTTGCCGCTTAATTTCAAACCAACCAGCGTCATAGACGGATTTGGCTAGATTTGTTGAAGTGAATGATTTTGATTTTATCTTTCCAACAACGATTAAGTTATTGGCTTTAACTAATTTATTGGTAAATTTATGAATCAGGTCTTGGCGGGTGTTTTTAATTTTGGCGTGGATCGCCTTTACTCGCTTTTTATGCTTAGCGCGTTGGGCGATTGCTAGTTTTTCAGCGTACTTATGAGTCAGTTTAGTGGTCAAAACATCACCATCACTGGTGACTGCTGAATCTTTACAGCCTAAATCAATACCAACTTGACCAGTACCACAAGCGGTTTTTGGAAACTCTTTAACAGTGATACAGGCGTACCAGTTGCCGCGAGAATCTTGCACCAGCTCACACGTATTGATGCTGTAGAGCGAGAGGTTGTAGCTGTCCCACAAATCAATGATCAGCTTTTGACCTTTAGCTAAGCTAAATTGCAGGGTGGTTTTCAAGCTTTTCTTACCTGATTGACGGGTTGCCAAGTGTTTGATAGCCGTCTTTTTGAAAGGAATCCAACCAAGTGACTTGCGTTTGGCTTTTGGGTTATTGGTGCGCCAATTGAGTTTGGCTTTTTTAAACTGTTTACGAGACTTAGCGTGGGTTTCAGTTATAGCTTGCAAGGTTTGGCTGTGCAGGCTTAGGTATTCACCTGCACCTTTGGTATAAGCAGCTAGATCATAAGCTGAAAAGAAATGAGATGTGCGCTTAAGGTGTTTGAAACTCAACTCATTGACGTAATTCCAGACAAAATTAACCGCACCAGCCAATATATTTAGCTGATTGGCGTGTTTGTCTTTGATGCGTAGTTTGAGTGTTTTCATGAGTTAAGTATGGTTGTGTGTTATATCAAAATCAATAGCCATTAACCGCTATGTGACAACTGCTGACGCCTGATATCCACGCCCTAGAAGTGACGTGGTTTTACGGCGCTATTTGATAAATAAAAACCCCTTATCTACGCTTGCAGATAAGGGGTTGATTTTAAGAGTATCGTTAGGTCACACAGACGTCAAAGCTTGATTGATTAGCTCATTCTAAGCTTATTAAAAGACAATCTATCGTCTGCGCCAACATCGACTTTGATGATATCGCCTGCCACAAAATCACCCGCCAATAGCTTCAATGACAATGGGTTTTCAATCTCTTGTTGAATAGCACGTTTGAGTGGACGCGCGCCATAAACAGGATCATAACCTACGGCAACCAATTTATTCATCGCATCTACTGATAGCTCTATATCCATTTCACGCTCTTGGATACGTTGACGTAATCGATCCAGTTGAATATCCGCAATACCTGCCATCTGCGACATACCAAGCGGATGGAAAACTACGATTTCGTCAATACGGTTTACGAACTCTGGACGGAAATGCTGCCCAACAGAATCCATTACTTCCGCTTTGATATCCTCGTAACTTTCGCCGACCATTTCTTGAATTTTATGCGATCCCAAGTTACTGGTCATAATGATCACAGTATTCTTGAAATCAACGACACGACCTTGTGAATCGGTCAAGCGGCCATCGTCCAATACTTGCAATAAGATATTGAACACATCAGGATGCGCTTTTTCGACCTCATCGAACAGTATGACACTATATGGCTTACGGCGTACTGCTTCCGTCAATGTACCGCCTTCTTCATAACCGACATAGCCTGGAGGTGCCCCTACGAGACGGCTGACACTGTGTTTTTCCATATATTCACTCATATCGATACGCACGATCGCATCTTCAGAGTCAAATAAGAAGTTTGCTAGTGACTTAGTCAGCTCAGTTTTACCGACCCCTGTAGGCCCCAAGAACAAGAACGAACCAGAAGGACGATTGGGGTCAGACAAGCCTGCACGGCTACGACGTACTGCATTGGCCACTGCTTCAACCGCTTCATTTTGACCGATGACACGCTCATGGAGCTTTTCTTCCATTGCCAGCATTTTTTCACGCTCGCCTTGCATCATTTTGTTGACTGGAATACCCGTCGCGGCCGCAACCACTTCTGCGATTTCGTTGTCTGTCACCTTGTTACGTAGCAACTTGACACCACTACCTTCACCTGTCTGCTCTTTTTGTTCTGCCAAGTCAGACTCAGTGATACGGCGCTCTAGCTGCGGGATGGTTTCATATTGCAGCTTGCTCATAGTCTCATAATCGCCTTCACGACTCGCCTTATCATAGGCAATACGAGCTTTATCTAGCTCGTCTTTTAGCTGCTGACTGCCTTTGACCAGTGCTTTCTCTGCTTGCCAAATTTCATTGAGATCAGCATATTCTTTTTCTAGCTCTTCAATTTGTGCATTTAGTACTTTACGCTCTGCTTGCGCGCCAGCATCTTCTTCGTTCTTGAGTACTTCACGCTGCATTTTTAACTGAATCAAACGACTGTCAAGCTTACCCAGTGCTTCAGGCTTACTGTCCATCTCCATACGCAAACGACTGGCTGCTTCATCAATTAAGTCAATCGCTTTATCCGGCAACTTGCGATCGGTAATGTAGCGATGGCTCATGCGTGCAGCAGCGATGATGGCACTGTCTTGAATATCGACGCCGTGATGCAGCTCGTAACGCTCTTTGAGACCTCGCAAAATTGCAATAGTGTCTTCAACCGTTGGCTCATCGACCAACACTTTTTGGAAACGACGCTCAAGTGCCGCATCTTTTTCGATGTACTTACGGTATTCATCTAGCGTCGTTGCCCCGACACAATGCAGCTCACCACGTGCTAATGCAGGTTTTAGCATATTGCCCGCATCCATTGCACCTTCAGATTTGCCTGCACCAACCATCGTATGCAGCTCATCGATAAACAAAATGACATTGCCTTCTTGCTTGGCCAAGTCACTCAATACGCTTTTGAGGCGCTCTTCGAACTCACCGCGGAATTTTGCCCCTGCAATGAGCGCACCTAAATCTAACGACAACACTTCTTTGCGGCGCAGACCCTCTGGCACGTCACCATTGATAATTTTTTGCGCCAAGCCTTCAACGATAGCCGTCTTACCAACGCCCGGCTCGCCGATGAGTACAGGGTTGTTTTTGGTACGGCGTGATAGCACCTGAATGGTACGGCGAATCTCTTCATCACGGCCAATGACTGGATCTAGCTTGCCAAGCTCCGCTTGTTCAGTCAGGTTGATCGTATATTTGTTGAGTGCATCACGCTGATCTTCTGCATTTTGGTTATTCACCGTATCATCGCCGCGCAACTGCTCAATCACAACTTTTAGCTTGCTAGCCGTTACGCCTGCACTTTCAAATATCTTTTTGGTTTCGCCTTGCTCAGAGAGTGCCAACATGACCCATTCCGTCGCGATAAAATCATCGCCTTCTTTTTGCGCCTGACGATCTGCCAAGTTCAAGATTTTTACCGAGTTTGGGTTTAGGTTGACGTCACCTGTCGGCTCCGAAATGGTCGCTTGATTGTCCAATGCTTTTGCAACGCCATTTTTTAGCGCTGGAATAGAAGCACCTGCTTGTTGGCAGATAGATAAATTAGACTCATCTTGTAGTAAGACCGCGAGCAAATGCACGGGATCAATACCCGTATGATCGCGACCTAATGCTAGGCTCTGTGCTTCTTGGATGGCGGATTGTAATTTTTGAGTAAACTTCTCAAATCTCATGTCTATATCCTTTTATAATTAGTATTTTCAGTCGCCCCTCTAAGACCTCTCTTAGTCTAGTGCCACTGTTATCTGTCATCTATATAAGGTATATATACACCTATTTCAAGAAGATTACCAAATAAAACCTTACTTAAAGCAATGATATTTATTATTAATAATATTTAAATAGGTTATTAATCTTAGATAAAATAAATCGGGAGGGTAATAAAGCTACTTATTGGTACAAATAAATAATAAATTTCCGTCGAAAACGGTAATGAGCAATGCACCTATTTATCACAAACCTAACTGTGCTACTCCACGATTTTGATAGGAGTGCCAAGTGTCACTGCTGCCATAATCTCATCCATCTCGTCATTAGTGACAGCGATACAACCATCTGTCCAATCACGTCGTTGATTAAACAAAGCCAAGTACCCAAAGCCATTCATCTGCCCGTGAATCATGATATTGCCGCCTGCACTGACTCCTAGTTTTTTAGCATATGCTTTATCAGCAGTATTGGGATAGCTGATATGAATAGAACGATGCGCAATAGAGTTCTCATTTTTATAATCTAATGTATAAACCCCAACTGGCGTACGCTGGTCACCTTCTTGTTGCTTGTGACCCGCTGGACTGTCCCCTAGCGCAATACGATACGACCTAATAACTTTACCATGGCTCATCAGTTTTAAGACACGATCTGATTTGTCGACGAAGACTCGGTCAATGATTATGGAAGGAGGAATGGGATTCTTGGACTTTGAGATGCTTTTGGCATAAGCAATAGCGCTGGTGCTGACAATAGCAGCAAGACTAAGACCAATGACAATGGGCAACCAAGGTCTACGCTGCTCATCTGATGGGTAAGATTTTTTATAAAAAAATGGCATAGACTTTGGTTCCTATAATTAATTTTTCGTCATTAATCATATGTATCAAAGTACTATGCCAGATTCTGTAGATAAGTTTTGTGCAAAAGTGATGGATCACTCACTAGACTGTTACACCATGCGAATCGCACCATCTAAGCGAATAACTTCACCATTTAGATAAGCATTATCGATAATATGAGTCACCAATTTGGCAAACTCATTGGGAGCGCCTAAACGTTTAGGATATGGCACACCTGCCTCTAGCTGCTCGCGTGCCTTTTCAGGAATGCTCTCCATCATCGGCGTGGCAAAGACACCTGGTGCGATAGTCATAACGCGGATGCCATGACGTGCCAGCTCGCGAGCAAGTGGCAAGGTCAGACCAACCACGCCTGCCTTGGACGATGAATAACTGGCTTGTCCTACTTGCCCATCAAAGGCTGCGATAGATGCGGTATTGATAATAATGCCTTGGTCTGCATTCTTCTCCACACTGCTATCATTAGCCACGCGCTTAGCTATACTGGCCGCAACCAATCGCGCCACGTTAAATGAACCGACCAGATTGATATTGACCCCGCGGCTAAATGCCTCAAGGTCTGCCGGATTGTTATCACGATCCAGCAGCTTTTGTACCACTACGATACCAGCACAGTTGATCGAACCTTGTAATCCGTCAAAAGCTGACTCTGCCACTTCGACCGCTGTTTGTACTTCATCACCGTTAGTGATATCACAGCGCACAAAGCGCGCATTATCACCTAGCTCAGCGACCAGAGCTTGTCCAGCAGATTCATTTAAATCAGCGATGACGACGTTGCCACCTTGACCTACAATCGCCCGAGCCACTGACTCTCCTAAACCTGATGCACCGCCGGTGACCAAAAAGCTATTTTCTTTAACTTGCATGATTATTCCTTTGAATTTCTACTTTTTATTAGACATTTTTCTATTAAATTTATGTAAGCTTTACCAAATTATTTATGCGGCAGACAGACTACGCAGCAAAAAGCGTTGAATCTTACCACTCGGTGTTTTCGGCAGTTCTGTCACAAACTCGACCTCACGCGGATACGCATGAGTGGATAGCCGTTTGCGTACCAGCTCTTGGATTTCTTTGGCGATTTGCTCACTGCCTTCGATGCCATCTTTTAGCACCACATAAGACTTGATGGTATGGCCGCGCACTTCGTCTGGCACGCCTACTGCCGCAGATTCTGCTACTGCTTCATGCTCTAAGACGGTATTTTCGACATCAGTAGGCCCTACGCGGTAACCTGCGGTAATAATAATGTCATCATCACGGCCTGAGAACCAGTAGCTGCCGTCACTATGACGCTCGACCACGTCGCCTGTCAGATAGTAATCATCTACAAAGGCTTGTTTTTCATTCCAGCTATAACCACGGAAATAAAACGCAGGTGACTGACTGACGACGACTGCTAACTGCCCTTGCTCACCATCTGGCAACACATTCATATCATCATCTAGTACGACTAGTGTATGACCTGGTAGTGCCATACCCATCGAGCCAACAGGACATTCATGTGTCAGTGCATGATGTGCACAGCAAGTCATGCCAGTTTCTGTTTGCCCATATTGGTCTTTGACTTGGCACGCTAGATAGGTTTCGACCCAGTTGACCACTTCAGTGTTCAGTGTCTCTCCTGCCGAGTTGGCGCAGCGTAAAGATAGCTTGGCATTGGTATCGTTATGAGCGCCTTCGAACACGCTGCTAGACTTCATCATTCGAAATGCGGTTGGTGAAGAGGCCAAATTGGTAATCTTATGACGCACCATAAAGTCACGGGTATGGGTCGCGTCAAATCCTGCTTCATTAAAATAAGTCGTGATGCCCAGTAGCAGAGGCCCTGTGATGGCATAGTACAAGCCATACGCCCAGCCTGGATCTGCCATGTTCCAATATTGATCATCTTCGCGTAGGTCGATGGCATAACGCATGTATAGGTAAAAAGCAGGTAATGCGGCTAACGGAACGCTAACGCCTTTTGATTTACCGACTGTACCTGAGGTAAACATTTGCAAAAATGGCGCATCTGTATCTAGCGTGACTGGCTCTATCGTTTGCGATTGTGCTGACATAGACTGGGTGTAGTGATCGTCACTCCATGTCTGAGCATCTTCTATACTGCCGACCAATACCATTTTGGTTTGCTCAGCCAAGTCTTCAAACTTGCTGCGGTTGTCTAAGTTAGTAAAAACGACTTTAGTATCGGCTTTGTCCATCCGATATTTGATTGAATCATAGCCAAAAGCGGTAAATAGCGGCTGATATACGGCGCCGATGCGCCACGTTGCCAATACAACAGTCAGTAGCTCAGGCGTGCGCGGTAGCATGGTCGCTACCTTGTCGCCCGCTTTTACCCCATACGACTGTAGCAAGTTAGCGATTTGAGCGCTCGCTTTATCAAGCTCACCAAAAGTCATGCGCGTTATATTGCCTGCGGTATCTTCGTGTACTAACGCAGCATTGTCAGCGCGGCCATCACGTACATGACGACCACAACAAGCCATATAAGCATTTAAACGATCGTCCACATGCTCGCCAAAAATTTCTGACAGCAGTGTATTCATATCAAAATTGTTATAGTAATCGGTATAGTTCTTTGGCGTGACGGTAGTATCTGTATCAATATTCGTCGGGGTTTGAGAGGCGGTGTTCATAAGCTAATCCTTTAGCAATAGCAGGTAACTGGTAAAATGGTATTTATGATTGAAAAACGGTCACATCCTATAGACCGTTTCATAGGTTAGTATTTATCATGCTCTATTAGTAACGCATTTTTACGTTTGTTTCAATACATAACGTATCATTTTTATTTTATAGAAATGAAGATAATCTATAACTAATTATCATTAATTCGCTACAAGCCAATACGAACATCTACAATAACCAATGTTTCATAGCAAGTTTTCGACTTTCTGTTGAAGAACTAGCACTCTACTATTACTACCCAAGACCCTATACTTGAACATCAGCCCTTAAAAAACCTAACAATGCTTTCTCTTCACAGCTTTGATATTTTTTCGTACGTCCACGGCGTGCTTGTTTGTAAGTCTCAAAAAACTGCCCTGCCAAAAAACGCTCAATGACAATGGGGTGAATATAAGAGGCACGGCATACGGTCGGCGTGTTACCCAGCTCTGCTGCCACACTTTTTACCATATCAGTGACTAATTGCTGTCGCTCAGCGCTTTCTGGTGCACTGGCTAGTATGCTAGCGCCTGCAGACGTTTGTAGCTCGTCATATAGGTAGCTTGCCGCAAGCACACTCGCCATCCATGTGCGAAAATCCTTTGCGCTATATAGCTTGCTTTCGCAGTCCATGCCGCACGTATGCATGCGTAAGTAGTCATTGATATCGCTACTGTCGACAACTTGTTTGTGCCCATTGTCATCTAAGTATTTAAATATTTGATAACCTGGCAGCTCAGAGCAGGCCTGCACAATATCAATCAAACGCTCGTCTTGTAGCTCAATGTGATGCTCTTTTGCGCTTTTTCCGACGAAATCAAACGCCAGTCCATTATCGGTTTCACTGACATGCTTGCTACGTAGTGTACTCAGACCATAGCTTTTATTTTGTTTGGCGTAGCGGCTGTTACCAATACGAATCAGTGTCGTCTCAAGCAATTTGACGATGGCTGCCAACACATTGGTACGTGACAGGGATTCAGTCTCTAAATCTATCTCGACTTGTGCGCGTAGATTGGGTAGCACTTCTGCAAATCCTATCATCGCATCAAACTTTGCTTGGTCACGAATATTATTCCATGACGGATGATACAAGTATTGCTTACGAGATTTTTCGTCTCTCCCTGTTGATTGCAGATGGCCTTTTTCATCTTGGCATATCCACACCTCTGACCACATAGGCGGTATCACCAACGCATCAAAACGCTGACGCAACGCTTTGTCTTTTATAGTTTTGCCCGTCGCATCACGATAAGTAAAACCGCGACCCCAACGTCTCCGCTCGTAGCCTGGCTCGTCGTCACTCACATAACGTAAATTGGCGCGGCGTGCGAGATGCTCATAATCATGGCGCACATCTCTTGTGCTCACCTGCTCGCTTGTCTTTACTTTTACCTTTGCCATAAAGTCATACACCTTTGAGAATTCATGGTTTTAGCATAGTTAATGACAATAATTTTTGCTGTTTATTTGGCACAGACAAAGTGTAATGCTGTGTAAAACATAATTTTCAGGATAGTAGATTAAAATTCATTTGAAATATGACGCCCATAAAAAAAACGCCAAGTATTTTATGCTTGGCGTTCATTGTTCTAATACTACTATAACTCAGAGGTCGTTATTTACCGTATACACATAGATAAGCGGTTTCGACGTCTACTTTTACTTGGAACTTTTGGTTGGCTTCAACGGTAAACTGCTCGCCAGCGTTAAACGTTTGCCACTCATCACTCTCTGGTAGCTTGACAGTCAATGCACCGCTCACCACACTCATGGTTTCAAATTCACTGGTGCCAAACTCATACTCACCAATTTCCATGACGCCGACAGTCGCAGGCTTAGTAGCCGTTTGAAAGGCAATAGAAGTCACTTTATCATCAAAATAATTATTAACGCTTGGCATAATTTTCCTTAATTAAATGTTAGTTACTATTTTAAAACGGCTGCTTGTTTAAAACGGCCTCTTACAACCCTGCTTTTAGACTCGCTTCGATGAACTGATCGAGGTCACCATCTAACACGGCACCGGTGTTAAAGGTTTCAACACCGGTACGCAAGTCTTTGATACGAGAGTCATCGAGCACGTATGAGCGAATTTGACTGCCCCAGCCGACATCAGACTTGCCATCTTCGACCGCTTGCTGTGATTCCATGCGTTTTTGCATTTCTAGCTCATAGAGCTTAGCACGTAGCATCTTCATCGCCGTGGCCTTATTACCATGTTGACTACGCTCATTCTGACAGGTCACTACTACGCCCGATGGTTCATGAGTAATACGTACCGCAGAATCTGTCGTGTTTACGTGCTGACCACCAGCCCCAGATGAGCGATAGGTATCGATACGCAAATCTGCTGGATTGATATCAATCTCGACGTTGTCATCGATTTCAGGCGAGACAAACACCGCAGCAAACGAGGTATGACGGCCATTATTACTATCAAATGGTGATTTACGCACCAAACGGTGAACGCCAATCTCGGTACGCAACCAACCAAACGCATAGTCGCCTTTGATCTCAATCGTTGCCGACTTAATGCCAGCCACACTACCAGACGACACTTCAATCACGTCTACTTTAAAGCCATGTGCTTCTGCCCAGCGTGTATACATGCGCAGTAGCATTTCTGCCCAATCCTGCGCCTCAGTACCACCACTACCCGACTGAATATCTAGGTAGCAGTTGTTTGGATCCATCTCACCGCTGAACATACGGCGGAACTCTAGGTCAGCCACACGTTTTTCAGCATTGTCCAGCTCAGTCTGCACATCGGCGAGCAGTGACTCATCGTCTTCCTCTACCGCCAGCTCTAGCATAGCAGATGCATCTTCTAATGTGGTCTCAAGCGACACCACCACATCGATGACACCATCAAGATGGCTTTTTTCTTTGTTAATCTTGGTCGCGCGCTCTGGATCGTTCCATAGCTCAGGGTTTTCTAACTCCAAATTGACTTCTTCTAAGCGTTCTTGCTTACCATCGAAGTCAAAGATACCTCCGCAAATCCTGCCCACGCTCTGATAAATCTTTGATTTGTTCTTGATACGGATTGATTTCCATAAATATTCCTGTTTTTCTAATAAAAAAAATAACGAATGTGGCGCTATTTTAAATGAGATTGATACTAAATGGTTCGCTAATTATCACTATTGCTAATGTTATTACTATTACTAAATTGGACAGCCTATATTGACCAATCTTCTACTGCCCAGCGATGTGCCAAAGCATGCGCATGCAGCGCATCATCAGGTGACACGCAAACGGCCACATCTGCCCATTCGAGCAATGGGATGTCGTTTTTAGAATCTGAATACGCATACGTTTTTTCAAAGGTAACACCAGCTAACTGCTGCTTATTCACCCATTTGTCTAGATGATATATCTTACCTTCTTTAAAATTGGGCTTGTCCGCTAACTTACCTGTATAGCGATTGTCTTTTATCTCGAGCGGTGTTGATAACACATTGGCGGCTTCTATACCAAAACGTTTGGCAATGGCAGAGACCACAAAATCATTGGTCGCAGAAATAATCACGACTTCGTGTCCTTGCTCAATGTGCTGACACAATACTTCCATCGCTTTTGGGCGAATATGTGGCTCGATTTCGCTTTTAATATAGTCTTCTCTCAGCTCATCAAGTCTATCAAGCGGCAAACTGCTCAAAAACTGCGCAACAAACTCATTGTACTCTGTCGCGTCTAGCGTGCCTTCGATATAGTCGTTATAAAATTTCTGGTTGGCAGTGCGGTACTGCGCTTCATCGACCAGACCATTATTCACGATATATTCGCCCCAGAGATAATCACTATCGACATCAAGTAAGGTATGATCTAAATCAAATAATGCCAGTTGTTTTTGTTGGGTTTGTGCTTGATTTGCCTGCATGATGAGACCTTATCGTTAGTTGCAAAAAAATATGAATCGTTTAATAAAACTGGGTACAGTTGTGTATTAAGGATGAGTACATCATTTAAATAGCACATCAATTAAATACAGCGCGCACCCTATAGTCTATCTATTTAAAATTAGCTCGTGTACTTACCCTTAGTCAGGCATCGCTATTTCTGTTAAGCCTGTTTTGAATTTTTGGCAACGCTCAGCATAATGTAGCGCTGACATTTTTAGCATAGCGGCTTGCTCATCTGTTAGCGTCTTGACCACTTTTGCAGGCGCGCCCATCACCAGCGAGTTATCTGGGATAACCTGACCTTCAGTAATCAAGGCTTTCGCCCCTATCAGGCAATTTTTACCGATCTTGGCATTATTGAGTACTACAGCACCAATACCAATCAAACTATTATCACCAATCTCACAACCGTGTAGCATAGCCAGATGGCCGATAGTGACGTAATTACCAATGGTCACCTTGACACCTGCATCGGTATGAATCACGCTATTCTCTTGGACATTACTATAGTCACCGATATGAATACGATCATTGTCACCGCGTATCACCGCACCAAACCACACATTGGCTTGATGACCTAAATATACATCGCCCATCACTTGCGCTGAATCTGCCACCCAACCGTTGAATGGCACAGCAAACTCAGGGGTTTTGTCTAAATACTGATAAATCATAACGATTCCTTGTCATCTTCATTATAGTTATAAAAATTGGGTTTAGTGCTGCGCTGTCCATTGTGGCAAAGCCAACTGTGAAAATCCAGCGCTATTAATATACGCTCGATGTCGAATTTGATAAAAGAAAAGGTAGCTTATATCTGCTTAGGCTATTTTTATAACGTAAGTATCTTTATAAAGTCCTTGTTATTAGCCATGAAATGACTATTAATCCAGTAAATCGGCTAGCTATAACTGTCTATTTTGTATATAATACGCAAAATCTGTGCCTAAGCGAGCGGACATGATGCAAGTTACCTATTCACTATCTAGTGAGTTTTGTAGTTTTCATCAATAATGTCTTCTCGCTTTTTTGTGGAAAATTTTTGTGTATCGCCCTTTTACTACCTTTATATGACAACAGTCAAATGCCGTAAATAAAAGGATACGGAGCAATTTTAGACCAACAAAACATGATGGCACTCACCAATAACAGCGGAGGCAATCCTTGAATTCATCGGCAGAAATACAAGCAATTTTGGCACTAGCAGACGGTACAATCTTTCGCGGTGTCAGTATCGGCAGCCTAGGTCATCGTATTGGTGAAGTGGTATTTAACACAGCCATGACAGGGTATCAAGAAATCCTAACCGATCCAAGTTATGCCCGCCAGCTGGTGACTTTGACTTACCCTCATATCGGTAATACAGGCACCAATAGTGAGGACACCGAATCTGGCAACGGCCACAAAGTATGGGCAGACGGTCTTATTATCCGTGACGCCACCATGGCAACCTCTAACTTTCGTAACTCAGAGTCACTTAGCGACTATCTACAACGTAACGAGACAGTGGCCATCGCTGAAATTGATACGCGTCAGTTGACTCGCCTATTACGTGATAAAGGTGCACAGAACGGCTGTATCATGACCGCCTCAGATGGCGAGACAATCAGCGCTGCTGATGAGCAAAAAGCGATTGAGCTGGCACAAGGGTTTGCAGGCCTCAAGGGTATGGACTTGGCAAAAGAGTGCTGTACTAAAGAAAAATTCGAATGGACAGCGGGCACATGGGATTTGTCAGACACCCTACTCAACCGTGATATTCCTGGCAGTCATGATAGCGGTACTGGCGGCTTCTTTAAGCAACTCGGCACTCACATCGATTCTAAATACAACGTCGTCGCTTATGACTTCGGTAGCAAGACCAACATCTTACGCATGCTCGTCGACCGCGGTTGTCACGTAACTGTCGTGCCAGCACAGACCCCTATCGCGGATGTGCTAGCGTTAAACCCAGATGGCATCTTCTTATCAAACGGCCCTGGCGACCCTGCTGCCTGTGATTACGCTATCGATGCGGTACGTCACATCATTGAACAAACTGATGTGCCAACGTTTGGCATCTGCTTAGGCCATCAACTGATTGGTCTGGCTAGCGGTGCAGATACCATCAAAATGAAAACTGGCCATCATGGTGCCAACCATCCAGTACAAGATCTAGCGACCGGTACGGTGATGATCACCAGTCAAAACCATGGTTTCGCGGTTGATGAAGACACCCTACCTGACAACGTTAAATCTACTCACCGTTCATTATTTGATGGTACCAACCAAGGTATCGAGCTGACCAATAAGCCTGTATTTAGCTTCCAAGGTCACCCAGAAGCCAGCCCTGGCCCACATGACTGCGCGCCATTGTTTGATAAGTTTGCGGATATGATGGCACAGTCTAAAACTGCCCAAGCGTAAATGGTTGATCATAATTAAATAATAAGTAAACGCTTGAATTGCCCATAGCGGTTCAAGCGGCATTAAATAAAGCACGGTAAGCATAAAACGCCACGAGCGTTATCAAAAATAAAGATTACTCAAATTATCACCCAAACGAAGGTAGCTCTAATTATGCCAAAACGTACCGACATAAAAAGCATTCTTATCATTGGCGCAGGCCCTATCGTCATCGGCCAAGCGTGTGAGTTTGACTATTCAGGCGCACAGGCGTGTAAAGCACTAAAAGAAGAAGGCTACCGTGTCATCTTGGTCAACTCAAACCCTGCGACCATCATGACTGACCCTGTCATGGCTGACGCGACCTATATCGAGCCGATTACTTGGCAGACGGTTGAGCAAATCATTGCCAAAGAGCGTCCTGATGCTATCTTGCCAACGATGGGCGGACAGACCGCGCTAAACTGTGCATTAGATTTAGATAAGCATGGTGTATTGACCAAGTATAACTGCGAGTTGATTGGCGCGACCAAAGACTCAATCGAGATGGCAGAAGACCGCAACTTGTTTGATAAAGCCATGAAGCGTATCGGTCTTGAGTGCCCACGCGCTGAAACGGCTGAAACCATGGAAGAAGCGTTTGCGACTCAAGAAAAAATGGGCTATCCGTGTATCATTCGTCCTTCATTCACGATGGGTGGTTCAGGCGGCGGTATCGCCTATAACCGCGATGAGTTCATTGAAATCTGTGAGCGCGGTTTTGACTTGTCTCCTAACCATCAATTGCTTATTGATGAGTCATTAATCGGTTGGAAAGAGTATGAGATGGAAGTGGTTCGTGACAAAAACGACAACTGTATCATCATCTGTGCCATCGAAAACTTTGACCCAATGGGTGTGCATACAGGCGATTCAATCACCGTTGCGCCAGCACAAACCCTGACGGATAAAGAATATCAAATCATGCGTAATGCGTCATTAGCAGTCCTACGTGAGATTGGTGTAGAAACGGGTGGCTCAAACGTCCAGTTCGGCATCAACCCTGATACGGGCCGCATGGTCGTCATCGAGATGAACCCACGTGTATCACGCTCGTCTGCCCTAGCCTCAAAAGCCACTGGCTTCCCGATTGCCAAAATCGCGGCCAAACTAGCGATTGGTTATACCCTAGATGAGTTGCAAAACGATATCACTGGTGGCAAAACGCCAGCTAGCTTTGAGCCTGCGCTTGATTATGTTGTGACCAAGATTCCTCGCTTTAACTTTGAGAAATTCGCTCAAGCAGACAATGTGCTATCAACACAGATGAAGTCAGTTGGTGAAGTCATGGCGATTGGTCGTAACTTCCAAGAGTCGATGCAAAAAGCATTACGCGGTATGGAAACTGGCAATGATGGTTTTGATGAGCAAATTGACTTTGCCGCTATCAAAGACGGTAATCTTAGTACTGACAAAGCACGCAGCGAGATTGTTAATCGTTTAACCATTCCAACCCCTGAACGCATTTATTATATTGCAGATGCCTTCCGCATCGGTATGAGTGTCGATGAAGTGTTCAATTTCACCAAGATTGACCCGTGGTTCTTGGTACAAATCGAAGACATTGTTAAAACAGAAGCCACTGTGAAATCACTTGGTTTTGGTGGACTGAACGAGAAAAACTTACGTAGTTTTAAACGTAAAGGCTTGTCAGATTTGCGTTTGGCCAAATTGCTTGGTGTCTCTCAGAAACAGCTACGCAAAAAACGTTGGGATCTAAACGTTTATCCAGTCTATAAGCGTGTGGATACCTGTGCAGCAGAATTCGCCACCAGCACCGCTTATATGTACTCAACGTACGACAGCGAATGTGAAGCCAACCCAACCAATAACAAAAAGATCATGGTCATCGGTGGCGGTCCTAACCGTATCGGTCAAGGCATTGAGTTTGATTATTGCTGTGTACACGCTGCCCTTGCAATGCGTGAAGACGGCTACGAGACCATCATGGTTAACTGTAACCCTGAAACGGTTTCAACCGATTATGACACCTCTGACCGTCTCTACTTTGAGCCAATCACGCTAGAAGACGTACTAGAAATCGTCCGTATCGAAAACCCTGATGGTGTGATCGTACAGTTTGGTGGTCAAACCCCATTGAAACTGGCCCGAGCCCTCGAAGCTGCTGGTGTAAAAATCATTGGTACTAGCCCTGATGCGATTGACCGTGCTGAAGACCGTGAACGCTTCCAGCACATGATTCAGCAATTGAACTTGGTTCAACCAACCAATGCGCTAGCGACTAGCTTAGAAGATGGTTTGGTCAAAGCAAAAGACGTTGGTTATCCATTGGTCGTACGCCCATCGTATGTCTTAGGTGGCCGCGCGATGGAAATCGTCTATAACGAAGACGAGCTAAGACATTACCTACGTACTGCGGTACAAGCCTCTAACGAAGCACCTGTCCTACTAGATCGCTTCTTAGATGACGCTATCGAAGTCGATGTTGACTGCGTGAGTGATGGCACCGATGTGGTGATTGGCGGTATCATGCAGCATATCGAACAAGCTGGCGTTCACTCAGGTGACTCAGCCTGTTCATTGCCGCCTTACTCGTTATCTGATGAGCTTTGTGATGTCATGCGCGCCCAAACGGTTGCCATGGCAAAAGAGCTAGGCGTGATTGGCCTGATGAACGTACAGTTCGCTGTAAAAGGCGAAACCGTCTATATTCTTGAGGTCAACCCACGTGCCGCACGTACCGTGCCATTTGTCTCTAAATGTATTGGCACGTCATTGGCACAGATTGCTGCTCGCTGTATGGCTGGCACCTCGCTCAAAGACCAAGGCTTTACCACTGAGATCGTTCCTGCATTCTATGCGGTCAAAGAAGCGGTATTCCCATTTGCTAAGTTCCCTGGTGTTGACCCTATCTTGAGTCCTGAGATGAAGTCAACCGGCGAAGTCATGGGCGTGGGCAAAACCTTTGGTGAAGCATTCTACAAAGCCATTATCGGTAGTAACGAGCGCTTGCCAGGCTTACCAATTGAAGGTGAGATCAAAACGGTCTTTATCTCAGTTCGTGACAGTGACAAAGCGCAAATTGCCCCTATCGCTCGCCAGCTTGCTGACTTTGGTTTTAACATCGTCTCAACCACGGGTACGCAAAAAGTACTGAGCGACGCTGGTATTGAGTGCAAGCAAATCAACAAAGTAACCGAAGGTCGCCCGCATATCGTCGATGCTTTAAAGAACGGCAATATTGATTTGATTATCAATACGACAGAAGGCAAACAGGCTCAAGAGGATTCATTCTCTATCCGCCGTAGCGCGCTACAAGGCAAAGTTTTCTACGTCACCACTTTAGGTGCGGCTGATGCCATCTGTAAATCTTATGCGATTGAATTGCCATTTGAAGTCTATAAACTACAGGACTTACATGAACAAGCAAAGACTATTGCGTAGTTCTATTGACTTGATTGAATAATTTCAGTAGATTAGGCATAACCATTAGGCTTGCCTAAACGCCGATTCAAGCATTACTGTTTATTTGTGATTCAGTGATGCAAAATCTGCGACACCTTTACTGTAATAGACTCAAACCTGACAGACCCAAAAAGCATAGTGGCTAAACTGCGACTATGCTTTTTATTACGTAAGATTATATGCGTCTATTTTTGTATTAAGGTGAGGCCTGCTGATTCATGGCAACCCATTTGTTCATTTCGCCATCTTAATTATCATTCTTTTTATATTCATACCCATTGCAATAACACTGACACCATCTCACTATTCACTAAGAGTAGGAGGTGGTGTGGTGCTATTGGTTTAAGGAAAAAACATGCAACGTTACCCAATGACTCCGCAAGGACACGCGGCTTTAGAAGCCGAATTAAAACAGTTAAAAAGCATCGACCGTCCACGCATCACCGCATCGATTGCTGAAGCACGCGAACACGGCGATTTAAAAGAAAACGCTGAATACCATGCTGCCCGTGAGCAACAAGGGTTTTGCGAAGCACGTATCCGTGATATCGAAGCCAAGCTTGGTGGCGCACAGGTCATAGACCCTGCAACATTGACCAAAGAAGGCCGTATCGTGTTTGGCGTCAGTGTCGTGATCGAAAACATGGACACCGAAGAGGAAAAACAGTACAAAATCGTTGGCGATGATGAGGCTGACTTTAAAGCTGGCAAAATCTCAGTCAACTCACCGATCGCTCGTGGTCTGATTGGTAAGTTTGAAGGCGATGAAGTACGTATCGAAACACCAAAAGGGGTGGTCGAATACGAAGTCATGAAAGTGATCTACGATTAATAGAATGTGCTGTTTTTGATCTTTTATAGACTTGATGCTCTTAATAATAGACAGTTTGATGAGTGGCCTTTTACATCAAGCGTTCTAGATAACATACTCTCTAAATAGCGGCAACTTTGAACAATTGCTCCTCTAAATGACAGCTGTCTTAATCAGCTAATATTTTGAAAATGGCAATGATGTTAACAGTGGTAGATACAAATGATCGCCTAAGCCCTTAATCTGTTGGATAAAATCGGTATTACGTATTGGTAGCATTTATACCGTTCTGGTTACACAATGCTGCTTTTATACATGATTTGTTTTGGCGCATAATCGTCTTAGTTTTTAGTGCAACGGGGCTTTGGTAAGAAATAACTTGCTGCCAAAAATCTTTAAGATTAGGCGATTTGAGGTCAGTTAATTCTGTCGCACTTTTACTCAAAATAATGATTATCTGATCATAGACACTAGCTATTGTCAGTACTGATACCCTCGTTATGTGGCATGCTTTTTGGTGTCATCTAGCGGGGATTTTTTATATCTACCGTTGTATTTTTGTCGTTTCACTTACTGCTATTTTTGAGGAATATTTTATGGCCATGATGTTTTATAAACCAACAGCACTGCATACTACATTATCTGCGATATTAACGGGCATGATACTTGCTGCCTCTTCAGCTCACGCAGCGCCCGAGATTGCTATTAGCGCAGCGGCTGGTGGTAGCACCACTGTGGTCGAGCAATACTCTGATGGCAAAACAGCCACTATTACTGCGACGCCAAACGGTATCACGATGCAAGATGGCATGCCCTATGCGGTGACTCAAACGACCACTGTGCCAAGATATGTCGTTCGTCAAGGTGTCAGTAATGGTATAAACAATACTGTCGTCACTCAAGGTAGTACCACTGTCACTAGCGTGCCGGTGACCAATCGGGCGACCAACAGTGTCACCAAAGTAGACGTGATTACTACCCCTATCAGCACCGTGACGCAAGTACTGCCTGTTGCTACTGCGACTCAGTTACCTGTGATGAATGCACCAACGACTGTCATCACAAGCCAACCTGTAACCAACCAAATCACGACGACGACTTTAGATACCTTACAGTTGACCCCTACTTTTAGTACACCTGGTGTCGTCAATGCAAATACCAAGGTCATGAAAATTCTAAAAAATGCCGATGGACGTGAAGTGGCCGTACCTGCCAATCATATCGCCCCTGGTGACATCATTGAATATCACACCACCTATACCAACACCACAGCGCAACCTGTCAGCAGTGTAAATGCCATCGTATCACTACCAAGTGGTGTACAAATGGTGTCGTTAAACAGCTCATTACCGACGTTTGCGACCATGGGTGGCGACAACTATCAGACCATTGGGCAAGTTGGCAATACGGTGATGGTGCAAGAAAGCTACTCTGGACTCAAGTGGGACTTGGCAAATATCAATGCCAATAGTGCTCAAACGGTGGTCATACGCGCCAAAGTTCAGTAAGGATAAATAAGCATAAAGCTGATTTTTAAGCTCAAAATCCGTCAGATTTTATAAAAGGTCTTGTCCGCTGTTCTAATAGTTGGCAAGACCTTTTTCTGATCCACGCCTGCCCGCATTTTTTCCTCAAAAAACTCACTTTTTAGATAGTCATACTCTAGGCATCCTTTTTATTATAAAATTATCGCAAACTCAATATCTGCGTAAAACGAACCATGAGCATATTGTCTATTAGAGTACTGCTATTCTGCCTGATTCCGATAGGCTTATTTATCCTGTTTAGAGCGATTAAACTGTTGAGAAACACCTTCAATGGCGATGTATTATTAACGCTGCCGTATCAGGATAATATAGGGCGTTTTACGGTCTCAAAATCAGGGGTTTATGCCGTTTGGCACAAAGGCCCTCTGTTTAAAAGAACGCCACTTGCACAGTTTCGCCCTCACATTCTAAATACGTCTACCAATAAAGAAAGCAAACTTCACAGCTCACTCCTATCTCCGCGCTCAAATAATTTTGCTACTGGTAGAATGGAGCTATTTACCTTTAGAGCTGAAATGGGTAATTACGAATTGAGGCTAATATCGGGTTCGAGCACTTCTAGATTGCAAGCGATTATAGGAGGTGCCATACCTTTGGCAGATATCGATTTGAGCCATTACTCTATTGAAATTAGAGAAAGCCAATCACAGGTGCTAACGATACTATCTATTCCACTAATACTGCTTGGCGGTGCATTTATAATTGGCGGTTTAGTCATGGGATTATTAGCCTAGCAAATATTTATATCGTTATAGGTTTAGACAGTCATATATTAAACAGTGACTCGCTATCTAATACTGACAGCGTTGGCTTTTCTTAAAACACCCTATCTTCTTAATAGATTGTCCTAACTCACTTCTAAAAACCCTCATTACATCCATCCTAAAATCATATAGATCGGGCGACAACCGTTGTCGTTTATTATTTATATTTAATCAATAAATACAATAGCTTACTTTGTATTTTGATAAAATAACATCCTGTTCATTCATTGGTAATACGCGACTTATGGCAAACATCAATTATGAAAGATTACAGGGCAAACTCAATATCTTGGCCGATGCTGCCAAGTATGATGTCTCTTGCTCATCCTCCGCTGGTACTCGAAAAAACCAAGGCGGCGGTCTAGGCGATGCCTCAGCGACCGGTATATGTCACAGCTATACCGAAGATGGTCGCTGCGTCAGCTTGCTAAAAATTCTTTTGACCAATCATTGTATTTATGACTGCGCTTATTGCACCTCGCGCAAAAGCAATGACACCCCGCGAGCTGCATTTAGTGTCGAAGAAGTCGTGGATTTAACCATGCAGTTTTATCGCCGTAACTATATCGAAGGGCTATTTCTCAGCTCTGGTATTTTTAAAAGTGGCGACTATACGATGGAGCGACTGGTCGAGGTTGCTAAAATCTTGCGTACCCGCGAGCGATTCAATGGTTATATTCATCTGAAGACCATTCCTGGTGCTTCAAAAGAATTGTTATTAGAAGCAGGACTGTATGCAGATCGACTAAGCGTCAATATCGAAATTCCGACCAAATCAGGATTGGCTTTACTTGCACCAGAGAAGTCACATGAGCAACTAAAAGCGCCAATGGAAACGGTAAAAGAAGAAATCATCACCATCCGTGAGAGCCGTAAAACCCATAAAAAAGCGCCTAAATTTACGCCAGCAGGTCAGACCAGTCAAATGATCGTCGGTGCCAGTAATGAGACTGACTTGCAGGTTATCCAGCTATCGAGTCACTTTTATAAAACGTATGATCTAAAGCGTGTCTACTACTCAGGTTACGTACCCATGCTATCTGACAGTCGCTTGCCCGCAATTGGGACCCCTGTACCGATGGTGCGAGAGAATCGTCTATATCAAGCAGACTGGTTAATGCGTTTCTATGGTTTTGGCGCGCACGAAATTGTTGAGCCGGAGTCGCCTTTTTTGGACTTAGACTGTGACCCCAAATTGGCTTGGGCAATACGCCATCGCGAACATTTCCCAGTCAATATCCAAACAGCGACTTATGAGATGATTGTGCGCATCCCCGGTATCGGTACAAAGACTGCTAAAAAAATCGTCAAAGCGCGAAAATTTAACCAACTGACGCTATATCATCTAAAAAAGATGGGCGCGGCGGTCAACCGTGCCAAGTACTTTATCGCTACTACTGGCAAAAACGAACACCTTGCCCATTTGACTCGCGATAATTTTCGTCAATATGTACTGGCGCAAACGCAGACCAAGTTTAAAGATCAGCGTAGCGGCCAGCTGGCTTTGTTTTAAAATGACGCTTAAAAACATACTAAAAACTTTGCCACCTCACACCTGTGTCTAGTATAGAAATGTAGGATAAAACATGTCAGAACTTATCCGAAACAACGCTTACACTGTCGGTCAGTTAACGCCTAGTATCATCCTGTATGAGCCTAGCTTTGAGGGTTGGCTGAGTGCGGTATTTTATGTTTATGCCAATAAACTACAAAACGATATGGCGCTAAAGCTCACGGCGCAGGATTGTTATGTGCCCTCATTGATTGCCCAAGCAACTAACGTAGTCACTGATGCAGAACAAGCCGAGCGCGTCTTGGTAAAGCTAAATACGCTGCTAGGTCGTTCAGGTATGCGCAATATCTTGTGGGGATTTTTATCAGAGAAGGACGATATCGGCACGACATTGTTTCGTGTGGTCAAATACGCCATCGACTATCCCAATCGTCAAATCATGCAGGATTTGGGTAATTTAGACGTGCTTGAGCTGGTACAAACGGTCAAATCTGTCGGGCGTGAGAAGCACCGTATGGAAGCGTTTGTACGTTTTGAGCATACTACTGATGATATTTATTTTGCGCGCGTTGAGCCAGACTTTAATGTATTACCACTCATCGGGGAGCATTTTCGTCAGCGTTATCAAGACCAGCATTGGGCCATCTACGATCTGACCCGTGGTTACGGCATTTATTATGATAAGAGTACCAGCACACCTACGCGTCCTGCTGCGCTGCAAACCATCACTGATCTTGATGACGCGGTACTCCGTAATCCTGCCAGTATTCACAGTCCTGATGAGCAGCGTTATCAGAAGTTTTGGCAAGGGTATTTTACCAACGTCAATATCAAAGAGCGCAAAAACCCTAAGCTGCATAAACAGTACTTACCGCAGCGCTACTGGAAATACTTAAGTGAAAAACAAGTACTGCCCAATGCTGAACATCTACAAAAACGTCGCTAATATATTCTATCGATTTTGCCATTGAATGTGCTTATTGCTGTGTCTTCAAAAAACTCTAGCCCTTGTCTCCTCTTTTTATCTTGATGGTTGAGTTTTAATCGCTTTTCACTGACAATAGCAGCTTGATAATATTAACTGGTGACCCTCGCTATTATGAAAATTATGCGCCTACTGTCGTCTTTGAAGCATGATGAATCCGAGCGCGGCATTTTTCATCTTGGGCGCGCGTTGGTCAAAAACGGCCACACCTCCATTATTGTGTCTAGCGCCGATGAAAATAATGATTTGGTCAGACGCCTAAAACGTGACGGCAATCACTACCATCAGTTATACATGAACAAAAAATCTTGGCTGTCATTGCTACAAGTCTCATCACTACGGCATCTGATTGAAAAATATGAGCCTGATGTCATTCATGTACACTCGCGCACCCCTGCATGGATATTGCATTTGGCACTGCGCCGTGCCCGCGTCAAGCGTCTGCCAAAAATCGTCTCGACCATGTATGGTTTTTATCCCATTAATAAATACTCCCAAGCGCTACTCAATGTCGATACGATTATCACCGTGTCAGACAGCGTCACTCAATATCTAAAAAAAGGCCTACGCCTTGAAGATGCTGACCCCAAAGTCATTACGCGTATCTATCGCGGTATCGATACTCGGCGCTACCCGTATCGGCATAACCCCTCTGTCTATTGGCTCCGTCATACCTTTGCTGAATACCCTGAGCTTGAGCATAAAAAATGGCTGATATTCCCAACCGTCATTGGCAATGAGTATGGCCAAGAGTGGCTCATTGACATCTTAGGCAATCTGCAAGAACAGTTCCCAAATATTCATGTCATTATTATGGATGATGATTATAAAGATGGCGATGTCGCTCACGAAGACTTTCGTCAGCGTAGCAATAGTTTGGGACTCGCTGAGCGTATTACTTATGTGGGCAGCAAACGTAATGACATGCGTGAGTGGCTATCAGCGGCCAATATTGTGATGGCGCTCGCCAATGAACCTGAATCCATCGGTATTAATGCGCTGCAAGCCATCCATCTAGGTACGCCAGTGATTGGTTGGGATCAGGCAGCCTTTAGTGAAATTCTGCAACCACTCTATCCACAAGGACTGGTCAAAAAGCATAATGCCAGCTCGCTTTGTAAAGCGGTCAAAAACCAGCTAGAGAGTGTGACTCGACCTGAGATGACCAATAAATTCACGATGCGTGAAATGATTGACAAAACACTTGAGGTCTATCAAAACTTGCATGATATGGCATTGGCACAAGAGCAAGCACAGGCCGATGCATTGGCCGTGCGCAGAATCCAAAAAAGCCTCAAAAAAGCGGCGAAGCCTGCCCTAAACGTCGCTGTGAAAAATATCGAGCCTGTTGCTAAGAATCCAAAAATAAAGCTCACTAAAGAAAAAACTAAGACAGTGGATACAATAGATACGACTGAAAAAACTGAAAATAATCAACATTCATAAGCTAAGCATTTTATTCGATACATAACTTTATAATCAAAAAAAAGGCCACTTCTAATTGAAGTCGCCTTTCTTGTTAACGATTTAGAACTTTAATATACCCACACTCCAAAGCCAAGCTTAGGTTTAATAAGTCGTCGGTGTGTGCACTGACAATACGAGTGATACTATCGGTAAGATTGATAAAGGTATGCGGTTGAATGGTATCAATCACATAGCTATCACCTTGGTTGAGCAAATAGGTGCTATATTCAATACGGATAATAATCCTGCCCTCGATGACCATACCAATCTTTTCACCCTCATGAGCGATTCACTTAGGCACTCCCGTCATTGGCTGGGATCAAGCGGTTTTTAGCGAAATTCTACAACCGCTCTATCCGCAAGGTTTGGTCAAAAAATACAATGCGACGTCCCTCTGTAAAGCGGTTAGAAACCAGTTAGAAAGCGTGACTCGTCCTGAGATGACGAACAAATTCACGATGCGTGAGATGATTGAGAAAACCCTCAATGTCTATCAAAATCTAAGTGATATGGCGCTGGCAGAAGAGCAAGCGGAAGCGGTAAGAAGAATTAAAAAGTATTTGAAACCCACTGCCAATACGATAAATAATAAAGCCAAAATTTATGATGCTAGGGCAAAACAGAACGATTCGCTAGCAAACACAGAACCTGCTAAAAAAAGGCTTTCTGAAGCATCCAACCTCTCAAAAGAGACAGATACTTAGAAAGCCTATTATGAATATTCAGCTATCTACTGACTGTGCGCTTGTAGATAGTTCCGTGCCACCCTTTCAATTAATACGTCGCTGGGGTATGCGCACTGACAATGCGAGTGATGGCATTGCTTGGATTGATAAAAGTATGTGGATGGCAGGTTTTAATCACGTAGCTATCGCCTTCATTTAACAGGTAGGTAGTATCATCGATACGGATAATAATCTTGCCTTCGATGACCGTACCAATCTCCTCACCTTCATGAGAAATCCTATCTTCAGTCGAACTGTTCGGCTGATAAACTTCAATTAAAAACCCTAAATTCTTGATCGGACTACCATTGAATACTTGTTTGATTGAGACCCGACTGTTTGGCTCACTAATCTCTATGAGGTCTTTTGGCGTAACGACGACTCTGTCTTTACGCTCTTTCCACTCATCACTAAAAAAGGTATTGAGGTCAGAATCAAGCACCTGCAAGATCGCTTTTAGCGTGTTGACAGCAGGGCTAACCTTATTACGCTCGATAGCACTGATTGAGGTATTGGTCAGTCCTGCCAGTCTCGCCAGTTTACGCTGTGAGAACCCTTTGGTAAGGCGCAATTGATTGATTTTTTTACCGATATTCTCTTCTGGCTTTTCAACCGATTCAGACACCTCCTGTTCTTCAACAGAGGCTACCTCATCATTATCTGGGATATCATTATCAGGATTTTTTTTGACTGGCATAGTGAATAAATTCCGTAAATAAAAATTTGGAAAAACCATCTTGTGCATAATTCAGCTCAGGATGCCATTGTACACCAATCATAAACGGATGTTCTATTAAGCTAATCGCCTCTACCAATCCATCACGTGCCAGCGCTTCTACAAACAAACCCTCACCCACTTTATTAATGGCTTGCTTATGTAATGAGTTAACATGCCACTCGTCACCAAATGCTGCAAGCTTCCCTTCAGGCTGGATAATGACATCATGTACTGGCTGATATTGCACTTCGAGCGGCTGGGTATTGTCTTCTAAATGCTGCTCATAGAACCCTTCTACTTCACGCCAATCTGGGTGTAGCGTGCCATTGAAATGCACATTCATCTCTTGCAAACCTCGGCATACTGCTAGTAAAGGTGTGCCAGATTCCGCTGAATAAGCCAGTAGTTTAAAGCTCAGCTCATCACGATTTAAATCTTGTTTTTCTTCTACATGCGATGCGCCATAACGCATCGGCGCGACATTACTATAACTCCCTGTCAACACAATACCATCTGCCAGCGCGACCAATGCATCAAAATTCTCGCTGTCAGCAGCCGTATAGGGAAGCAGTATCGGATTGCCACCATAATGCTGGATAGCATCGATATATTTTTGATATACCGCTTGGGCTGGCTGGCCGTCCACCATTTTGTGACACGAGACGATAGCGATGATAGGTCTAGAGGTAGGCATGTGATTTTCCCTAAATGTGATATCTGTACCTAGATGTCCAGATACTGCGGTATTTAACTTAACTAAAATTTATCATAACTACCTAGCAAATGTAAACTATAAACTTCATTGTCTATTATATTGGTTTATATGAGTTATATAAATTACTTTTTAATAATTATAAATAAATATTGACAACTATAAACTTCATCCATATATTAAAAGGCATCTTCATGACAGAAGACAAATTTTATACATTGAGCAAGTTCATAGACAGCATTCTAAAATTCGCTAAGCACTTAATACTAAGTATCTAATATTGTTAGTTAAAGTTTAAAAAACCAACCAAATCGTTTAAAGACTGACAGGGATAGAAGAGATGACAACGACCAGTGACACTATAAGCGCGACGGCAACAAACAGTACCGAGTATGTCTATGTTGCAGCAGGTGATATAAACGGCTTGCTTCGCGGTAAACGTATCCCATTTAACCAAATGGAAAAAGCACAAGCGGGTGGCATCCGATTGCCTTTATCTATTTTGGGTGTCGATATTTGGGGGGCTGATGTCATCGAATCCTCTCAGTGTAATGGTGATATCGATGCCATTGCTCGCCCTACTGGTCGTGCCGCTTACCCTCTTCTGAACACCAGCGCACCTTCTTCGCTCTTACCTATCTGGCTCTATACCGAAGACAATGAGCCTTATTACGGTGATGCCAGACACGTTTTAGACTTTATCAGCAAAAAATTCAAAGCACTTGGCTTGACGCCAGTAATGGCCACGGAACTTGAGTTTTATTTGGTTGACTACACAGAAGGTGAAACGCCAAAACCGCCTATTCGTCCGAAAAGTGGTTTGAGATTAAATAAAACCTCTATTCTAAGTATCAATGATTTATTACAGTTTGATGAGTTTTTAGACGAAGTATATGAGCAGTGTGAGAAGCTCGATATTCCTGTTGATGCTGCATTGGCAGAGAATGGCTGTGGTCAGTTTGAGATTAACCTACTACATGTCGATGATCCGTTAAAAGCCGCTGATGATGCGATTTTATTCAAACAAGTTGTCAAAGCAGTCGCTGCTCGTCGTAAGCTCACTGCTACCTTTATGGCAAAACCATTTGGTCTACAGTCAGGTAATGGCTTTCATGTACATTGCAGCTTATTGGATAAAGATGGCAATAATGTCTTTGACGATGGCTCAGATGAAGGCTCGGATATGCTACGTCATGCCGTCGCTGGCCTATTGAAAACGATGTCAGATTGCACCTTATTATTTGCACCACATGTCAACTCTTATCGCCGCTTTGCACCAGGTACCTTGGCACCAAACAATGTGTCATGGGGTTATGAAAACCGTACAGCAGCGGTACGTATTCCAGGTGGCGATCCAAAAGCCCGCCGTATCGAGCACCGTGTTTCAGGCGCAGATGCCAACCCTTATCTCGTCTGTAGTGCGGTACTGGCAGGTATATTATATGGCATCGAAAACAAACTAGAAGCGCCAGATCCAATCAATAGCATTACTTATAATGAAGAAGATCTAAAAACTTTACCGTTAGATTGGCTCTCAGCCATCCGGAAGTTTGAAAGCAGCGACGTCATCGATGCCTTATTCCCAAGCGAAATGATTGAACTGCTGATTGCCGTCAAAAAGCAAGAAGCCAAGCGCTTTGCTCAGCAAGTCACTAACCTTGAATACCTTACTTATTTACAGGACGTTTAATATGTCAAATAGCAAACCGTCTAATAACACGCGCAATATCCCGCACTACTCAGACAATGGGCAGTATCCTGACAGTTATTATGCTGCTAGCCGTAACCCCAAACCTGATAGACCAAAATTAGAAAATGACATTCAGGTTGAGATTTGCGTGGTGGGTGGTGGCTATAGCGGTCTGTCTACAGCGCTGCATCTCATGGAGACAGATCATGAAGTGGTGGTACTTGAAGGCGCACAGATTGGCTGGGGTGCCTCAGGTCGCAATGGTGGTCAGATTGTCAATGGTCTGAATGCTAGCTTAGAAAAAATCAAAAGCTCTTATGGTCAACAAAACGCTGATTTTGTCGGTCAGCTAGTAACACGCGGTGGCAAAATCATTCGTCGACTAATCCAAGACTACGACATCAGCTGCGACCTCAAAGAAAAAAATATCTTTGCTGCCTTAAATAACGGGCAGTTAAGAGATCTACAAAAAACGCATGCACTGTGGGAAAGCCACGGCATGCACGATCGCGAAATGCTAGACAAATATGGCATGCAAGAGCATATCAAGTCAGAAGCATATGTAGGCGGGGTTATCGATCACTCAGGTGGACATTTCCATCCACTAAACCTTGCGCTTGGTGAAGCGGCGGCCATTGAATCACGTGGCGGCACTATTTACGAAAACACTTTGGTCGTTGATGTTGAATATGCTGACGACCATATCAAGGTCATCACTGAGTTTGGTACGGTCACTTGTAAACAAGCCGTTATGTGCGGTAATGCGTATTTAAACAAAGTCATTCCTAAGCTGACTGACCGAGTCATGCCCGTATCGACACAAATTATCGCCACCGAACCATTAGGTGACTTAGCAGATAAGCTGCTCCCAACTGACGTCTGTGTCGAAGATGTCCGCTATATCCTTGATTACTATCGTCTATCAGAAGATAAGCGTATGTTGTTTGGTGGTGGTACGGTCTATGGTGGTCAAGACCCCTCTGATATCACCGCCAAAATCAGACCCAACATGAATAAGATTTTTCCAGAACTGCGTGATGTAAAAATCGACTATGCATGGAGTGGTAATTTTGCCTTGTCTTTTTCACGCGTACCGCAGATGGGCAAGCTACATGATCGAGTGTATTTCGCCCATGGTTATAGTGGTCACGGCATAACTGGCTCGCATCTGTTTGGACAGATATTGGCCGATGCCATCAACGGCAACACCAAAGAGTTTGACACGTTTGCGAAAATTCCTTGGATTCCCTTCCCTGGTGGTCGTGCACTACGAGTACCTTACTCTATGATGGGATCATGGTGGTACGCGCTAAAAGACACGACTGGCTTATAAGTACTAATAATGGCTTCGACGCACTGCATGATGATGCAGTACAACGAAGCCATTAATGTAATGGATTGTTATTACCATCTCGATAGGAAGTCCACTCGCACTTCCTATCGATCATTACCCTAAAAACAGGATCTTCTCTATATAAGCCATAATGTTACACAAGGAACGTCACCATGAATATGAAACTCAAGGATGCTGTCGAAGGACAGTATCACAACAAGCGAGTTTTTCTCACTGTCGTAGTGGGAATAGCTATCTATCTTGCCTTTGTCTGGTTATCATCCAGCCGCGATGCATCAGAGTCTTGGGGGATCCTATCCCTACTACCGACCATGCTGGTACTCATCATTGCTATCGTCTCCAGACGCCCCTTTGAGTCAATGATTGCAGGCTGTGTTGCTGGTCTTGTGATGCTCAACCCATTCGATCTGGTCTCCCCTTTTGCAGATAATATCTCAGCCGTACTCGGTAACGAAACCATTATTTGGATCGTCCTTGTTTGTGGTCTCATGGGTGGTCTGATTCAGCTTCTCGAAGTGAGTGGTTGCTTAGATGGCTTTAGTGAATGGCTCAAAAGAATCATTAAATCACGTAGACAGTCGTTACTGGCGACTTTCGCATTGGGCGTTGTGGTCTTCATTGATGACTATCTAAACTGTTTGGCCGTTTCGACATCAGTGAAAAAACTGACGGATACTTATGGCGTATCACGTGAAAAGCTTGCTTATATTGTGGATTCTACCGCTGCACCTATGTGTGTGATCGTTCCTATCTCTACATGGGCAGTCTACTTTTCAGGCCTACTAGAAGAAAACGGCGTGGCAGCAGACGGCGCTGGTATGTCGCTTTATATCAGCTCTATACCTTTTATGGCTTATGCTTGGTTTGCGCTGCTTATCGTGTTTTTGGTGGCTTACGGTATCTTAGGCGACTGGGGTCCGATGAAACGTGCAGAGAAACGCGCGAAAGAAGGCAACCCTGTACCAGAAGACTTTGTCGATGAGCAGTTGGTTTCAAACGTTAAAGCCAAACGCACGTTATCGTTCAAAGCCAATATTTTTAACTTTGCATTCCCAATGATTTTGCTTATCGTCTCAACTATTTACTTTGAAGTGGATTTATTGAGAGGCGCATTGCTTACCTGTTTTGTGACCGTTATGGTCTATTGGGCACAGGGTCTTTTAAGCTTCGAGACCCAAGTAGAGTCCATTTTTACAGGCTTTAAAGTCATGTTATATCCATTATCGACCGTTATTGGTGGTTTCTTTTTGAAAGCCATTAACGACGAGCTTGGTATGACCATGTATGTCATTGACGCTATCTCACCGCACATGACGATTATTATCTTCCCTGCTGTTATTTTCGCTGTTATGGCCTTCTTAACCTTTGCCACTTCATCAAGCTGGGGTCTATATGTCCTTGCCATGCCGATTGTATTTCCAGTAGCTGCTGCGCTAGGTGTTAGTACGCCATTGGTCATCGGTGCTTTATTATCAGCGTCTTCATTTGGTAGTCATGCTTGTTTCTTCAGTGATTCATCATTACTAGCTGCACAAGGTGCTGGTTGCTCGCCCATGCAGCATGCCTTTACTCAGTTCCCTTATGCGATGCTTGGTGCTGTGCTGTCGGTTGCTACCTTCTTAGGATTAGGTTTTATGATGGCTTAACGCTAGATAGTGAGTAAAGAAGCTGCTACTGCTACTCTCACTGCTAAATAACTTCTTAACCATAATACGGCTTAAACATACCATTATTTAAGCCGTTACTACGACCAAACCTTACTTTTATTACGCTTTATTTTATTCATACAACAGACAAATTATAATCAAGGAGCTACACCATGCGATCCGTTACTGTTGCCAGCACTCAAATAGCCTGCACTTGGGACAAACAAGACAACATCGATAAAGCAACCGCATTGGTTACTGAAGCTGCGAAAGCTGGTGCCAATATCATCTTGCTACAAGAGTTATTCGAAACCCCTTATTTTTGCCAAGTACATGACTTTGAATACTTCAACTTGGCGACCGAAGTCGAGCACAATACAGCCATCAATCATTTCAAAGAACTGGCAAAGTCGCTTGAAGTGGTGCTGCCTATCAGCTTTTATGAAAAATCAGGCAATGCGATGTTTAATAGTGTGACCATCATCGATGCTGACGGCGAGATACTAGGCACTTACCGTAAAACACACATTCCAGATGGTATCCCTTACGCAGAGAAATTCTACTTTACACCTGGTGACACTGGCTTTAAAGTTTGGAGCACTAAGTACGGCAAAATCGGTGTGGGTATTTGCTGGGATCAGTGGTTCCCTGAATGCGCACGTAGCATGGCATTGATGGGTGCAGAGATACTGCTATATCCAACCGCCATTGGTGATGAGCCAACCCTAAATATCAACTCAACTGGCCACTGGCAGCGCTGTATGCAAGGACACTCTGCGGCTAACCTCATGCCGGTTATCGCCTCCAACCGTATTGGCGAAGAAACCATCAGCCAAAATGGAACTGACAGCACGATGCAGTTTTATGGTAGCTCGTTTATCACTGATGGGCGCGGCGAGATTATACAAGAAGCCTCAACCGATAAAAGCGAATTTATCATGGCCACGTTTGATCTGGATGCACTGGCAGAACAGCGTCGTCAATGGGGCGTGTTCCGTGACCGTCGTCCATCAATGTATGGCACATTGCTCACGCACGGCTAACCTACTTCCCCTATTTCTATAACCGCTTGAGTGCGATAAGGTGACTTTATGTCCAGATTACTGACAGGTTCGACCCCCAAACAAGATGGCTTTTATATGCCTGCAGAATTTGCACCGATGCAAAAAGTCTGGATGGTATGGCCGTATCGAGAAGACAATTGGCGACAGAAAGCCGTCCCCGCACAAGCTGCCTATGCAGACGTTGCTGCTGCCATCAGACAGTTCAGTGAGGTTGGCGTTTTGGTCAATGCTAATGATTTTGATAGTTGCCGTGCGCAACTGCCTGATGATATCGATGTGATATCGATGCCCAGTAATGATGCGTGGGCGCGTGATACCGTTCCCACATTCTTAATCAACGATGCTGGCGATATGCGCGCGTGCGATTGGACGTTTAATGCATGGGGTGGTGATTATGATGGCCTTTATACGCCTTGGGATGACGATGACAAGCTCGCTGAGAGACTGTGTGAACATTTGGATATTGAGCGCTATCGTACTGACGACTTTGTGCTAGAAGGCGGCGCGTTTCATGTCGATGGCGAAGGCACAGTTCTGACCACCCGTATGTGCTTGCTCAGTCCTGGGCGCAACCCTCACCTAAGTGAAGTACAAATCGAAGACATGCTGAAATCGCATCTAAATGTCGAAAAAGTGCTGTGGATTGATGACGGTATCGATCCCGATGAAACCACTGGGCACATTGATGACATCGCTTGTTTTGCGCGACCTGGCGAAGTGGTCTGTTTATTTACTGATGATACTGAGCATCCCTTCTATGAAGCCACTCAAAAGGCTTACCAGCAGTTTTCAGAGATGACTGATGCCAAAGGCCGGCAATTAAAAGTGCATAAGCTGTGCTGTACCAAGCATTCCGTGACCCTGCCTGACACTGTTGACATTACTCAGTCTGAAGATACTAAGTCTCGTAATAAGGACGATATTTGTATCGCCTCTTATGCTAACTTTCTCATTTGTAACGGCGGTGTCATCGTGCCTCAGTATGATGATATTAATGACAGTTTGGCGATTGAGCAGCTTGAAAAAATCTTCCCTCAGCATCAGGTAGTTGGAGTACGAACGAAAGAGATTGTGTTTGGCGGCGGCAATATCCACTGTATTACTCAGCAGCAGCCTATCGCCAACGCGCAATAACGAGATTTATGTAATTTATACATGGCTTTTTAAACATAACCAAAAATAAAATGTAAACAAAAGGACTTTTTATGAGCGATTATCAAGTAAACAACCCAGCCACAGGCGAACTCGAAGCTACCTACCCTACGGCAACCGAACAAGATATCCAACAAGTGATTGAGCAAGCAGACACAGCTTATCAAAGCTGGCGTCACGTCCCGCTAAGTGAACGCAGTGCGCTACTCCATAAAGTCGCTGATATCTATCTTGACCGTCAAGAAGAGCTAGCACGTATCGTCGCCAATGAGATGGGTAAACCAGTCGCTCAAGCAAAAGGTGAGATTGGTCTGGTCGCTGATATCTATCGCTATTATGCAGACAATGCTGAGCAGCTATTAGCCCCTAATACCATCGACGTTGATACAGGGTCAGCTTCTGTAGAAAAACGCCCTGTAGGCGCACTACTAGGCATCATGCCTTGGAACTATCCACACTATCAAGTAGCACGCTTCGTCGCGCCAAACGCTATGGCGGGTAACACTATTATTCTAAAGCATGCACCGCAATGCCCTAAGACAGCCGAAATTATCGTCGATATCATGAAAGACGCAGGCATTCCTGATGGGGTTTATAACAATATCTTTGCGACCAATGAGCAATCAGCGACCATTATCAATGACACCCGCGTACAAGGTGTTTCATTAACAGGTTCTGAGCGCGCAGGTCAAGCCGTCGCAAAAGAAGCTGGCGGCGCACTCAAAAAGGTTGTCTTAGAACTTGGTGGTTCTGATGCCTTTATCGTGACCGCTGATGCAGATATCAAAAAAGCTGTACAGGGAGCCATCTCAGGTCGTTTTGGTAATGTCGGACAGGCCTGTAATGCGGCTAAGCGCCTAATTATCGTCGATGACGTGTATGATCAATTCGTTCAAGATTTCACTGATAACGTACGTGCCATGACATTGGCAGACCCATTAGACGAGCAGACGTTTATGGGTCCCATGTCCTCAAAAGCCGCTGCCGTCAATCTACAAGCGCAGCTAGATAGTGCCATTCAAGCAGGTGCTACTGTTTTAGTAGAAGGCGGCATGGTAAAAGACAAGCCGGGTGCTTGGTTTGCGCCTGCTGTTCTGACAGATGTGACTGAATCAATGGATGTGTACCGTGAAGAGTTGTTTGGTCCGGTGGCTGTGATTTACAAAGCAAATGACATCGAACACGCTATCAAGATTGCCAACGATGTACCCTTTGGTCTAGGTGCTTCTATTCAGACACAAGATCCCGCCCTAGCAGCAGACATCGCTAGCAAACTCGAAGTGGGTATGGTTACGATCAACTCACCGTCTGGTAGTGAAGCAAATACCCCATTTGGCGGGGTCAAGCGCTCAGGCTTCGGTCGCGAGCTTGGTACACTAGGTATCACCGAGTTCTTAAACTATAAGCTGATTCGCGATAAATCTTAATCCTATTATCTATTTAATCCAAAAAAAGCACAGTAATGCTGCGATGAGTTTTCTAATGCTTATAGAGTACAAAATCAGCTAGGAAAATTCATCTCTGCAAAATATCTTCAATACATGTTTTTCTTGTTTTTAGCTGGCGATATCGAACGCCAAAAAAATACCTAATATCGAATATTAGGCCTTTTTTGTTGGAAAATTCTTATGCATTATTTTCATGCTAAATTGTCTTTATATAGCTAGATGATGCGATGTCGAGTACAATGCCAAAGTCTAGAAAAATGTCTTGCTGCTCATTGGTCATGGTGTCAGCCAGTAGCAATACTTCAATCAATCGTCTGACACTTGAATCTCACAGCTTTCTCAGTAAAAAGCTAGTACTGACATTTTTCTAAAGCGAAAAAAGCATCATTAACTAGATGGTTTCCTTCATTGAAGCGAACGTATATCCCTTCACTATCTTTTGTTGCATACCAATACTCGTCGTTTGTACCAATATTTATTTGAAAAAACTTATTGCTTATAATATTACCGACAGTGTAAACCGAACCTTCCACAAAAAAATCGTTGCCACAGGTACATTTTAGTTTATCCCCACTTCTGATCATACAGTCAACTTCCACAATAATGATAATAGCAAACAAAAGTTATATATTTTAACTATTTATTATTAAATGTCAATATACGAATATTATGCTGGCTGATTATTTACAAAAAAATAACTGGGACTACTATCTAATCAATAAAAGATAGAAAATGAATTCAAGCTAATTCCTACTGTCCTAAATATATCAACTCATTCTAGGACGGGACAAAGACAATAAAAAAGCCTAACATTGATGTTAGGCTTTTTTATTGGATATTTTAAATAGACTTACTTTTTAGGTGGGTTATCTTTCAACCATAGCTGATTCACGATTTTTAATTCACGTAATTCTTCGGCCATGATGGCTTCACTTTTGCCAGGGTACTTAATGGTTGCATAACCATATAGCGCCACACCCAACACCGTCCAACCAAAGAAAATCCACCACTCGATAGCGGTAAGCGCAGACGGCATACCTGGCATGTATAGTGCCAATAAGCCAAAGCTTAGTGCGATCGTGATCATACCCACCAGTTTACCTGCAGGTATCTTGAATGGACGTACCATATCAGGCTCACGGTAGCGCAGTACTAAGAAAGAGATAGCGACACAAGTATAAGCAATGACGATACCAAAGCCACCAGCATCAACAATCCACACCAACATTTTGCGACCAAATAATGGCGCGAGCGTGGCTAAACCACCAATCAATAAAATCGCATTAACAGGTGTATTATATTTTGGATGTAATTTGCTTAAGAATGCTGGCAACATATGCGCTTTTGACATTGCATACAGTAGACGACTACCACCAATCAAGAACGCATTCCAGCTTGATAAAATACCTAATACGCCACCGATAACCAGTAGAATACCTGCCCATTTACCATGCCACGCATTGGTCATTGCATCGGCGGTCGCCAAGGTAGAGTTTTCTGCTTGAATCAATGGCAATGTGGTACCGACACTCCATGCCACTGCGATGTACCAAAGTACTGCAATCGTTATTGATACGATTAGAAATTTGCCGATATTAGGACGGGTTAAATCAATCTCTTCAGCTGCCTGTGGAATCACATCAAAGCCGACGAACATAAAGGGAACCATCACGATAACTGCCATCACGCCTGCAGCACCACCGATAAACGCTGGAGCTTGTATCGCAGTCGATGTCGCAGGATTATATAATGCTGCACCAATGAATAGTAATATACCGACAAACAAGATCCCTACAACTGCTGTTTTTTGGAACCATGCACTGACTTCCATGCCTCGTATATTCAGCCATGTCACAATCACTGAACCCAGCATCCCCACACCAACCCAAGTGGCATAGACATCCCAGCCTGCGATCGTCCAGAGATAACCTTGGTTATAATTGGGAATAAAATACTCAACGACCGTCGGCAATGCGACTGCCTCAAATGCGACGACTGAGAAATAACCAAATAGAATACTCCATGAGCAGATAAATGAGACATTTACCCCTAACGCTCGGTGGGTATAAGTATGCTCACCGCCCGTGATAGGCATTGATGAAGCAAGCTCAGCATAAGTCACACCTATCAGTATCACGGCCAAACCACCTAGAAAGAACGCTAACATCGCGCCCCACGTACCAGCAGATAAAATCCAGCCGCCAGCCAGTACTACCCAACCCCAACCTACCATAGCGCCAAATGCTAAGGCTATAATATCAAACATCCCTAGCGATTTTTTTAGTCCAGACATAACTTACTCCTTGTCTATGTGTCACCCAGATTAATCCGTCAAAACTAAACTGGCTTTAGTGTGTTCGGGCATAGCCCATTATCGTTATTTTCCGTACTTACCTATTCATAGGGCACACCTATGAATGGGGTTAAATCGCTTTATTCATTCCCTGTATTGACCCTGTATATAGGTCACAATAAAAAGCCAGCTCAAAAAATAACGGCGTCTTGTCATGCAAGGCGCCGTTATTCATTCAATCACTCAGAGTAAGTACTCTTAAGTACTATCAGGACAGGCTTACCATTGCTTTTAAATCACTGCCTTTAAAATATCGCTGTTCAAATTAAGCAGTTAATATGCCGCCAATTATATCAAGGCCTTCTTGTAAGATTTCATCTTCAACCGTCAATGGCACCATTACGCGGATCGCATTGCCATACATACCACAAGACGCTAATAACAGGCCTTGCTCAAAAGATTTCTGTTTCAGGTTGGCAGTTGCGGCAGTATCTGGCTTGCCTTCGCTATCAACCAAATCAAATGCTAGCATGGCACCTTTATAGCGAATGTTGCCAATGCTGCTTAAATTTAAGCCTTTTAAAAATTCAGCAATGGTATCGCCAATCACGACACTACGCTCAAGCAAGTTTTCTTCTTCAATCACTTCTATGACAGCCAGTGCTGCCGCAACAGCAATAGGGCTACCTGCATACGTACCACCCAAGCCACCTACCTGTGGCGCATCCATAATATCAGCACGACCAACCACTGCCGAGATAGGATAACCACCAGCCAAACTCTTAGCGGTAGTCATCAAATCAGGCTCTACACCTAACTGCTCACCAGCAAACAAAGTACCTGTTCTGGCAAATCCGCACTGTACTTCATCAAAAATCAAGACAATACCGTGCTCATCACAGATATCGCGTAATGACTTGGCGAATGATGGTGTCACTTGATGGAATCCACCTTCTCCTTGTATCGGCTCTATGATAATTGCGGCCACTTCACTTGGATCAATATCGGCTTGAAAAATCATGTCAAGGCTATGCAGTGCTTGTGCTTCAGTTACATTTAACTCTTCAGCCGGGAACAATGCATGGAATACAGGACCAGGCATTGGTCCAAAATTCTTTTTGTACGGTAGTACTTTACCGGTCAGGCTCATACACATAAGCGTGCGACCATGCCAACCACCCACAAAAGAAATCACACCAGGGCGACCTGTCTTTGCACGGGCAATTTTGATGGTGTTCTCTACTGCTTCAGCACCTGTGGTTAAGAAAAATGCTTTTGTCGGGCCAGTAATAGGCGCTTTTTCACACAGTTTCTCTGCTAGATCAACATAGATTTCATAGTTAATCATTTGCGCTGCGGTATGCGTAAATTTGTCAATTTGCTCATGCACACGCTGGGTGATTTTTGGATGGCTATGGCCGGTATTCAATACCGAGATACCACCAACAAAGTCAATATAACGTTTGCCTTCAACATCCCAAACTTCCGAGTTTTTTGCTTTAGCGGCAAAAATAGGAAACGCTACACCAAGCCCAGTAGGCAATACTGCTTTGCGGCGTGCTAGTAACTCTTCGTTAGTGGTGTTGCTTTGTTGATTGTTCGTGGTCATCAGAATATCCTTTTTTATCTTGACATAAGTTATATTAAATTTATTGCTATCTGTGTTATTACGATTGAGGTTGTCATGCCAGCCATCATGAAATTAGCTGATATCAGAACACCAATATTTGGTTACGACGTAATCTTCTATGCCGTATTTTGAGCCTTCACGGCCAAATCCTGACTGCTTCACGCCACCAAATGGAGCCACTTCGGTAGAAATCAGACCAGTGTTGTGGCCGATGATGCCGTACTCCAAGCCTTCCGTCACACGCCATGAACGTGCATAGTCGCTACTGTAGAAGTAAGCGGCCAAGCCATAGATAGTATCGTTAGCAGCACGGATAACTTCCGCTTCGTCTTTGAAAGTAAAGATAGTAGCGATAGGGCCAAAAATTTCCTCAGAAGCGATATCCATATCACTACTGATATCCGTAATAACGGTCGGATTGTATGCCAGCTCTGAGGCACCGTTAGTGCTACCGCCAGTGATAAGATTTGCACCTTTATCTAATGCATCTTTAAGTAGCGCTTGTACTTTATCTAGGGCTTTTTTATTAATGAGAGGTCCAATGTCGACGCCTTCATCCATGCCGTTACCGACGTTTAGCGCAGCGACTTTTTTGACAAAGATGTCTAAAAACTCATCTTTGATGCTGTCTTGGACATAGACACGATTGGCACAAACACAAGTTTGACCAGCATTACGATATTTAGACGCAATAAGACCTGTCGCTGCTTTTTCAAGATCCGCATCATCAAAGACGATAAATGGCGCATTACCACCTAGCTCTAACGACAGTTTTTTGATAGTTGGTGCACACTGAGCCATCAACGTACGACCCACTTCTGTAGAACCTGTAAATGACAGCTTATGAATACGTGCATCACCCGTTAAGATTTCACCAATTACCGAAGATTTTCCAGTCACTACCTGTATAACGCCTGCTGGAATACCAGCTTCTTCTGCTAATGCACCCAGTGCCAAGGCAGAGAATGGCGTTTCAGTCGCAGGTTTGATAATAATCGTACAGCCAGCTGCCAATGCAGGAGCGGCTTTACGAGTAATCATTGCTGCTGGAAAGTTCCAAGGGGTAATAGCGGCACAAACGCCGACTGGCTGTTTGAGCACGACGTGACGTAACTGCGTGCTATTGGCAGGAATCACGTCGCCATAGACACGCTTACCTTCTTCTGCAAACCAGCGAATGAAGCTATTAGCATAGCCAATTTCGCCGCGTGATTCAGTCAAAGGCTTACCTTGCTCAGCCGTCATAATGATAGCGAGATCTTCTTTATTGGCATCGATGAGGTCTGCCCATTTTTGCAACAGCTCTGAACGCTCTTTTGCAGTCTTGGCTGCCCACGCAATTTGCGCTTCATGAGAATAAGCAACAGCGCCATTAACGTCTTGGGTGGTAAGGCTTGGTACTGTGCCAATGATGTCACCATTAAATGGATTATTCACGTCGAGGGTTTCTTGATCACTAGCACCATGCCAACCATCTTTAACTAAGCATTGTTGTTTGAGTAGATCTGGATTGGATAATTTTATATTTGCTGTGGGCTTTGTCATAGTAATGCTCCTTGTCGGCAAGCTCATTGCCAATTTATAACTTTTAATAAGATGACCACTTGATAGAGGAGTAAAACAGTTATTGATAAACTACCTATTGTTCAATATACTGTACAACAATTCCATATGTGAGACATCATTATAGGAATGATACGAGACACTTTGCAACCCTTATTCCTTTTTTAATTGAAATTTTTGCTATTATCCTAATTACGTCTTCCTCACTTTACTTTTTTGGTCACTTTATGAGCACAACTGCCGTTCCAGCCTTGGACAAAACGTTTCAGATTCTAGATTTAATTACTGACAGCCCTCAACCACTAACTGCTGCTCATATTGCTAAGCAGCTTGAACTGCCTCGCAGCTCTACCCACAATATTTTGCAAAGCCTATTAAGCAAACACGTCATTTATAAAGATGCCGATAGTCGCTTTCATCTGGGCTCATATCTCATGTACTGGGCTGGTAAGTATGAGCAGCAACAAGGGGTCATACAGTTATTCAAAGACCTTATCGTGCAGTATCCTGTGCTACTCCAACATACGGTTACCTTATCAAAGCTGGATTTGGGAGAAGTGGTATTTTTAGCATGTCATGAATCACCTGCCCCGCTCGGTTTTACTTTCCGTGCAGGTGTTCGTGTGCCTGCGGTGTTTTCTGCCACGGGCAAAGCCATGCTATCTACCTTGACGATGGACAGTATTCATTCGTTGTACGAAGGAGTATTTCCTACGCCAATCACTCAAAATGGGGTCGATAACTTTGAGCATTTGGCTGATGAGCTTAACGATATTCATGAGAGTCGCATCTCACTGGACGATGGGCAACTACGTGACGGCATGTACTGCTTGGGCACCTACATTCGTAATGCATCAGGCATTGCCATCGCTGGTATGGCGGTAAGTTTTTTGCAGGGAGAGTATGAGATTAGACGCGAGGAAGTAAGTGCGGTATTGATTGAATTGGCTGAGCAAATTGAACAGCGTTTGGGGTTAATTACTCATTCATAAGCAGTAGATGCAGGGTCTGTTACGACGAACCCTGCAACCAATTTCCTTGCTCTCTGATGCTACTGAGCTTTAAGTTAGATTGATTATGTCAGCTGGCTATTACTGTTGTCTTCTGAGATAAGCCCTGATAAAAATGCTTGCAAATTGTCATTGAGCTTTTGAATGTAATAACCACCCTCGACTAAGACAATCAATGGCTTATTTAGTGCTTTCATCTTTTGTGCCAATATTTTAAAGCCTTCCGTACTCACGGCACATTTCGCTTCTGGGTCGTTCTCATAAACATCAAAGCCCAATACATGTACGATAATATCAGGGTCAAATAGCGTCATCGCCTCGATAGACTTATCGACATATTCAAAGAAGCCCGTTTCATCGGTGCCATGTGGCATCGGGAAATTAATATTATAGCCCTCGCCCTCGCCGACACCTTTCTCAAATGCGTGCCCTGTCACTGCTGGGTAGAAGTTAACGGGATCGCCGTGTACTGAAGTATAAAGCACGTCTTTACGATCGTAGAATATTTCCTGAATACCTTGTCCATGATGCATATCAGTGTCGATAATGGCGATTTTTGCATATTTCTGGCGTAGGTGCTCGGTGATGATGGCAGCGTTATTAAGATAACAGAACCCTCCAGCTGCACTCTTACGTGCATGATGTCCAGGTGGCCGTGAAAAACAAAGCTGTATCTTGCTTTCGGCACGCTCGGCGTCTGTTGCCTTATCATTTAGCAGTGCTTCGGCTGCGTTAAGTGCCGTTTGCGCCGACCAATAGATAGAGGTCCAAGAATGCTCGCTGATGGGCGCACTGTCATCTGCCTGATACTTTGCCGCTTTTGCCATGATGCCAATACCCGGATTGTTATACGGCATAAAAATTCCTGTCTGCACCTGCTCGCCCAAGTTTTCCTCTACTGCCATCCATTCATCATAGCCATTTTTGAGAAACTCAACATAACCGAAGTCATGAACCGCCAATATTGGTGCGATGCCGATATCGGTGGCAGTAGTCACTTCTAGGCTTAAAGCCGCTGGCGCTTTCAAAAACTCGACCATACGTTCTGGTATTTCTAACGGCTCATGCATCTTTCCATAAGAAAAATAAGGTAACGGTCTATGCAGACTTAGGTTTTTATGGCTATAGATCTTCATATTTAACACTCCATTGTTTGCAATAAATTTTGTCTTTAAATTTAAGGGCTGTTGAACATTGAACCGTGGCACTGAAAGAGGTTATTAATAAAGATGAGTGACAAACAAATTCTAAAATTATTACCTCATACTCATATTTACAATGAGTTGGACAGTAGCTAAAGATGGCCAACTCTTCATTTACCATGTATGACTAAAGAAATTTGTTCAATATACTGAACTAAAGTTCTATATATAAAACTCATTATAGGAATGATAAGCGACACTTTGCAACTCTTAATTATTCGTATTATGCTCACAATGGTTTCTAAGGTGTAGGAGATATATTTTTATACTGGGGCGTGTCCTCATTGTAAAAATAATAATAAAAATGAGATAAATTGCCGTCCAACAAGGAAAATAGCTCAGATAATATCGAGATATTATCTGAGCTATTTGACACTGTTTGGCAAGATTTAGCCATTTTTAACCCATTTAGATGATTATCGATTGAATTGAGGGCACGCTCTAGTATTGACTCTAGCTTTCAGTTAATACTTATAGTTTTCTAATTGGGCTAAATAATCCCATCGGCTTTTAGCTTAGCAATCATCTCACTGTCATAGCCTAAATTTGCCAGCGTACTGTCAGTATGCTCGCTCAATTGTGGTGGTGGCATACGATAAGTTACCGGTGATGCGGACAACTTAATAGGATTGCCAAGTGCGCGTACCGGACTACCTTGCTCGATAAAATTAATAATCATCTCACGGGCTTGCGCTTGCGGCATGGCCAAGGCTTCAGCCACATTATGAATCGCACCGCATGGAATCCCTGCTTGATCTAAAACCTCTAACCAATAAGTGCGTGGTTGCTCAGAAAATTTCTTGCTCAGCTCATCACACAGCAGTACACGATTGGTCACACGTGCTGGATTGGTCGTAAAACGCTCATCTATATGCCAATCGACTGCGAGCACGGTGCAAAGTTTGGCAAACTGACTGTCATTGCCGCAAGCTAAAATAAAGTGCTGCTCGCCCTCGCCAGCAAACACTTGATACGGCACAATATTAGGATGCTGATTGCCCAACCTTGGCGGTATCTTATCTGAGGCCAAATGATTCATGCCGACATTAGCTAGCATGGCGAGCGCACTATCAAGCAACGCCACATCGACATGTTGTCCAAGTCCAGTATTTTGGCGCGCCAGCAGTGCCGCTTGTATGCCTATCGTCAGCTGCAAACCTGCAAACAAATCGACCACTGCCACGCCCACTTTATGTGGTTCGCCATCACTCGGCCCTGTGATGCTCATCAGTCCTGATAATCCTTGGATAATATAATCGTAGCCAGGCCGCGCGGCATCTGGTCCTGTCTGCCCAAACCCTGTCAATGACGCATAAATCAGCCGCGGATTGTCCTGTTTTAGACTTTCATAATCCAAGCCGTATTTTTTCAGACCACCGACTTTAAAGTTTTCGACCAAGATATCACTCTCAGCAATCAGTTGCTTAATGATGTCTTGCCCTGTCGGCGTAGTGATATTTACTGTGAGCGACTTTTTATTGCGGTTAATAGTGGCGTAGTAAGCGGAGGTGTCATCGCTGAATGTTGGCGGTGCCCAATGACGCGTTTCATCACCGATATGTGGACGTTCAACCTTGATGACTTCAGCACCCAGATCGGCGAGCACTTGGGTACAAGAAGGACCCGCCAGTACTCTCGATAAATCGAGCACCTTGATACCATGTAATGCGCCCTCTGGCATGTTAGCCATATCAGTCATAATAATCCCTTATTGTGTCGCGTATTTTTGATAATAAAATTGTTCTTCAGGATGTAATTTCTAATCAGTTAAATCATGAAGAACAACTGAAAAACGTACGCTACTGCTTATATATGCTTCGTAAAAAGCCAAACAATAACGTACGTTAGGGCATGTGCTAAATCTGAACATTTAACTTAAAATCAGTTTAAAAGAACGCTTGAATGCCTGTCTGTGCACGGCCTAGGATAAGCGCATGAATATCATGTGTACCCTCGTAAGTGTTGACGGCTTCCAAATTCATCACGTGACGAATCACATGGAACTCATCAGAGATACCATTACCGCCATGCATATCACGAGAAACACGCGCGATATCCAGTGCCTTACCGCAGTTATTACGTTTAATGAGTGAAATCATCTCAGGTGCTGCATTGTCTTCATCCATCAAACGACCCACACGTAGTGCCGCTTGTAGGCCTAATGTGATTTCTGTCTGCATATTGGCAAGCTTCAACTGTACCAACTGCGTTGCCGCTAGCGGACGACCAAACTGCTTACGATCGAGCGTGTACTGACGGGCGGCTTTCCAGCAGAATTCAGCCGCACCCATTGAACCCCAAGCGATACCATAACGGGCTTTATTCAAGCAGCCAAATGGCCCTTTTAGACCACGGATATCTGGGAAAGCATTGGCTTCAGGGACGAATACTTTGTCCATGACAATCTCACCCGTAACTGACGCACGTAATGAAAACTTGCCTTCAATTTTCGGTGCAGACAAGCCTTTCATGCCTTTGTCTAAAACAAAACCGCGAATCTCGCCAGCATCATCTTTTGCCCACACAACAAACACGTCAGCGATAGGACTGTTGGTAATCCACATCTTATTACCAGTCAACTCATATCCACCCTCAACCGCACGTGCACGAGTCGACATCGATGAAGGATCTGACCCTGAATCAGGCTCAGTCAGACCGAAGCATCCTACGTACTCACCCGAAGCAAGCTTAGGTAGATAACGCTCTCTTTGCTCTTCTGTACCATATGCCCAAATAGGATGCATCACTAGGCTTGACTGTACGCTCATCGCTGAACGATAACCCGAGTCTACTGCTTCCACTTCCTTGGCAATCAGACCATAGGCAACGCTCGATAAACCTGCACAACCATAGCCTTCAATCGTGACACCCAGCAGACCCATTTCACCCATTTGACGCATGATATTACGATCAAAATTTTCATTACGATTGGCTTCAACGATACCCGGCATCAGCTCTTTTTGAAAAAACTGACGCGCGCTGTCTGTGACCATGCGCTCTTCTTCAGTGAGCTGGTTACGTAGTAAAAAAGGATCTTCCCAATCAAAGCGCGGGCTAGTAGATGTTGCCATGTAGATCTCCTTGATGTCAGTCATCCTGACTGACGAATAGTGATTGATACATCATTTGGTCTAACAAGTCATTGACTTCGTTATTCCGCTGTGCGAAACTTAGTTTCATAATTTAAAACCATTTAAGCAAACTTTCGCCGCGCTGTAAACCTTTATCCAAAAAAGATGAGTATAAAATGACAAAACCCTTATCAACAGCCACCCCGCTACTCGAGCGAATGCATGGAACAATGAGCCAAAACAAGGAAGATAACGACCGACAGTTTGTCACGGCACTGGGCCGTGGGCTGTCTCTACTCGCAGCATTTGAACATGATGATAGGCTCACCCATCAGCAGCTGTGTCAGATGACAGATCTGCCAAAGGCAACCATTACTCGCCTTATCCATACCTTAACCACGCTTGGGTTTTTACGTGTCACTGAGCACGGACAGTATCAATTGGGCAGTAGTGCTGTACGTCTAAGTGCTACCGCGTGGAGTCGCCACGATATGGTCGCAGCGGCTGAGCCACTATTACGTCAGTTCGCTAGTGAAAATGAAGTATCAGTGAATTTGGCTACCGAAGTCGAAGGAGAGATGCGCTATCACGCCTGCTGCCGTAGTCCTGCTCGTCTATCGGTCAATTTACAAGTTGGCTCAGCGGTACCTGTCGCACGCACTGCTATCGGGCGTGCCTTCTATGCGGCAAGCTCACAAGCGAGACAGGCTGTGATTCAAAGTAATTTACAAGAGAATTTATCTGTTGAGGAATTCAACCATGCACAAAGCGCTCTAGCCAGCGCGGCAGAGCATTATGAAAAGTATGGCTATACCGTCTCTGATGGGGAGTTTTCTACTGACATATTGGCAGTCGCGGTTGGTGTATATGATGTCGCAACAGGACAATACGCGTATTCGCTCAATGCCAGTGTACCAAACGCTAATTGGGAAGCGGATGAGTATGCTGCGATGATAGTGCCAAAGTTACAGGTGTTGGCTGAGCGGATTGGTTCGGGCGTTTAAAAGAGAATAAACCATAAAACTATAGTATAAGTATCTTGACTTAGTTGATGGGTTTTATCTTATGAAACATGCTTCATTTTAACCCATCAAACCTCAGCCCAAATTTCATTAGATACTTACGCAACCTATCACTATCGTTCGGGCTTTTTAGCTTATCGCGTGAGTTGGCATACAGATAGCGGCCTGCTGCTGCTTGGTTTTTATGGTTAATACAAATCTCAATCACATACGCCAGTTGCACCGCATCAAACGGATCAATAGTTTTCAACATGTCTTCATCGAGATATTTTCTTAAAATATTATGGCTACCCTGCTCGATGGTTTCGCTATCTAAAGTAGCATCGGGGCTATTATTGCTTAGGCTATTTTCAGCCCTGATATTACCGCTACTTAAGCTATTAGAGTAATTCAAACTGTCAGGCAATTCCCAAAGATGCGCTAAGCGTTCAATCTCCGCTTGTACGTCATCACTCCGAATGACCTTACTTTCAGCCAGCGTGGTCAGGCGAATCATACTGGCCGTCAAATCACGAAAGTTCCCTTGCCATGTCGCATCCGCACTCATCGCAAAAGATTCATACAGCTGCCTTGCTTCTGGGGTAAATCTATATTGCTGCTGCTGCTCGCTACCGAGGCGCGCTAGCTCGTAATCTATATTGGCAGGTAAGTCTTCCAGACGGTCTTTCAACGATGGCAAAAAAAACGTCCATGTATTGAGACGCGCAAATAAATCCGCTCGAAACTCGCCATTCGCAACCGCTTGCCGCAAATCTTTATTGGTGCCTGCCATTAGCTGAAACGACACGCTAATCGGTGTATCACTACCGAGCGGATAAAAGCGCTGCTCCTCCAGTGCGGTCAATAGCATCGCTTGCTCATCAAGACCTAACTCACCGATTTCATCTAAGAATAACAATCCACCATCGGCTGATTTTAGCAGCCCATCACGACTCGTCGCAGCGCCCGTAAATGCCCCTTTGACATGACCGAATAACACACTCATGGCGGTGTCACCACGCAGCGTGGCGCAGTTTACCTCGACGAACGCATCAAGCGTGTTTTTGCCTTGTGTGCTGCTGGCTTTGGCTTTTTTAAGCGCGTAAATTTGGCCTGCCAGTTGCGACTTGCCCGCCCCTGTTGCGCCCATCAATAATATGGGTGCGGTTGAGCGGGTGGCGACCTTTTCAATATCGGAGATGAGCTTTTGATAAGCGGCATTTTGGGTGACTAGATTAGCTTGCAAGGTTTGCCAATGTTGCTGTTTTTCTGCCTCAAAACGTTCACGTAATCCATCATAGCGCGAGACATCTAAGTCAATCACTTGATAGCGACCTTGCGGATCAGCTTGGTCAGGTCTTGGGCAAGGAGAAGTCTGAATCAAATCAGCTGGAATAAATCCTGCCTCTACCAATAAAAACCAGCAAATCTGCGCCACGTGCGTACCCGTGGTCAGGTGCAGTAAGTAATCGGTACTATCCTGAAAATCAAAACCTACGGCAAAGTCATACAGCTCAGCATAAACATCGGCAAAATCCCACGGACTGGTCAACGCCACATGATGACCAATAACGGTAGTGTTCGGACTAACTTGTGCCACGTCATCGACAATTATTTTAAACAGGCGCTTATCGCGCTTGCTATATAAGATATGCAGCTCATCGACCAGTAGCTCGTCATGCAGACCTAGACTGACTGTTGGGCGCCAACGTTGCCAACGCTTATCATTAAAGCCATTGTCTAAAGTAGTGCCGAGGAAGCCGATGACGGCTGTTTTGTTGCTCGAATCACTATTCATAATATTACTTATCACTGATTATCATTAGTTAATGTTATATTATTTTCTATCTAGTTAGATATATTTCTATATATTTTTAACCTATAGTTAAGTAAATTTTTCTATTTTAAAAACACATAAAAATTAAAACGTTTACTATCAAATACTTATAAACAAATTTTAAATATCACAGAAACTTGGCACGCCCTTAGCATTATATAAAGTAAGCATCATCTTTCATAACAAACAAACTTTGCAACGCTAAGGAACACACCATGCAACCAACCACTCATAATATTATTCAAGACGGTGGAACGCCTATCAGACTTTGGACCAAGGGCGTGCCTGTTGACCCAAAAGCGCACGACCAATTGATCAAAGCCTCAAAAATGCCGTTTGTTTATAAATGGCTTGCGGTGATGCCCGATGTGCATGTCGGTATTGGCGCGACTATCGGTACGGTATTGCCAACCAAAGAAGCGATTATTCCGGCTGCCGTTGGCGTCGATATCGGTTGCGGAATGATGGCAGTACAAACCACCCTAACTGCGAACGACTTGCCAGATAGCTTGCTTGGTTTGCGTACCCAACTAGAAAAAGCCATTCCACATGGTCGTAGTAAAACGCGTGGTCGCGGGTCACGCCGTGATGTTGGCGCATGGGCAAATCCTGACGACACTGTCATGAATGGTTGGGGAACGCTGGTTGATGACTTTAACTATATAACCCAAAAGCACCCTAAGCTTAAAAACACCAATAACCTAAATCATTTGGGTACGCTGGGTACGGGGAACCATTTCGTCGAGGTGTGCCTTGATGAAACCAATCAAGTTTGGATCATGCTGCACTCAGGCTCACGCGGTGTGGGTAATGCCATCGGTCGCTACTTTATTGAGCTGGCACGTGAGGACATGCGCAAGTGGTTTATCAACTTGCCTGATAAAGATTTGGCTTACTTTGCCGAGGGTACAGAGCACTTCGATGACTATTGGTTTGCGGTGGGTTGGGCACAGCGTTTTGCCTTTAAAAACCGTGAAATCATGATGGAAAAAGCTATCAAAGCGCTACGCCAAATCATACCTAAGCCGTTTGATGCAGCCGTAAAAGCAGTGAACTGTCATCACAACTATGTAGAAAAAGAGCAACATTATGGCGAAGAAGTATTTGTGACCCGTAAAGGCGCTGTCCGTGCTCGCGTTGGTGAATACGGAATCATTCCGGGATCAATGGGTGCCAAATCATTCATCGTGCGCGGTAAAGGAAACGAAGAATCATTTTGCTCTTGCTCGCATGGTGCAGGTCGTATCATGTCACGTACTGAGGCGAAAAAGGTATTTACGGTCGCTGATCAAATTGCGCAGACCGAGGGCGTAGAATGCCGAAAGGACGCAGATGTAATTGATGAGATTCCAGCGGCTTATAAAAATATTGATGACGTGATGCAAGCGCAAAGTGATTTGGTAGAAGTGGTACATACCTTGCGTCAGGTGGTGTGTGTTAAAGGCTAGTTTGTTGAGGAGTAAAGCATGAATTTAGACAAAATAGTTTTTGGAATTGGCTATTCTCAAGGCTTTTACTACGTTGAATTTAAAATCAATCAAACAGCTATACTTAAGTGTGAGTTTTTAGATATTTTCAAAAATATTCTAAACTTAGTTGAGATTGGTTTTGTATTACAACAAGAGCCTTTGAAAAATGTGTACTACTTCGTAATCGATGACTACAGTCGCGAGGTTAACTTTAAAGTCTCACCAAACCCACCAATGGACTGGTTAATTTTAGGAATACCTGTGATTAATAATATGGAAAAATTTTGCTTCGATAGACTGGCTTTTTGCAAAGCTTTGAAATCAAGTATTTTAGAGTTTATGCGTGAGCAGAATATGGACTACTTAGGTAATCCCAATATACCTAAAAACCTCGATGGTTACGGTGATGAAATCTGGAAAGTTATCGGTCATGAATGGTTTTAGTAATTTTTGCAAAGGTGAACAAACTTATGAAACATGCTCAAACTATAGAAATCATACGAAAACTCAAAGCAAAAAAAGTCAAATTTGAACATGGGCTATCTGATGAAGAAGTTCAACAAATTGAAAATAAATTCAATTTAAGGTTTCCACCTGATTTACAATATTTTTTACAAAAAGAGCTACCCATATCTAATGGTTTTGTTAACTGGCGATTAAGTTTACAGTCAAAAAGTGAGACCATGGATATTCGTAAAAGAATAGATTGGCCATTTAGTGGCATAGTGTTTGATATAGAGCATAATGCATTCTGGATGGAAGAATGGGGTGAAAAGTCTAATGATCTTAATAAAAATATTATGGTCGCTGAAATTTATTATGAGACTTATCCTAAAATGATACCGATTTACTCGCACCGATACATTCCTAGTGAACCGTATAAAACTGGTAACCCTGTCTTTTCTATTTATCAGACAGACATCATTTACTATGGATACGATTTAGCACACTATTTTGCTCATGAATTTCGTTTTGAATTGTCAGATAAGTTTCCAATAATCGATGCACCAAATCATATTGATTTTTGGGGCGATATTGAATCCTGATTATAATAAGAGAGAACCAAAATGAAACTCGCAGAAGCCCTACTTATACGTAGCGATATACAAAAAATTTGGCGCAAATCATTTGCATGAGCGACTTTAATACCCCTAAACGAATATAGATACGGTAGACTAAGATGTGCGTGGTATGTGACCACAGCACAGATTTATAAGCACTTTCACATTGAAGCATTTGATAATTACTTTTATATGAGGAAATACCGATGTTAAATATGAACGATATGTTAGGCGCTGTAACAGGCAGTGATAATGATGAGAATGGCCTATCAGGCTTGATCGACAGCGCAAAAAACATCAGCAGCGAAGACATACAGAGATATCAAAGCATGTCAAAAGCTGAGCTATTAGATGAAATCAAAAACTCTGAACACAGCGCAGCCGTCGTGACATTTATCAAAGAGTTATTAGCGAAAAAATTCAACAGCTAATCGTTGATACCTAAAGCTAAACTTTGATTGATAGATAGATGAACAGGGCCTAAAAAATATGCGTCATACCGTATTTTTTAGGCTCTTTTATTTGATAGTAATTGATAGCCACTTAAGCACACACGATAAAATAATCACATACCGCCTTACAAAAAATTAAAATTTGAGAGTGTACCAATGAGCTTTACGTCCAACCAAAGCGCCAATAATGCCAACGCCCATACTGCAAGCACCAAGAGCGCAATCCTAAAAATAGATGGCAGCACTGGCGAAGGTGGCGGACAAATCATTCGTACCGCTCTCTCATTATCGATGCTGACAGGCATACCCATTGAAATGTTTAATATCCGCGCTGGGCGAGCCAAATCTGGGCTAATGCGTCAACACCTAATGTGCGTACAAGCCTCGCAGCAAATATCGAACGCTAGCGTATCAGCCGCAGCGTTGGGCAGCTCATCGTTTCGCTTTGCGCCGAATGCCATCAAATCAGGTGATTGTCATTTTGATATTGGTTCAGCTGGCAGTACCAGTCTCGTGCTACAAACACTACTCCCTGCTCTACTGTTTTCTAATACAGATCAAAATACCCACTCAACAGTGAGCATAAAGGGCGGTACGCATAATCCATTAGCACCAACAACCGACTTTTTGCAGCACGCATTCGTTCCTACATTGGCTAAATTGGGCATGCAAGTAGATATTGAATGTGTGCAAGCAGGCTTTGCGCCTATCGGTGGCGGCGTGATTAAAGCAACCATTATACCGTTTATGCGCCGTGCTGACTCCAAGCCGTTAATGCTAACTGAACGTGGAGCGCTGACAAATATCGCATTAGTAGCCAGTGTCCTAAATTTAGAATATGACATTGGCAAACGTGAACTTGCCAGCGCTAAAGCCGTACTGCTTGAAAGCGGAGTGGATGACTCACTTATTACTACCAAAGCCAATAAACTGGACGGTATCGGTGAAGGTAATACTTGCTATGCACATGTTACTCATGAATGTGGCGATCATCTGCATCACGAAATATTTACACTACTGGGTGAAAAACGCATGTCAGCTGAGAAAATGGGCAATCGCTTAGCAGGCTTGATTAAACGTTATCTCTTTAAAACTGATGCGCTAGTCGATAAGTACTTAACAGACCAGTTGCTATTGCCACTGGCGGTATCTGGTGGTGGCGAATTTACGGCACGAGTTATCAGCCAACACACGGAAACTCAAGCATGGCTGATTGAGCAGTTTTTGCCCGTTGACATTAAGTTTGAAACCATTGATGAGCAGAAAACTTTGGTACGAGTGATTTGTTGAAAAAGTCGTTGCACAAGCATACCTTACTCAATTCCCTCTAAGCCGTGATATCATAACCGTACAATATGCGCGTTAATTATAAGTTAAGATAAATATTATCTGTCGTCGACATCATACGTATGGATGCTTGAGACAAATTCTTTTTATCTGTTATATATAATTACCGCGTTTTTTAATTTCCATATTTTATTACCGAGCCTCGCTATGCCCCAATCTCGTACCAATCTGAATCCCGAACCTACCAACAATTCGCCTTATCTAACAGGTGTTTTATTACGCTACAGCACCTTTGCTGCCGCAATATTGCTGTTTTTAGCAGGGCTATTATTGCTGAACTGGTGGCTGATTCTCATTGGTGGATTTGGGGTTGGTTTGGGTATTTATGACTTGATTCAAACCAAGCATGCCATATTGAGCAACTATCCGGTTGCAGGTCACATCCGCTACGTGCTTGAAGACTTTCGTCCTGAGATTCGTCAGTACTTGCTCGAGGATGACAAAGAACAAGTGCCATTCTCACGTCAGCAGCGAGCCCTTGTTTATCAGCGTGCTAAGAACGTCAGTGATACCAATGCCTTTGGGACGCTAGATAATTTATATACGCATGGCAAAGAATGGTTTTTGCAGTCAGCTATTAGTGCACCACTTGAAAACAAAGATTTTCGTATCATGGTGGGCGGTGAGCGTTGCACACAGCCACATGATATGTCGGTATTTAACATCTCTGCCATGAGCTTTGGTAGTCTATCAGCAAACGCTATTATGGCGCTCAATCAAGGCGCGAAAATAGGTGGGTTTACCCATGACACGGGCGAAGGCGCGATCAGCCCTCATCATCGAAAATTTGGTGGTGATTTGATTTGGGAGCTGGGTACGGGTTATTTTGGGTGCCGCGATGCCAATGGCAATTTTGATGCACAATCCTTTGCAGAAAAAGCCGTCGATCCGCAAGTTAAAATGATCGAGATCAAGCTATCGCAAGGCGCTAAGCCGGGTAAAGGCGGTGTCTTACCTTCTAGTAAAATCACGCAAGAGATTGCAGACACACGTCAAGTACCTACCGGTCAAGATTGCATCTCACCCTCTTCGCATACTGCATTTAGCACCCCGCGCGAGCTCGTGGCATTTTGGCAGCAGTTACGTGAGCTATCAGGTGGTAAGCCTGTCGGCTTCAAACTTTGTATTGGCCAACCGTGGCAGTTTATGGCGATTGTTAAAGCCATGATAGAGACAGATAACTATCCTGATTTTATTGTTATCGATGGTGCTGAAGGCGGAACAGGTGCCGCACCCGTCGAGTTTATGGACAATGTCGGCATGCCAATGGTTGATGGGTTTTTACTAGTTCATAACACCTTAGTTGGCGCTGGTATTCGTGACAAGGTTAGACTGGGTGTGAGTGGCAAAATCGTCTCTGGCTTTGATATCGCTCGTATGATTGCTTTGGGTGCAGACTGGTGTAACTCGGCACGTGGCTTTATGTTTGCCGTCGGTTGCATTCAATCTCGCTCTTGCCATACTAACACTTGCCCGACCGGTGTGGCGACCCAAGATCCATATCGCCAAAAAGCGCTCGACGTCCCTAGTAAAGCCGAGCGCGTTGCCAGCTTCCATAAAAACACGCTAAAATCGCTTGCTAGCATCGTAGGCGCCGTTGGTTTACAGCATCCAAGTCAACTACAGCCTTACCATATTGCGCGTCGTTTAGACGATGGACAAATCAAACTGCTGTCGAAGTTCTTTTACTTTACAGATAGAGGCGCCTTACTTGATCAAAGTGCCCGGGCAGACGTGTTCAATCAGATGTGGGTGATGTCGACAGCGGATAGCTTCCTTGCCGATAATGATGCGCTGATTGCCTACAATAAAGACTCGCGAGATACAGGCAAACAAACCGAAGCGCCAACTTTAAAAGCAGGTGATCAAGCAACGGACGATAAAGTAAACAATAATACTACTGGTATCATGATGGGCAATGTCAATAATACCTTTCGCGATTTCCCACCTAGCAGTGACTAAAAAACAGTCCTCGAAAGTGATTGATAAAGATGCGATTAAGCAATAGCAACCCTTAAATAACCTCTATGTTAAAAGACGCGTGATTAATGCCAAGTTCCCTTTTTACCTTATCTCTCTCAACGATAGTGCTGGTGCTAAGCCTTAGCGCTTGCCAGCAATCAAATACTGGCACAGCTAGCAGCGATACAGACAGCTGGTCATGCCAGTCTCAGGATACGCCATTTTCTTACAGTGCTTGTCGCATTACAGCACAAGCACTGACCGATGGACGTTACGGATTAAAGTTATTTTGGCAGCAATCTGATAGTATTCAGCCCCTGCTTACCTTTGATACGTTGTTGGCAACATTACCAACAGATAAGACACTCAACTTTGCGATGAATGCGGGTATGTATAATAAAGACTATGCCCCGATTGGCTATACGGTTATTGAAGGTAAAGAGATTAAGTCATTAAATTTAAAGGAAGGTGGTGGCAATTTCCATCTGTTACCCAATGGGGTCATGTGGTGGGATAAGTCTGGCAGAGTACAGATTACGGAAAGCAATGCCTTAAATAAGTTACTGACAGAGGATAAAGCGCAGCCTTGGTATGCCACTCAATCAGGCCCTATGCTCGTCATCAACAACGAGATACATCCACAGTTCAAACCTGATAGCACCTCACTCAAGATTCGTAATGGTGCAGGCGTTTGTGATGACGGTAGCATACAGTTCGTCAATAGCGATGAACCAGTCACGTTTTATCAATTTGCAGAACTATTTAAAGACAATTTAAGCTGCCCGAATGCACTGTTTTTAGATGGCGGGATAGCATCGGCGTTATATGCGCCTAGTATTGATAAGCATGACAAAAAAGAGATGGGCGTGATGATTAGTGTGGTTGAAAATAAAGAGTAATACGCATCTATATTTCAATGTTAATCTCTAACTCCCTATTACTCTTCATATTACGTTCAATAAAAAGCACTTGAAATGACATTGTCATCCAAGTGCTTTTTATTGAACGCAATAATTAATGGTTAAAATCAATAAGAACTAGGGCGTGTCCTCATTTTAAAAATGGTGATAAAAATGAGATAAATTGCAGTCAAACAAGGAAAAATAGCGTAGATAATATCGAGATATTAGTCAGATATTTGACGCCGTTTGGCAAGATTTAGCCATTTTTAATCCATTTAGATGACTATCGATTGAATTGAGGACATGCCCTAACCACACAAGCTCATTTTAGGGCCAAACGGTTCATAATGGACACTATCGACACCATGATCTAATCCCACTAACCCATCAATCATACTTTCCATAAATGGCATTGATCCGCATACATAGATATCGGCAGGCTTTGGTAATGTTTCAAGCCATGCAGCATCTAATAGCTGTCCCGATTCAAAGTAAAAAATATGCTTTTCTACGTTTTCAGCTTTTGCGAGTAAGGCCTCTACCTGATCAGAAAAAGCATGATGTGTGGCATTTTGGCACGCATAAATCCAGATAATAGGTCGTTTAGGATTGGCCAGTACTTGCGCCTCTAACATAGACAGCACAGGTGTTACCCCGACACCGGCACTCATCAATACCAACGGAATCTCATTCTGTTGTACCAAATCTTGATTAAGCGCGAAATCACCAGCTGGAGCCGACAATAACACCGTGTCACCGACTTCTAATTGGTCATGCATATAGTTAGAGACCAACCCATGATGCTCATTACGGTTGTCACGTCGAACAGCAAACTGAATGCCTGCATCGGTACTGGCAGAGTATAAAGAATAATGACGCAGCGCAATATGATCGCTGTCTGCCGGATCTGTTTTCACCGTAATATATTGACCAGCGGTTAACTTCAATTTACTCAGGTCAATATCTTGATTACTATCTTCATTATCGTTCACTGGCACTACTGTAAAGGCTGCGATATCCGTAGCAGCTGCTACCTTTTCGGTCACTGTAAAAGGCGCAAACCCTTGCCACATTGCCTCTTTATACATGCCATGTTCAATCTGAATAAATACCGAAGCGATCTCATCATAGGCTTCTGTCCAAGCGTTGATGATGTCATCAGTAGCCGCCTCTCTTAGCACCTCTTTTATCGCACCGATCAAGTGCTTACCGACGATAGGATAATGCTCAGGCAAAATCTGTAACGCTCTATGTTTATGGCTAATCTGAGTCACTTGCGGCAATAGCGTAGCCAATTTGTCCAAATGCTTAGCAGCGGCTAATACTGTTGTAGCTAGAGCGGTCTGTTGACGTCCCAATTTTTGATTGGTCTCATTAAAAATATCTAACAGTTCAGGATGCTCATTAAACATGTTTCTATAAAATACGGTGGTAATTGCAACGCCATGTTCTTCAAGTACAGGAACGGTTGCGGTGACGATTTCTAATGTTTTTGGTGAAGCCATGTTGTTTCTCAGTGTGTGGTCGAATGGATATATTAAAAAACAGGAGATGAGAATCTTTAAGTAAATATCTTAAATAAGAATACTTATAAGATTCATTTTAAATGAATGTTATCATATTTTACTGAGTATACCAATGCAGAATTGTCATATTGCTTATTTTTAAACAAAAAAAGCAGCCGTTATGTTGTCATAACGGCTGCTGTCATAAGGCTTCAATCAGAACTAATAGATTTTATAAGTGATAGTCGATTCAATATAATTTGGATACAAGGAAGGCGAGTGAAAGTACTACAAGTAGTAGACTAAACTAGACTGACACCGTATCCAGTTTATAGAGGATTGACTATAACATAAACGTCAAAACTACCGTGCTAAGTAACCGGTCATCTCTTCCACGCCATGCAAGGTCATGGGATACATCTTGTTATCCACAAGTTTTTTGATTTCAACGATGGTTTGAGTATATTGCCAATATGTAGGATTTTCTGGATTGAGCCAAGCCACTTTATCAAAATGATCCAGTACCCGTTTCAGCCATACGATACCCGCCTCATTATTCATATACTCAACGCTACCGCCCACTGTCATCAACTCATAGGGTGACATAGACGCATCGCCAACGAATATCACGCGATACTCTCGGCCATATTTATTCAGCAGCTCATAAGTTGGCATCGGTGCACTGTGGCGACGGTTATTATCTTTCCACACATAGTCATAAAGACAGTTGTGAAAATAAAAAAACTCTAAGGTTTTAAACTCATTTTTTGCCGCAGAAAATAGTTTCTCAAGCGCTTCGACATGGACATCCATACTACCGCCCACATCAAACAGCATCAGCACTTTGACACGGTTTCGGCGTTCAGCCTGCATATGAATATCAAGCACGCCTTTCTTCGCTGTTCGCCTAATGGTCTCTTTGATATCAAGCTCATCGGCACTGCCAGTACGTGCAAATTGACGCAGATTACGTAGCGCCATCTGAATTTGACGCGTACCAAGCTGACTATCGTCATCTAGATTACGATATTTACGCTGCTCCCAAACTTTGGCAGCGCTGCGCTTACGAGATTCACCGCCGACCCGTACGCCTTCTGGATGATCGCCATAGGCACCAAATGGCGATGTACCACCTGTGCCGACCCATTTACTACCACCTTGATGACGTTCTTTTTGCTCTTTTAGACGCTCTTCTAAGGCCTTCATCAACTCCTCTAGCGAGCCATACTTTTTGAGTAGTCGACGTTGCTCTTCTGTCAGATTTTTTGGGTCTAGCTTCAAGTCGAGCCACTCTTTGGGCACGTCCGTCAGCTTGGCCAATAACTCATCCAGATCTAAACTGTCGACGCCTTCAAAATAATCCGCCATGGCCCGATCAAATTTATCAAAGTGGCGCTCGTCTTTGACCATGCATAGCCGAATCAGACGATACATGTCTTCACGACTGGCAAAGGTAGTCAATGTTGGATCTTCAGGATGCGGCTGCATCATCAGCCCTTGCTCTAACGCGGCATTTAGATCAAGTAGCTCACGTGTACTGACTGGTACGCCGTAAGTACGCAAGGTATAAAACAGTTTGATAAACATAAGCTACGCATCACTTATTGGCTGATTGGGTTATGACTGAGCCTAGTATTGATAAGCTCAAACCATGATAACAAGGCAGTTAAGTCGCCTTCTAGTGCTGACAGGCTAGCGACGCATCATATTGGCAAAGCGCTGCAATAGACTCACATCGGCTTCGTTTTTAAGCAGTGCACCATATAGTGGCGGAATGGATTTTTCACCACGCAGGTTTTCTTCTAACTCTGCTTGTGCCATGTCGTCAGCGAGTAACAAGGTCAACCAATCGACCAATTCAGACGTTGATGGCGGCTTTTTAAGACCTTGAATATTACGCAGCTTATAGAAGATATCGAGTGCGTCATTGACCAGTTTTTCTTGAATATCAGGAAAATGCACGTCGATAATTTGACGCATGGTTTGCTCTTCAGGAAAATCAATATAATGAAAGAAGCAACGACGCAAAAATGCATCTGGCAGCTCTTTTTCATTGTTTGAGGTAATAATCACCACTGGGCGCTGCGCTGCGGTAATGGTTTCGCCTGTCTCATACACATAAAACGACATCTTATCTAGCTCATGCAGCAGATCGTTTGGAAACTCGATATCGGCTTTGTCAATCTCATCAATCAATAATACCGTACGCTCTGTACTGGTAAACGCATCCCATAGCTTACCTGGTTTGATATAGTTGGCAATGTCATAGACCTTATCATCGCCTAACTGCGAATCCCGCAGGCGTGACACTGCATCATACTCATACAGACCTTGCTCAGCTTTAGTCGTCGATTTGACGTGCCACGTGATGAGCGGCATACCTAAACTCTCGGCAACTTCTTCGGCCAGCAATGTCTTACCGGTGCCCGGCTCACCTTTGATCAGTAGCGGCTTTTGCAACGTAATAGCGGCATTGACTGCCAGTTGTAAATCATCTGTGGCAATATAGCTTTGTGTGCCAGTGAAGCTTTTTTTAGTCGTGTCAGTCGTACTCATAGTCAAATCTCAGTTATGGTTGAGTTATTGTTATAGATAAATGGGTCATAAACAGGCAAAGTAATCATCTGGAAATATCGGGTCATCAAATTAGATTAGCACAGCCTGACGCATTGCCAAAATACTCATGCGTTCGCCATTATTAACAAATGTTATGTATAGCGGACAACCCTCATTTTTTTATATAGTGGATAAATCTTTCGACATAAAAAAAGACACGCATTAGTGTCTTTTTATGTGGGTATTAAGGTCTATTAAGATAACGATATTTTCTAAATACTTAGCATTTTTTTATTGCTTATTAGATGTATCATTCGTAGGGTTTTTAGCCAATGTGCTGTCTTTTTTTAAGCTTACATTGGTTTCAGGCTGTTCGGTTACGCTAGCGCCTTCTGGTAAATAACTACCTGTCGTCATTTGCAATGTTACTTGTGTATCTTCTGCGCTTCGGCTACGGGCCTTATCTAAGCTAGAAGCAAATGCGCTACGTATCAGCTGCCATACAAACCCGACGAACAAGCCTGCGACCAATACCACCAAGATAGGCAACATACTGGCTATCGCGCCAGCATAGTCTTTCATCATAATGCCGTAAACCACGCTGATACTGGCTGGTGCCAGCTCACTTGGATCACCAAGCGCCGTACCGGGTGCCAATAACACTGCAAACAGAATCATCCAACTCATTCCGCCTAGCGGCTTGGGCAATACTCGAGCGACTAGCACCCATAAGACCAATACCAAAATAGCACCGCCAAGATAAGCATACATTGGCAGATCGGCAGGTGGGACATCCTTTACCATTTGGCCCCACCAAATGGCAATCTCACCGAGAATGTCACTGATAGATTCTAACGGTAAGCTGTGTAAGATATTTTTTAACCAGTCCATGCGTATTTAATTACCTGCGTTTGTCATCGGTGACACGTTGTGTGCCAAGCGGCATAGGGTACTTTTTACAGCACTCAAATAAGACCGAATACATCATCGACGCGCACATGACGCACGTCTCTATATGGATTTCGTGACTGCCAGTTTATCATGACTCTATGCCTAAATGCATGTGACCAAATGTGTTATATAGTCAATCCTCTATAAAAGAGGGACAGCGTTAACCTCACTTGAAGTATCACCATACATCTACACTCGGTTGCCTTGACTCTCTTTTAAACTGAATCAACTATAGCGTCTTTCTCAGTCTATCGACAACGCTCAAAACCAACTTGCCACACACCTCATATAAACCTACTGATTCGGCTATAGCGCTACTAATCGTAAATATTATCTTGCGCTTCACGGGCGCGTAGCTCAGCTTGGCGGCGCATGACATCCTGCGGCGGCATCTGCACAAAATAGCCTTGTGATTGTAGCTTGGCCAGTACCTCTTCCTTATTGACACGAGCAAGCGTAGCCGTTGCCGCCAAATCCAGATGCATGACAAATTTACTACGACCTAAGCCTGCACGAAAGTCTTTTGGTAACACGCCAAGCCAGTCCTTGATCTCATCGGTATCATTAGGATAATCAGGACGCGCGATATAGACGTACATATCGTCATGTTTGGGAAATTTATAAATATCACAATGCATAAAAACCACCTATCAGAAACTATGGCCGTAGGTTAGCATATTTCACGCAAATACCAGTAGTCGCTTTGCGTTTTGCTATCGTAATTTTTGTCAAAAAATGCAGGTGACATGCTGATTAAGAGAGAAAATACTATTATAAAATACATCTTATTTAGCGGACTATCCTAGCAAAACGTTATTTTTGCCAAATTTATTTATTTTAATGGCGTTGATGACTTGTAAAAGCGCTTTGAACCTTTCATAATAAAAGCGTTTTTCAGGAGAGCGTTTGTAAGCATAGATTTTGTATTAAACCGCATTGGTCATACAAAAACATCAATTGCTACAAGCCACCGAAGGCGCATCCACCCTGCCAATCGCTCAGGTAAAAGGACTGAAAAACGCATGTCATTTTTGTTTGGTAGTATGATGCCTATAGGCGCACTACATTCTCAAACATAAGGCATAACAAATCTGGAGAGTGGTAAGCACGGACGACGTCTTACCCACCGAAGGGGAGAAAATACGCTATCATTAACTGTAGGGCTCATACAACTGCCCATTAATGATTATTCGTGTTGAAAATCTCAGGTCACAGGACAGATAGGGCTACTGCCCAAACCGACGTTTAGCGTCTGTTTGGCTCATGTCTTCATCTTTGTTTTCTGTGTCACCCTTTGATGTAATATTTGCACCTTGCAATATTGCTTCTCGCTACTTTTACGTTGCGCATCATGGCCTACTCTACCGAGTACTGCTGATGTACACATAAGGATTTGTTATGACTGATACCCATTCTCAAGACATCACTTCTCAAAACGAGCAAAGCCAAGCCCCTCAGCGCACCCCTTTTTACCAGTCTCACATTGATAGTGAGGGCAAACTGGTCGACTTCTCTGGTTGGGAATTGCCGATTCATTACGGCTCACAAATCGAAGAGCACGAAGCCGTACGCACAGATGCGGGTATGTTTGATGTCTCACATATGGTTGTGACCGATATCAAAGGCGCTGATACCAAAGCATGGCTACAAAAACTGCTCGCCAACGATGTCAATAAACTCACCACCCCTGGTAAAGCACTGTACTCTGGTATGCTCAATGAGCAAGGCGGTGTCATCGATGATTTGATCGTCTATCTGACCAATGCCGATGAGACCGAATACCGCATCGTCTCTAACGCAGCCACTCGTGATAAAGATTTAGCACAGTTTAATAAAGTCGCTGAAGGCTTTGATATTGTGATTACTGAGCGTCCAGAGCTTGCGATGCTTGCGGTTCAGGGCCCTAATGCTATTGCAAAACTGGCTCAAGCCAAACCAAGCTGGGCCGATACCTTAGCAGCACTTAAGCCTTTCGTTGGGGCTGACTTGACCGATATCGAAGGCACTGATTGGTTCGTGGCCCGTACTGGTTATACTGGTGAAGATGGCGTCGAAGTCATTATGCATGCTGATGATGCGCCTGCTTTCTTTGAGCAATTAAAAGAGAATGGCATCAAACCTGCTGGTCTTGGCGCACGTGATACCTTGCGTATGGAGGCTGGTATGAACCTCTATGGTCATGATATGGACGAAACCATCAGTCCTTATGAATGCAACATGGGCTGGACGCTTGCACTTAAAGACGAGCGCGATTTTGTCGGCCGCGAAGCCCTAGTCAGCAAACGCAAGCAGTCAAAAGATAACAACACAGCTATGAAGCAAGTGGGTCTGCTATTGACAACACGCGGCGTGTTACGTGAAGGCATGACAGTCACTATCAATCAAGGCACAGACAATGAACAAACTGGTATTATCACCAGTGGTACATTCTCTCCTAGCCTCAAAAACTCAATCGCGATTGCCCGTGTGCCTGCTAGCTTATCAGACGATGATAACGTACAGGTCGATCTACGCGGCAAAGGCAAATTCGTTGACGTACGCGTACTTAAGCTGCCTTTTGTCCGTAATGGCAAACAGCAGTTTGACTCATAGGCATTATAAATTCTATTATTGGCTTCCATTACTTTTGTTAATTAACCTCTATCACTTAGGAGAGAGACCATGAGCAACATCCCAGCAGATCTAAAATATATTGCCAGCCACGAGTGGTTGCGCCTAGAAGACGACGGTACGATCACTGTTGGTATCACAGACCATGCTCAAGACCTATTGGGTGATGTGGTATTCGTTGAATTGCCAGATGTGGGCGACATCATCGCTGTCGATGACGAAATCTCTGTTGTTGAATCAGTAAAAGCGGCTTCTGACGTTTATGCACCGATCTCAGGTGAAGTGGTTGCTATCAATGAAGGCCTAGAAGACGATCCTGAAATCATCAACTCTGACCCATACGGCGAAGGTTGGTTCTTTAGAATGAAGCCTGACAACATCGCTGACTACGAAGCACTGTTGACTGCTGATGAGTACGAAAGCGACCTATAAGCTAAGCATGCTCTCAGCGAATAGCGATAATCAAAGTACATCGCTATTTGCCGCTGCACTAGTATTTGTAAGAAATTAGCACTCGTCAGAAATTAGCACTGGTAAGACACTAGCGCTTATAAGATATGAGACCTAACTAATTATTTTGGATACTGGTACTGACTGGTATCCATACCCCCTATTTGAAAACCCTTTCTTATCAAAAGCATCTGCTCATTGGATACTCTTATTATTTGAAAGCAGCTTTATATATAGACCGTCACCAATCATTATCGCCCGATGTTATTGCTCTCAAGCGTTGTCACATTGAATCGTCACCACTGGTGCAAAGCCTATTAAACAGGCATTTGTCATAGTGAATCTGAAAACACGATCTCATACCGATAACCCAACTCCCAGCATGGATCCCAATATGACCACCAACACCGATAATACAGACAGCGTTGCCACGCCCACTCATACGCCGCAGCTTCAAGCGTTTCGCGATATTGTAGAGTCGCGCCGCTCAGTACGCCGCTTCACTGATACGCCAATACCTGACGATGTGCTAGCAGACTGTCTGCGTTTGGCCATGCTAGCGCCGAACTCTAGCAACCTACAGCCGTGGGAGTTTTATGTTATCGATGATGCTGACAATCGCAAACGTGCTGTCAAAAACTGCATGAATCAAAACGCTGCAAAAACAGCAGCACGCTTAATCGCAATCGTTGCTCGTACCGATGTTTGGCAGGATCACGCCCAGCAAGTACTGCGCGAATACCCTGATCAGCCAGTGCCTAAGAAAGTGAAAGACTACTATACCAAAGTCGTCATGATGGACTTTTTGCGAGGACCGGCCAATGTGGTTTCAGCCGCAAAATGGGGCGCGACGCAAGTGGTTAGACGTGTAAAAGGCCCAATCAAATCGCCTTACTATACCTTTGAAGACACCAAAAACTGGGCAACCAACAACACCTCGCTTGCCGCCGAAAACCTGATGCTAGCACTACGCGCTCATGGGTTTGATAGCTGTGCCATGGGCGGCTTCGATGAGCCTGCCATGAAGCGATTGCTAAAGTTAGGCAGCGATCAGCATATCATTATGATGATTGGTGCTGGCGAACGCGCTGATAACGGTGTTTACAACAGCCAGTTCCGCTTTGATCAAACACAGTTTGTACATTACGTATAACGCACTCTATTATTTTATAGTCGGTTCAATATGATTTAGATACAAGGAAGCTGAGTGAAAGTACTACAAATAGTAGACTAAACGAGACTGACACCGTATCTAATTCATAGAGGATTGGCTATAGCTATTTTCTTTATTACTCCCCTAACCAAGGATTGTCATGACTATCTCTCAAAACCCATCGTTTGATACCTTTCAAGGCTTGTTCAACGAAGCTGAATTTGTCTATCGCCATTTAGGTTCAAATGAGACCAAGCAAGCTGACCTACTCAGTGCTGTTGGTTATAAAGACATGCAAAGCTTTATCAATGACACGGTACCTGAGCCAGTACGTTTGCACAAAGAATTGGATTTGCCATTGGCAATGAGTGAGCATGCAGCACTTGCCAAACTGCGTACGATGGCAGACGACATCACTGTTAATAAAAGCTATATCGGTCAAGGCTACTCGCCTGTGCGTATGCCTGCTGTCATTCAGCGCAACGTCCTTGAAAATCCAGGTTGGTATACTGCTTATACGCCTTATCAAGCTGAAATCGCGCAAGGTCGTCTAGAAGCCTTGCTTAACTTCCAACAAGTCTGTATCGACCTGACTGGTCTTGAGCTAGCGGGTGCGTCACTACTTGACGAAGCCACGGCAGCGGCAGAAGCCATGGCGATGTCAAAGCGTGTGAGCAAAAGCAAATCAACGCAGTATTTCGTCGACGAACGTGTTTATCCACAGACGCTAGATGTTATTAATACTCGTGCTAAATACTTTGGTTGGGAAGTCATCGTTGGTGATTTTGAAACCGCCAAATCTGGTGACTATTTCGGTGCGCTGTTTCAGTATGTCGGCGCAGAAGGCGATGTTAAAGATTTAACAGATGTCATCGCTGCGGTAAAAGTAAACAAGACCTACGTGAGCGTTGTCAGTGATATCATGAGCTTGGTGCTATTGAAATCACCAGCCGATATGGGTGCAGATGTGGCGCTAGGTAGTACGCAGCGTTTCGGTATCCCAATGGGCTTTGGTGGTCCACATGCTGCCTACTTTGCGTTCTCTGATAAAGCCAAACGCTCAGCACCTGGCCGTATCATTGGTGTCTCAAAAGACTCGCAAGGCAATACTGCCCTACGTATGGCACTACAAACTCGTGAGCAGCATATCCGCCGCGAAAAAGCCAACTCAAACATCTGTACGTCACAAGTATTATTAGCGAACCTCGCTGGTATGTACGCTGTGTACCATGGCCCAAGCGGTGTCAAACGTATTGCTACTCGTATTCATGCATTTGCAACTGCCTTTGCTGATGCCATCACAGCAGCCAATGACAGCAGCTTGAATGTGGTACATGATCAATTCTTTGATACCGTCGTTGTTGACTGCGGTTCAGAAAAATTGGCTACGCAAATCTTCAAAAATGCAGACAATGTTGGCTATAACTTGTGGCGTATAAGCGACACCAAATTGAGCGTCGCTTTTAGTGAAACCAGTGATCAGCAAGACTTCAATACCTTGACTCAATTGTTCGTTAATAAGTCACATGACTTACCTGAAACAGCTCGCATTTCACTCGATAGCGCGCATTTACGTACTGATGATATCTTGAGCCATCCTGTATTCAACTCGCATCACACCGAGCACGAGATGCTGCGCTATCTAAAGTCGCTTGAAGACAAAGATCTAGCGATGAACCGCAGCATGATTTCACTGGGCAGCTGCACCATGAAGCTCAACGCCACCAGTGAGATGCTACCAATCACTTGGCCTGAGTTTGCCAACGTGCATCCTTTTGCACCGCGTGATCAAGTCACCGGTTATATCGCTATGATTGATAGTCTACAAGACCAACTAAAAGCCATTACTGGTTTTGATGATGTGTCTATGCAGCCAAACTCTGGCGCTTCTGGTGAGTATGCAGGTCTACTCGCCATCCGCCGTTATCATGAATCACTGGGCGAAACCAATCGTGATGTTTGCTTGATTCCTATGTCAGCGCACGGTACTAACCCTGCGACTGCTATGATGATGGGTATGCAAGTGGTCGTGGTCAAAACCGATGAAAACGGCAACGTTGATATTGCTGATCTGACCGCTAAATGTGAAGAGCACAGCGAGCGTTTAGGTGCTTTGATGATTACCTATCCATCAACGCATGGTGTGTTTGAAGAAGGCATCCGTCATATCTGTGATTTGACCCACAAGCATGGTGGTCAGGTCTATATGGATGGCGCGAACATGAACGCTCAAGTAGGCATGATGCAACCTGCAGACGTTGGCGCTGATGTACTGCACATGAACTTGCATAAGACTTTCTGTATCCCGCATGGCGGCGGTGGCCCAGGTATGGGTCCTATCGGCATGAAGGCGCATTTGGCACCATTTATGGCCAACCATACGCTAAGCCCTGTACATAATGCACAAAAAGACTGCTCAGCCGTATCAGCAGCACCTTATGGTTCGGCGAGCATTTTGCCTATCTCATGGATGTACATTGCGATGATGGGCCGCGATGGTCTATTAAAAGCCACTGAATTGGCATTATTGAACGCCAACTATGTCGCTGCTGAGTTAAAAGGCCATTACCCTGTCTTGTATGCTGGCAAAAACGGCCGTGTGGCTCACGAATGTATCATCGATATTCGTCCGCTAAAAGAAGAGACTGGCATCAGTGAAAGCGATATCGCCAAGCGCTTGATGGATTATGGTTTCCATTCACCAACTATGAGTTTCCCAGTTGCTGGTACGCTTATGATTGAGCCAACAGAGTCTGAGTCAAAAGAAGAGTTGGATCGCTTTATCAGTGCGCTAAAGTCTATCAAAGCAGAAGCGATGAAAGCAAAAGCTGGCGAGAATGGTTGGACGCTAGAAGACAATCCATTGGTCAATGCGCCACATACGGCTGCTATGATCACTAGTAGCGAATGGGCGCATCCGTACAGCCGTGATACGGCTGCATTCCCACTGCCTTATATCCGTGCAAACAAGTTCTGGCCAAGCGTGGCACGTGTCGATGATGCGTACGGTGATAAGAATCTAATGTGCTCTTGCCCAAGTATCGAAAACTATCTGTAATCATCATTTTCGATAGTTATTTTCTGTAATAAAAAACCTCCAAGTCAGCAGCTGACTTGGAGGTTTTATTTTATGTATAGTGTTAAATAGCATACCTAAACACTGATATATTCAGAGAACCACTCAATGGCTACAGTGCTACCCTCCCTAGAGGTACTACTGGTACAATCTTCGGTCGGCTGCCTTGTATCCATTTTAGACTTCTTTGACTATAGCATTTACCAAAATTACAAAATCAATTTCACTATGTCGGAGCAGCTATGCCACCAAAAACTCGCGTCATTCTGATACATGGCCTGCATCAAACCGCATGGATTATGCGGCCATTGGCTAAGCGCCTGCAAGCAGCAGGATTTGATACTCATCAGTTTGGCTACCGTAGTATGCGTGATGGTATCAAAACCAATAGCGCACGTCTAAATGATTGGCTAGAAAACAACCATCACCCAGATCAGCCCATAGATCTGGTCGGACACAGCTTAGGCGGTTTGATTATTCGTGATTTCGTCGCTCAGTATCCTAAATGGCAAATTGGACGTTGTGTGACCCTAGGGACACCGCACGTAGGCAGTGTCTGTGCCGATTATATCTGGCGACTGACTCCTGCTGTCGTAGGTCGATCCTATGTCGATGCTTTGGATGGAACCGTTGCGCCCTTACCAGCTCATATTACGCTAGGCGTGATTGCAGGCAACCGTCCTTATGGTATGGGTCAGCTGTTTTTGCAATATCATAATAGCAAGCTGCGCAAATCTGACAAGCCACCCCTTAACGAGCAGCTTGTGCATGACGGGACCGTGTATATAGAGGAAACCAAGATTGAGGCCGCAGCGGACCATATCGTCCTACTCGCCTCGCATACTGGGATGCTCGTGAACCCAGAGGTCGCTGAGCAGACCAGATACTTTTTAGAACATGGACGATTTAAACGCTAAAACCTGAAAAGACGCTTAGACAGAGGTGCTCACTCTTATCGAGTGTTATCTTATTGATCTTTGCCTTATCAAGCATGGATGCCCATACCCTGCTGTAGCTCGGTTTTGTGTTTATTAATGACTGGAATTAAGGTTTGAATCACCCAATCATTGCGCCAGCCTTTGAGTCCTTGCGGTAGTTCGCTGATATCTTTATCAAAAGCCACAACTTCATACAGTTGTCCTAGCCATTTTTTGCGCATTAACACGCTGGCAGGTACGCCGATCGTTTGTGCATGATCATCAATCGCCTGCTGCACCGCTTTTGAGAGTATTTTGTTTTTTGATCGATATGGCGGCAACAGACAAGCAGGATGCTCAGCAGATGGCAACGCTTTGGCTTCTCTGACGATCTTAAGCAACTCTTCACCATAGACTCGTAGCATACTACGGTGCATGGTCGTTTTATTTGACAACTCGCGCATGCTGTTTGGCTTTTCGGTAACAATCTCACGGACGGCTTGCTTTTTAATCACAAACGTACGCGGCTGGTTGGTCGCGCGCGCCAACTCCTCACGCCATGTGGCAACGTCTTTTAGTATTGCCATTTCTTGTGAGTTGTAGCGGTAATCTGCCATCGTCAGGTATACCGCTTCATCTTCAATATGCTGCGTGTTATATAAATCACTGGCATAAAGCTGACAATCAGCCCATACATAATCGTATAGCCCTTGCGATTTCAGGGCGTGCTCGATGCTAAGATACAACGCTGGCAAATAACGCACGTCATCGATCGCATACTGCTCTTGCTCTTCTGATAAGGGACGCTGGAGCCAGTCAGACTGGCTCTGCTCTTTATCAATATGCATATCTAGCTGATCTGCCAATGCCTGCTGATAGCCCATTTGCAACTGTCCTGTTAAGTAAGACAATGCAATCTGCGTATCGAAAATGTTGGTCAGCGGTGGACAACCAGACAGCAGATAAAAAATCCCTAAATCCTCACCACAAGCATGCCAAATCGCCACATCTACTTTGCGTAGCGCTTCCCACAGCTCAGCCAATTGCAGCTGCGGGGCGTCTAATAAATAAACATGGTCACCTGTATTCAACTGTACGAGTGCCAAACGTGGATAATAGGTATCGCGCTTGATAAACTCAGTATCCAATGCCACTCGTCCGCAAGTGGCCAAGGCATCGATGACCTCAGCCAGTTCACTTTGCTTACGTACCCAAGTAATAGCAACGTCATCAGCAATATCCAATAATGCATCGATATCAATTACATCAAGATCAAGCGCCGCAATATCAGGCGTATGAACGTCTGGCTCTGATGGTGATGGTGATGCTGACATTAACTCAGTATTGGCTACTTCCTGTAATAGACCATCATTGATATCAGAAGGGTTTGAATAAGCTGTAGCGTTTGAAGTGTTGTTGGACACGGGCAGATACCTGCATAAATAGAAAAAATAAAACGCTAAACGGCGTCTTAATAAAATAAAGAGGGAAAACAATTATAGCAATTTCAGGCAATAAAGTGGTCGACACTTTGATGAGATAAGTAGAATATAAAGAGATTATAAGAAAGAGCGATTTTGCATGGCTTGACCAAGCGTCATACTATCAAGATACTCAAGCTCGCCGCCCATCGGCACGCCTTGCGCCAGACGTGTCACTTTATTGACATGACGACTCACTGCCTCACGGATAAAGTGAGCGGTGGTCTGCCCCTCAACGGTCGTCCCTGTGGCCAATATCAACTCCTCCACAGGCTCTTGCTTGACTCGCCAGACCAGCTGATCAATATTTAAGTCGTCAGCACTGATACCGTCAATCGGCGATAAATGCCCGCCCAGCACAAAGTAACGGCCGCGATAGCCAGCGGTTTGCTCAATCGCCATCACATCTGCTGCGGTCTCGACCACACATAATAAAGTGTCATCACGCCTAGGGTCTTGGCATAGTGGACAAACCGCATCATCGCTGAAGCTATGACAACGCTGACATTCAACAATATCACGCATGGCATCATCAAGCGCTTGGGCCAGTGACAGTCCTTGCGGGCGTTTTTTGCTGAGTAGATGCAATGCCATTCGTTGGGCACTTTTTTGACCGACACCAGGCAATATACGCAGCTGTTTGACGAGCTGATCAAATTTGGCTGTAAGCAACGTTACTTCCTTTATCTATAAATCGTAGCTATAAAAATGGGGTCGTATCGTGTCGATAACAACCCCATTTTTGTCTTCAGTATGAAGTATTTAACGATTAAAACATGCCCTGCATACCTGGTGGCAGACCCATACCTGAAGTCGCACCAGCCATCGTTTCTTCGTATAGTGCATCCGCTTGACGAACCGCATCATTAATAGCAGCAGCAATTAAATCTTCGATCATATCTGGCTCATCTTCTAGCAGACTTGGATCAATAGTCAAACGCTTAACCACATGGCGACCAGTCATCGTTACTTTAACCAGACCACTACCCGATTCTGCATGCACTTCTTTGTTACCTAGCTCTTTTTTAGCACTTTCGACGTTTGCTTCTACTTTCTTTTGCATCGTTTGTGCTTGTTGCATCAATGCTTGAATGTTCATATTGGCCTCTTTGTTATTTATGATAATGTGTATAGTAATAAGTAATTATGAATAACAGATAGTGATTAATAACGGATACTGAATGCGCTGGTGGTGATTATACCGTTATCTTTATAAACTGTCTAAACCACGTGCTAAGTCTTTGATAATATCTTCCACATCTTCTAGACCTACCGACAGACGAATCAGGCCATCTTTGACGCCAGCTTCGGCACGCGCCTCAGCAGTTAAGCGGAAATGCGTGGTCGTCGCAGGATGGGTAATCGTGGTTTTGGCATCACCCAAATTATTGGTGATAGAAACCATTCGAGTTGAATCAATCACGTGCCACGCAGCCGCTTTTGAGTCAAGGCTAGCAGATGGCTTAACTTCAAAGCCCATGATAGCACCATAGCCATCTTTCATATGATGCTGACGTGTGGCAAGCTCGTGCGCAGGGTGATCACTCAAGCCCGAGAAATGTACGGTACTAACATTAGGATGATTGACTAAGAAGTCAGCTACTTGATTGGCATTTTGACAGTGTGCTTGCATACGTAATTTGAGTGTCTCAAGCCCCTTGGTAAATACCCAAGCATTAAACGGACTCATGCTGATACCGCCTGAGCGCACAACAGTAAATGCTTCTTGCATCAGTTTATCACTACCAACTAGCGCACCGCCTAGCACTCGACCTTGTCCATCCAAGTATTTGGTCGCAGAGTGAATCACCACATCCGCACCCAAGTCTAATGGGCGCTGCAAGGCTGGTGTCGCAAAGCAGTTATCGACGACGAGTAATATATCATTTGCTTTGCATAGCTGACTCAGATAACCAATATCGCAAATCTGTGCCAATGGATTACTTGGACTTTCACAATAGATCACCTTGGTATTCGGTTGAACCGCATTGGCCCATGCGTCATTGTCGAAGCAATCAACATAGCTGACTTCAACACCGAATTTGGCCATATAGTTGTTGAATAAGCCGATAGATGAGCCAAATAGCTGGTTGGCCGCGAGCAGATGGTCGCCCGCTTTGAGATATGCCAAGCACATGGTCAAAATTGCACCCATACCAGAAGCAGTCGCCACCGCACGCGCGCCGTTCTCTAGTGCGGCCAAACGGCGCTCAAAGGTACGCACGCTGGGGTTGGTATGACGAGAGTAGACATTGCCTGTCTTCTCTCCATTGAAATGTGCGGCGGCATCGGCAGCTGAGGTGTAAACATAAGAGCTGGTGGTAAAAATAGCTTCTGAGTGTTCGCCCTCATCCGTGCGATGTTGACCTGCCCGCACTGCGATGGTTTGCATGCCATAGTCCAGATCTAAATCTAGCGCATCGTTGCGCCAGTTTGGATCTAACCCATCATTTGAATTTTTTTGGTTCAAACTGCTCTCATCATGGTTTTGCGACTGACTCATAAACGTTCCGTTACTTTAGTTAGTATGTTATTGGGTGATATTTTAATTAAGATAAAATGACTGCTTATTCTTCTGATTATCGACCGAATTCATCAGCGTTATCATATCATGTCGACTTATTCCGCACAGCTGGTTTCAGATAGCACCTAAATATTATTTTTGCATACCTAAAAACCCCAAATGCTTACGATTAAATTCCGCCACATATATAGTTAAACAATACTTAAAAAACAACGATTTCATGAGTCAAATCTAACAAAAATAACGTATTTATAATAGGCAGATATAGCAACAGCTGTTAAGCTAGCGACGATTTGAGTACAGCCTTAATTGATATTATGGTAGAACCGTCACCGTTGTAATTTTTGAAAATTGCGCAAACCCTTTAATAAGTTGTTTATCAGTATGTTTAGGCTCACTAAGGTAAATTCGTTATGTCACTGTTCAGTCTAGAATCAAGCCACTTATCATTGAGTCTAACACTAGGGCTGACCTTGGCCTTGAGTGCATGCCAAAGCTTGCCCAAGCAGCCGCATCTGCCTGAAAGCCAAGCGTTATCAGAACGTGTACATGAGCTATATCAGAACGATAACAGCGAAACGATTCAGACGGATCTGGTATCCGCCATCAGTGCTCAGAGTGATATCCATCCTGATTTGTCAGGTTATCATCCGATAGTGACTGGCGCCAACGCGTTTGCCGCTCGTAGCATCTTGACTGATATGGCCACGCGCAATATCGATGCGCAGTATTATATTTGGCATAATGATCAGGCCGGTCAACTGCTCTTAAAAGACTTATGGGATGCCGCCGAGCGCGGTGTTATCGTGCGTTTATTGTTGGATGATTTTAATAACAGTGCCAAGTTTGACCAGCACCTACTACGTTTTGCCAGTCATCCCAATATCGCTGTACGCATTATTAATCCGCTGATGCATCGTAAAATTCCGACATTGAATTACGTCACAGGGTTGCCACGAATCAATCGCCGTATGCACAATAAGAGCATGACCTTTGATAAGCAGATTACCATCATTGGTGGTCGCAACATTGGTAATGAATACCTAAGTAATGACCAAAGTAGCCAGTTTGCAGATTTGGATGTGCTGCTAATCGGTAAAGTGGTCGCCGATATTGACAACAGCTTTGACAGTTATTGGTCATCCTCTTTATCGTTTGATATCGAGACATTGGCCAAAGTTGATAAGGATGTGACCCTTAATTTTCCAGCCGCATTGGATAAGTTGGGGCTTGATGAAGAAAACAATGAAGGCAGTAGCTTGACAGTCTACAAAGCGGCCATCAAAGACTCTACGATAGACAGTGATCTGATCAATAAACGGGTACCCTTTCGCTGGACGGATATGCAGTTCTTGAGTGATGATGTCGGCAAACTGAGCAAAAGCGTTCCTACCGACAGCAACTTGGTACACCAATTGCGGACGTTGCTTGGTAGTCCAACTAAGAAACTAACGATTATCTCATCCTATTTTGTACCGACCAAAGATGGTGTCGATACCTTAGTAAAACTGGCTGAATCGGGTGTCGATATTAAGATTTTGACCAACTCATTTGATGCAACCGATGTCACCGCTGTCCATTCTGGCTATAGCCAATGGCGACCGAATCTGTTGCGCTCAGGCGTCAAAATATACGAGCTAAAATCAACCGCTGCTGAAGAAAAACGCGATAATAAGCTGTGGCGCGCACGTAGTCAGTCATCGACCAGCTTGCATGCAAAAACGTTTGCCGTTGATGACTATCAAGTGTTTATTGGCTCGTACAACGTTGACCCTCGCTCTGCTAACATCAATACTGAAATGGGTGTCATTATCAATGATGATGAGCTTGCCAAACAGCTACATGGTGCTTTAAGCGATGATTTGTTGAATCAAGCGTATGAAGTCAAACTATTAGATAACGGCAGCTTGCAATGGCACACTATGGAAAATGACAAAGAAGTCGTCTACGACTCAGAACCTAAAGTCGGTATAAGTGACCATGTTTGGCTGACCATTATGTCTTGGCTGCCAATTGACTGGTTACTATAATCCTATGAACCTGCACATCCTTGATGACAAAACTCTACCCCTGTTAACAATACTTAAGCGAATAACACTTATTTGATCAGAGATTTTGCGATGAAATGCGAATACGGTACGTTTTTTGCATGCTGTGTCTATGTCGCTAAAGACTGCTGAAAGCTTACCTTAGTTTCTTTTTTATAGTGCACAGATTTTATTGTCCTGATTATATTGAACTGAATACGTCAACCATTTCTCGGACATACTTCAGTCTAAAACACCAAAATTTACTATTTCTAGACCTATTATTTTGGCAAGTCATTCTTTATAACCGAATGATTTGCCAGTTTTTTATCATGATCGGTTGTCCAAGCGGCCACCGATTTAATGACCACTTTACTCTGTGGATACGTAATCTATTATGCCATCTCGTTCTCAATATGCGTTAATGTCGACCAAAGACAAAAACACGGTACTGTTCATTAGTTCTATCAGTGCTGTGGTGTTTTTTGATTTTTTGATTTATTTGTACATTGCAGATATTGTGTCGGCCGCGTTTTTTCCTATTGATACCGATCCAAATGTGGCCAAGCTACAAGGGTTGGGGCTGTTTGTCGTCGGTTATTTGGCACGTCCCTTTGGTGGTATTTTATTTGGTCGATATGGCGATATCATTGGTCGAAAACCGACACTGTTGTTCAGCATACTCGTAACCGCTTGTAGTTTGCTCGCCATGGCGGCGTTGCCAACTTATGCGCAGTGGGGCGTTATTGCACCCATTTTATTTATTTTACTCAGAATCATACAGGGCATGGCATTTGGTCTTTATGTGCCCTTGTCTTGGGTGTTTGTCGCAGAGCACGTACCTCGGCAGTATCTGTCGGTGGCCTGTAGCTACGTGACGGCCAGCTTTTTGGTAGGTGTGCTCTTCTCTAATGCATTTTTTATGTGGCTGTCTAGCTTTATGACGTCGGTACAGCTGGCTGATTATGGCTGGCGTTTACCGTTTTTGGTTGCTGCGGTATTGAGCTTTTTGCCACTAGCGTTCTGGCAACTGGTTGGAGAGACACCATTTTTCCTTGCATTAGATAAGCCTAAGCTTGGCAAAGCGGCACGCCAACCGCTCACCATGCTTTTTAAACGCTGTAAGCACAGTATCTTTGTTGGCATGGTGCTCACTTTGGTGATATCCAGCGTGACTTCTGTCATCGTGCTACTACTGCCGGATCTGATAGAGCTTAACTTTACCTTAGACAGTGATTTGTTTGGGTTTTCCCATAGCTTGGGTATCGTATTCATGATTATCGGCTGCATATTTTATGGAATGATCTCTAACCACGAAAACTTTGGCAAAATACTGGTCATTGGTTCTACTCTCTTAATCATCCAAATACTAGCCTTCTTTTATCATCTACAAGCAGGCGGCGATTATATCTTGATCATGTATGCGCTTTTAGGATTCTGTTCAGGTATCGTTGGTATGGTGCCAGCCATCTTAGTACAATTGTTTCCCACCAATGTACGACTGACGGGTATCGCTTTTTGCTATAATATTACTTACGGTGTCGTTGGAGTACTGATACCTTTTGGACTTGGCTATGCCACCACATTGATCAGCTTTTCACCTGCACTCTACATTGTGTTTATTGGCTTTATCGGTATCATTATGGGCATGTATTTTTACAATCTTCCTGAATTCAAAAAGATTGATCACGTCGTCACATAGATATCAGACGGTATACATACAATGATTGACACTAAGGTGCAATGGTATCGCTCATCCATTGCACCTTATCCATTTATTTAAGACACGAATATTAAGGCTCAATAACCATGGTTGATATGACCAACAAACGCCTCTCAGTCGCTCCCATGATCGACTGGACTACAACAGACTATCGCTACTTTGCGCGACTGTTTAACCCGCATACGTATCTATATACCGAGATGATCAGCACTGGTGCATTGATTCATGGTAATCGCGCACGGCACTTGCGCTTTGATACGCTTGAGCACCCACTTGTCTTGCAGCTTGGCGGCGCTGATATTGATGAGATGACACAGTGCGCCGAGTTTGCTCAGCAATATGGCTATGATGAAGTCAACATTAATGTTGGTTGCCCCTCCGATCGTGTCCAGCATAATAAGATAGGCGCCTGTCTGATGGCAGAGCCTAAGACCGTTGCTGATTTGGTCAAGCATATGCAAGCCGCTGTCGACATACCAGTGACCGTAAAGCATCGTATTGGTATTGATGATTTTAATAGCTATGAGTTTATGGTAGATTTCGTGCAGACAGTGGCAGACGCGGGCTGTACGCGATTCACAGTACATGCGCGTACTGCATGGCTGCAAGGGCTCAGCCCCAAGCAAAACCGCGAGATACCACCACTACGTTATGAGGATGTGTACCGCTTAAAACAAGACTTTCCTGAACTGGATATCGAAATCAATGGCGGCATTGATACGGTTGAAGCCATCAAAACACACTTGCAGCATGTCGATGGTGTGATGATTGGTCGAGCGTTTTATCACAATCCTTATCTGCTAGCAGAAGCCAACAGCTTATGGGGCGAGGCAATACCTAAACGCTCGGACATTTTGGCGCGGCTTTATTCTTATATGCAAGAGCAAATCGAGAAAGGCGAAGCGCTACCCACGATGACGAGACACTACTTAGGACTGTTTCAAGGACTGACGGGTGCGCGCAAATGGCGACAAGCATTGAGTGGTAAACCTCAATTAACGCTTGATGATGTTAAACGAGCGGCTGATGAAGTGTTGGCGCTCAATCCTGATGCCTAGCCCAATCTCTATCGATCATTGGCTACATATATAGTCATTCCACTATAAAATTATTACTGCGTTAAACTCGCTTGAAGTATTAAATATACATCTAAGCTCGGTTGCCTTGTACTATTTTTAAATTGAATCGACTATAGCTGGCTTGACAAAATTTACATACCAATCATCATATTGGCATTTATCTTGGTTAGGGTCTGTCTGATATTCAAACCTTAGGCTGCTTGCGCAACATACTGCCACATCGCTGCACCGTTATTGACGATGTGTAACACGATTGGCAGTAGTAACGAGCCGGACTTAATACGTGCGTAGCAAAATAGCAATGCCAACACAACGATGGTACTGATTTCATAAATGCCGTACTGCACATGAATAATGGCAAATATCAAACTCGTTATCATACTCGCGACGATCGCACCGTAATTCTCTGAATATGATGCAGATGAAAACTGTTCTGCAATGGCTGACCATAATATACCGCGAAAGACCACCTCTTCATAAATGGGTGCAACGATGACCATCGCAAAAACCAATAGCCATACCGAGCTGACTGACTGATAGAGAGGATCTACGAAGTCCAGCGGCGTCATATCCAGCAGATACGTGAGCGCCTGACTGACAATCATAAAGATCAATAACAGCCCAAGCATTCCCATACCCACCGACAGTGAAAACGGCTTTAAGGCTAAATACTGGCGCAGACTACCACCCTTCAAACGAATGATAAAAATGCTGACTGCCAATAGCAGCACACAACCTACCATTATGGAGAGGCTCACAACCGTTCCATCATTACCGCCAAAAAAGAATATATTCCCTATCGATGCGTTTTGGGTGGCAGGTAATACTAGCTTGCCCGCGACATAGATGCCTATCAACTGACTGACAAAAAATGCAAACACCATCCCTACTGTTAGCAGAAATGTACCCAAGCGTGAAAAGATGGGCGGAGACTTAGGTGAGGCAGTCATATCAGATGGAGCAGTTACGTTTTTTGGCATAAAGGTATCACTTAAAAAATACTCTGGCAGCTCATATCCATTACGAGCATGACTAATGATATGTTACTTTTATTTTGACAATTGCTGCTTGATCAAGCCTAGCACCTGCATTGAGACAGACTGTGGGTGCTCAAGTGGGAACATATGACCCCCTTTATGCGTTTCATAAGGAATACCCAAACGTGATTTGATTTGCTGCGGAAAGCGACGCTTTAAAAAGATACTGTCTTGGCCAATAATCAATGTGACAGGTACTTTGGGGCCCCGATTTGGTGCCAGCCAATACCAAGAAGGATTGGTACGAAATACATCTACTTCACTGGCTTTAGGAATAGCCAATGTCACCTTGCCATCCGCACGCTCATGCAAGCCGTGATCGATATACCCTTGAAAGCTACGCTCATCAAAGTTTTTGAAAAACCCTTTATGACGCATTTTCTCATACGCGTCTGCGCGACTATCCCATACATCGCGGCGATGCTTGGACACGCCAGCGGGTGACAGTTTATCCATCAGACGATTATCCATGAGGGGCAATCTGTCTGCTGTCTTTGCTAAATGCCACATTAAACTGACCTTGCCATACAGCCAAGGTGGATCCATGAGTACTGCTTGAGCAAACAGTTCAGGCTGACGATACATGGCCTGCAAGGTACACATAGCGCCCAGCGAATGACCTACCCCTAACACCTGCGCAACACCATGCTTCTCGCAGGCACTTTTTGCGCTATCGATGACTTGTTGCGTCAGACTGCGCCAATGGTCATCTACGGGATAGCTCGGTGTATCGCCCAGCATCGCAATATACTCAATCGTAAAAAACTCTGACAAACCTTCAAAAAATGGCTCGTAGACAGCACTTGGCATTCCATTGGCATGGGCAAAATGAAGCACCGGCTTATTGGTTATCTTAGAGACAGGTAGTGCAGCAAAGGTCTGCAAATTTATTTCATCACTCATAACAGGCTCTCGTGGAAGGGTTTATGTGATATATTATTTTTAATCATTGAGCCTTGTAGCATCATTTAGCCAAACGTCGCTAAGATAGCAACATTCATAACTATCGCGGCATTGATAGCGACTTAGTCTCAAACAAAGATTTTATTTAGCATTACATACAATTAAGGCTGAGCACAATTATATGCTCAGCCCCAACAATCATACACAGTATATCTAAAACATTAAACGCTTAACGCATCTTTACGTTACCTTCTTCTTGTGGTAAAAAACCATCAAGACTAACGCTAGAGCCAATGCCTGCACCCAGTTGCACGGCAAAACGGTCCATAAACGATTGGAACGGATCGTTCGGACTATAACTAATGATCGTATCCAGCTCCAGCTGCTTGCTAAGGCTAGTAATACTACCCTTTTTATCAGCCAACCCTAGCTCGATAGATTGCTCACCTGTCCAGAACAATCCTGAAAACAGTTTGTTTTGTTCAGGATTTTTAAGACGGTCGCCGCGACCTTCTTTTACGGCGTTGATGAAATGCTTGTGCGTATTCGCCAACACCTTTTCAACATGGTTTTCTTCGTAGTCAGTCAATGGACGTGACAAGCTTAAGATATCTTTATACTCACCCGCAGTGATAGTACGATCTTCTACGCCAACTTTATCCATTAAGCCTTTGACATTGTAGCTTGGCATAATGACCCCGATAGAGCCAACCAAACTTGATGGATTGACATAAATCTCATCTGCAGCAGACGCGATATAATAAGCACCCGAGGCACCGATATCACCGATAACCGCATACAGTTTTTTATCTGGGTACTCTTCGCGCAAGTCCATCATCGTCTGCCAGATTTCATCAGACTGTACCGGTGAACCACCAGGTGAGTTAATATCTAGTGCCACCGCTTTTGAATTACTGTTTGCAAAAGCGTCTCTCAGTGCTTCATTGACATCATAGGCATTGGCCACATCGTCACTACTGATAACGCCTTGCAGTTCAACCACAGCCAAATGTGGCTCGCTGGTATCGACCGCATCCATACCTGTCGGCGAACTACTGCACCCACGACCAAGGGTCAAAAATATCAATAAGATATAACCAAAGGTCAGTAGTTTAAAAAAGATGCTCCAGCGACGAGCGCGGCGCTGCTCAACCACACTAGCCAATAAGGTGTTTTCAAGCACCTTCCATTCTTGTCCACTCGGCGAGTTTGGTTGCTGTATTTGTGTTGGCTGATTGGCCGAATTATCGGGACGTTTGTTAGGGTCTGGTGGCCAGTTGGGCATATAACTTCCTAAGTCAGAAACAATCTAAAACAATAAAAGATGATAAAAACAGTCAGATGCTTTCTGACGATATCAATCACCGGTATTAATAGGCTGCTAAGTATGGTGGTATTTTAATAAGGGTTCAATAGTATAACTGTGAAATATCACCATATTGTAACGCCGATTGGATGAGCGATATTTTAAGGACTTTTGATATTGGTATTGGTATTGGTATTGGTATTGACCACATCGTCATGCTTATTTAGAGATGATGCCGCATCTAAAGGTTTATCATCCAAGGTTATGACATTATCAATATTTTGATGACGCATTATATCAGCGGTTATATGTGAGGCACTATGACCAAGCCATTTCGTTTGGCTTGAGGCGATGATCTCATTAAACCCTTCATCCGAGCACAGTAACTCCCACATCTGCCAGACCCGTTGATGGGTATCGGTATTTAGTATGAGCCGTGATACTGCAGGCGTTTCCTGATGTTCAATCACTTTACTGCTCTTCAGCTTAGTATCTGCCAAATGCGTATGTTCCATATCCATCTGAGCTGTCATATCCAATGATTGAAGGGGGTCTGCTGCATTGTACCTTAGCACTTGTATGGGCAAATCAGTATCGATAGCGATACTACAGTCCCAGACACTGGCATCATTAATAGTACTCCAGCCCGTCAACACCTGTATCGTCAAACATCCACTAGGCAATTGCCATATTTTACCCTGATCGCAGCGCTGGGCACTGATATTCGATGCCCTATCAGCTTGGCTGGTGACTTGATAAGCTTGTTGTAGTTGCGTCCATCTATCAGAGCGTCCCGCTTGCCAGTATTGACTGACAGGTAATTTCTGACTTAACTGAGCCATGGTCATTGGCAATAATTCGGACGTTCCGATATCAAAATCAACGCGCTGATCGTTAGTATTAATCGTATCAGTCAGTCCGATACTATTACTTTGTACAATGATACCTTCTAAATTATTGACTGATAAACTGCCCAGCTGCTGCTCTAAAATTGCAGATAATGCATCTGCTGTCAGGCTGCTGGTCATCGTGCGCGCATTTTTCGGTCTATGATCTGCCAAAAATAGCCAATGGGTGCTTTTTTGACGCTTATTTATGCCTGATCGAGCCGCATTATGAGCAATAGGATATTGTAATAATGAAGCACTAATATACGAATCCCCAGTGGGCAAGACATATAAAGTCGGTACGGTTGTGAGCGACTGTTGGTTGGCGTACACCGTCATTATTAACAGCGTCAAAGGGGTCAGCGCCAGCCATCGACTGATAAAACCTCGCGGTAATAGCCAAGGCAGCATAAACAAAAACACCATGAGCACGATGGCTATATTGACTGGTGTATACAGCCAAACACCTGACAGTAATGGCAACGATGTTAGCCACGTGATGAAATCATGCAAAGCGCCAACGATTGCAATGACCAACATCCAGATACCGTCTGCTATCGTAGGGGATAGCAGATAACACAGCCCTGCCAATAAATTCAGCGGTACGATCACCCATCCAAACAAACCTATAGCGAATAGGTTGATTACAAGGCCCCATAATGATGCTTTGCCAAATAAGAGCAATGTGGTTGGTAGTAACGTAATAAATAGCCAAAACTGTAATTTGGCGATGCGTCTCACAACTTGCCAAGCGTGGTTCAATACAGTGTTTTTAGTACGGACATTGTTGCTATTCGTGCCTGAATGGACACGGTGTGGTGCTGATGCAGAAGTATTGTACTGATATGACGTATCATCGTACTTCAGCAATAGCGCCACTGCGATAAAGGACAACCAGTATCCTGCTTGCCATAACACATAAGGATCACGCCATGCCATCAGTATGGCCAATGCCAATAATACCTTCATGGTACTGGTAGGCAACATTGTCAATCTAACTAGACCAATTGCCAGTAGCATCCAAGCTGTCCGTGCAGCTGGCACATCAAATCCTGTGAATAGCGCATAAATAAAAGCAGCCCCAATCATTACCCACCACCGCACTTGCCAGCACGGAATATAGCGATAACCTATCGGACAAAACCGATTGAATAGCAGTACGACTGTACCCGCCATAACAATGGCTAAAAACAGCACATGAGTCCCTGAAATAGCCAGCAAATGTGAGATACCTGCCAACTGGTACAAGTCTTTGGTATCACGGCTGATTAAACTGCGATCACCAGTAAGTAAGCTCAATGTGACCGCTTTTGCTTGTTGCTCCGCGGTAGAATGTCGTAACCAGTTTTTATAAAAATGCTGACGCAGTTGCCAACGTCCTCGGTCAATATAAGTACGGAAGCGTTGGAGATACGATTGAGAGGTCACTACTTGCTTTGGCAGTGCCTCATAACTGATGGTAGATGTACTGACCGCCAGTATATTAGCAGCACCATCAATGTGGCGACCTCGTAACCAGCGATAGCTATCAAACCCAGAAGGATTGTTAAGTACTTGCTCAGAGCTAGCCAATGGTGTCAGCGCCAAGCTCATAAACAATTGATCACCGGGCTGTAGGTCATTCAATGCTGCCAGTGAGTCACTACTTGATAATGGTTTTGGATAAGCATTGAGCAGTACCCGATATTCGATATTGCCATTATTACTTAGAGTATTATCACTTAGGCTATTTTGCTTATTTTCTAGATGGTTTGACGTACTCTCCGCCAAGTCTTGAGCATCTAGCTCAGCGATCAATGGTGATAAGTTTGTGACCACGGCAACTTGTCGATAGCCACTATCTGTACTGGTATCATAAACACTGTCGCTTAATCCCTCAACACGAACCAACGCTTGTACTCGTATTGGGTGAATGATTTTGGCAGATTCTGCCTGTTGATGGCTGACCAAAGCTTGTAACGCACTACCGATCACCAATGCGATCGTCAAAATAGCAAACAGCAAATACTTGATGATGCGTAAAGAAAGGTTATTGTTATAAGGCAGGTATGTGGCGTGGTCGTTGACGACTTTTTGAATGACTACTGGCGGGGTATTAAATTGGGCGCTGACCATCAGAATAACGGCTAATACGATGAGTAGCAAAGACAGGTTAGAGACACTGACCATGTCTAATAAAAACAGGTCGACTGGTACCAACGCATCGTCAGCGACGGCCAAAACGCCCATCATAATGATAATTATTAGGCTGCCAATTAACCAGTACACCAGCACTCCTTGCTTGATGGTTTAACGACATAAGACGGTATCAACTTTATAATAAGTCAGCTAGGGCGTGTCATCAATTAGATGGTGAGGCTTAAAATGAGAAAAATGGTAGATAAACAAGGAAGAAAGTGCCGTTAATATGAACATATTGAAAAAATTTCTGACGATGTTTAGCAAAATTTAGCCATTTTAAGGCCACTAAATGTATTTATGTGCTAATTGATGACACGCCCTAGATCCCAATAGTTTAATTATAGATATAAGCATGAATACAGCACCCTATCAATAACTGGCACATCGTTCAATAGCATTTATATTTAGATTGCCCTATACTGATGACAGATATTGAGAGGCTGATTGTCTGACATCAGTATCCTATCTATTGTTATCCACCATTTTTATTCATCATATTACTTTATACCAGTCCATCAAACTGATTGAGCGGGCTATAGTTAATGATTAAAGGCAATCTTGTGCCCAAAAAACGTCTAAAAGATTTACTTCCTACACCAGAAAAAGTCCTAGAAAGTCGCACCTTAAAATTATTTGCACCGCATTTGGCAGATCCACGATTGTGGCATTTCAATCGTCACAGCCTAAATAAAGCGGTCTATATTGGTGTGCTTAGTGCATTTTTCCCATTACCAGGACAGATGTTACTGGCCTTGATTGGCTCGCTTATTTTTCGAGCCAATGTCCCGATGGCACTTGGTCTGACGTGGATTACCAATCCGCTTACCAGCTTGCCTATTTTTTATGCCGGATACTATATTGGTGCAAAGATTTTAGATGCACCAATGATCAGTTTGCGACTCATCGGCAGGATGATTGCTGACTTTAGCTTATGGGTATTGTCAAATGGTGCCAATCCATTTATTACCTATCGCGGTACTGTCTCGATTGCCGCATTTTGTATTGGATTGACGATTTTGGCAGTGGTGACCAGTATTGTTTGCGGACTGGTGTTTAAGGCTGTTTGGCGTTATAGAACCGTCGCAAGTTGGCAAAAGCGCCAGAAAAAATCTTCGGTTGAACCGCCTACTTCTTAATAGGATCAGGCTTTAATGTGGCTAATTGTCTAAAACTAGCAATCAATACTCTGACTGAATAATTCAGACACGCCTATACAAGTCATATTTCTTTGTTTTTTTCTATCGCAGCCAATACTTTGTCAGTAAAATCCATATCCATCTGTACAATTTCGATAACTTTATCGTTTTTACATAACGTATATCGCTTGCCAGTGGCACTGTCTTGCACCTTCAGATCGAAATCAACCCCAGCCAAAGTAATGGCATCAAATACCGGTGCAAGCAGATCCATTTGCGACTGTCTATCAATGGTTTCAAACAGGCTCGGATCGATATATGGCTTTAATGGCTCATCACCTTCTTCAGCACTGCCAAAAGCGGCGATTGGATTTTCATCTGCAGTCATTGCATGTGTTCCTATAAAGTGGACATGGCGGCCAATTAATAGCCGCCTCTATATCTGTTGCTATGGAATATTCACTTAATCATACAACAATACATTTCATCAGAAAAGACATCATAAGTGCTAATAAATAGCATCTATGTCAGCCTTATATTCTCTGTACACAAAAGTGTTAATACTGTTCCCAATGACCATTACGTAGCAATAACTGACGGTCAGCAAGTGCCGCTAAATTGCGATCATGAGTCACCATCAATAGCGCCGTTTGCATGGTGTTTTGCAGTTCTGACAACAGCCCAAAAACACTTTGCGCATTGTCATAATCCAAGTTACCCGTTGGCTCATCTGCCAAAATAAGCGATGGCTTGGTCACTAGCGCACGCGCAATGGCGACACGCTGGCGCTCACCACCTGATAGCTCACCAGGTCTGTGCATCAAACGATGCTCAAGGCCGACATTCTCCAAAATCTCAATGGCTTGCTTACGGGCGTCTTTCGTCGATACTTCTGGACGCATTAGTAGAGGCATCGCAACGTTTTCAATTGCGGTGAACTCAGCTAACAGGTGGTGAAACTGATAAATAAAACCCAAGTGCTTGTTGCGCATGGCACCGCGTTCAGTCTCATTCATGCTGTTTAATAATTGACCATGCAACCAGACTTCACCGCTCGTTGGTGTATCAAGTCCGCCAAGCAAGTGTAGCAAAGTGCTTTTTCCTGAACCACTGGTGCCAACGATAGCAATACGCTCACCAGCATTAACCGTAATATCAAGGCCCGTCAATACCTGTGTACTGACCGCCCCTTCATCATATATCTTATTGATATTGGTCGCCTTTAAAATGGCAGACATAGCGCTTCCTTTATTTTATTTGTGTCGATACTTATTTTAATAGTTGGTTTGATACTTATTTGCATGCTTAGGCGTTTGGGATTACTCGTAACGTAGTGTTTGGGCAGGCTGAATCTTAGCCGCTCGGCGTGCTGGGTAAATAGTGGCCAAAAAGCTCAGTACAAACGACGCACCTGTAATCAATACCACATCTAACAAACGCAATTCTGACGGCAAATAATTCACGAAATACGCATCAAATAGGTTCAGGTTAAAGACTTGATTAATAAAACCCAAAATATCACTGACCGTGAGCGCAAATATCACACCCAATATCGTGCCAGCAACGGTACCGATAACACCGATGACCACACCTTGGACCATAAACACTTGGGTGATTAATCGAGGAGAGGCACCAAAGGTTTTCAAAATTGCAATATCTGCTTTTTTGTCAGTAACGAGCATTACTAGGCTTGAGACAATATTAAAAGCAGCCACTAAGATAATCAAAAACAATAGCAAGCCGACCATGGCTTTTTCCATTTGAATCGCACCAAATAGATTGCCATGCGTTTGCGTCCAATCATTAGGATACAACTGCTGAGGTGCAATGGCAGCCGCTTTCTCTGCAGCCATTGGCGCTGTGAAGATATCATTGAGCTTCATACGTACGCCCTGCGCTCCTTCTGGCAAACGCAGCAGTTTTGCCGCATCACCCATTGGGATAAACGCCATGAGGCTATCGACTTCTGGGCTGATGGTAAAGATACCGGTTAAGGTAAAACGCTTAAACCGTGGTATCACGCCTGCAGGTGATGGCGACGCTTCTGGCAACACTAAAGTTACCTTGTCCCCTATCTGCAAGCCTAAAGACTGTACCATCTCCTCGCCTAACACAATGCTGAAATCACCGCTTTGCAAGGTATCAATGCTGCCTTCGACCATATGCTCATTGATGATAGAGACATTTTTTTCGTATTCAGGCTCGACACCTGTCACCATAATCCCTGCGACCTGACCGTTTGATGTCAGCATCCCTTGCAATTGGATAAAAGGGGCAACCGCTGCCACTTCTGGATCTTCTTTAATCTTATCAGCCAATTGTTCCCAATCACTGATGATCTCGCTTGAGACCACAGTCGCCTGCGGCACCATGCCCAAAATACGGGTTTTTAATTCACGATCAAAACCATTCATCACCGATAGCACCGTAATCAATACGGCAACCCCAAGTGTCAAACCAATCATTGAGATGAGTGATATAAATGAGATAAAGCCATTACTGCGCTCTGCTCGGGTGTATCGTAAGCCAATAAATAACGCTAAAGGACGAAACATATTCAAACTCTTTATCTTATCTACGTGCGACTTTATATAGGCTACAAAACGAGCAGCAACAAATGCATCACAAGCCTACGCTTGCCTTACGCACATATAAATCGAACACAAAAACAGGGGTTCAGACGAGCCAAAAACGGCCATCAAAAGGGAGCTAGTTTGACACAATTTGGCTGATATGTGCCAGTCATTAGCTAGAACTGAGCGTATTATTCACCAAAAAACGGGGTTTTGTTGTTATTATTTTTTATAGGGGTCTTGCTATTAGGTGTGTCAATACCTATATATTATAGGCTAAAGACAATTGTCATTAACCCCTCATTGCGGTTTCTGATCTTTTTCTGGCTAGGCTGCTGACCCTCATACACCAGCGCTCAGCGTATTGGATAATGCATAAGCGACCGCCATATTAGATTAAAACCCCAAGCTGACTTAATTTTGAGTATTTTCATGACCATAAATTATCAATATAAAAACATTCAAGCGCCTACCAAGATCACGCTGACCGATGAGCAGTCTGCCGGTCACGGTGATCACTGGCGTATCCTGACCGATGACATGAGTCATGATGTGCCAGAATGGCTACAAAAAATGATTGAAGTCGCAGCAATGCCTAAAGGTCTCAACAACAATGTGAGCGCGCAAGACAGCTGCTTGTTATTGTCAGAAGATCAACCATGCCACATCAATCAAGTACTGGCGATGAAAGATGGCAAGCCTGAATGCTTTATCAATGCATACCCTTGTGTTGACAGCCCTTATGGACTCAATTGCAAAATTGAGCGTGTTATTGCTAATGACAACTCGCATGATGCTGTTTTACGCTTACGTACGGCTGATGGCAGTATCATTTATGCATTTGATCAGCTTTACACAGCCAATCGCCACTTATATCAGCGTGAGGCCTATTATTACGTGAACTTTAGCGCATGGGCGCACGAGATTAAGCTCAGTGAACAAAACGAAGTGATCATGGTGGAGGATCAAGAATCCATCCGCTATCACCGTGCCTTTAATGATATCGTTGCGGCGAATGACGGAAATATCCCAGACGATTTACAAGAGCAGATAGCCAAATGGAAATCTGAAACCAAAGAACAAATGGCACCCATTGAAATCAATTTGGGTCACATGTGTGCGTACTTGTTTGGTGATACCTTGGGTCAAGAGGACGAAGCATGGTGCCAAGGTCAGGTGCTTGGCAAACAAGAAACCGTATTCAATGGTAAGTCTATTATTTTGTTTGATGTCGTGACATTACGTGAGCAAGATGCAGATCCGTTTGTTGTGCGTATTGGCGCACTTAATACTGCAGAGACTGCCAGTATTAACGTGCATGATTATGTACAAGCCAACGTCTGGCTACAGGCGGCCATATATAAAGAAAATCAAAAAACCGTTTCACAGTCATCAAAAGCCAGCTAATTAAATAACGACTGGGTGACCGTCGCATTTATCAATAAAAAAGCCTCTAATTTGTATTAGAGGCTTTTTACATTTCATGAAGTCATTAACTTGGCGACTGTCATGCATGATACATGCACCAAACAGTCGACTAAATATCAACTAAACCATTGTGGTCATTGACTTGATACGGGTATACAGCTCTTTTTGCTCAGCACTTGGGCGGGCAGTCTGTACCGCCATCAATTGTGACATATCGCCTTCGACGCGAATTTTACCGCTCATAAAAGCACCCATGATCTGATTGGTATCAAAATCTGTGATGATAGACTGCAGAATACTGCGGTCAAGCAACAAGGTAGTCGTTGCCGCATCATTTAAGCCGCGATGCAACAAGCCATTGGTGAAATTCGCTTCAATGTCTTGATCAGTATCAGAAACCTTCAAGTTGACGATCATATTGGCAAGTGCTGGCGGCAGATTCAATTCGCCCGCTTCATTACCCATTGTTTCTACTTGCTCAAACCATTCATTGCTCAAAAAAACTGCCATCTTATTATCCTTAATTGGTATTTTATTAGACGGATACTACTCATCAATATACCAGTAATTGGTCTATTAGGGTATCCATAGCTCGAGGGTCATTATAAAGGTCGACCTAATGATAAGTAAAACCTATTTATAAGCCAAGCAATAGCCCTGTTACAAAAATCCTTTGGAAGTTGGCTTTTACCGTAAAGGTTTGAAACGAGCATCTAGAATAGTGACAAAATTGCGTATAAAATACAGGAGCGGCACCGCAATAATAAGTTGCCTGCTAACATTTATACCAAAGAGTTTGTATTTTGGCGCATAGTTCTGATGATATTTTATTAGGATTGCGTTACAATACCCTTAAACAGAGTCGGGAGTTTTAACCAAACATTACATAAGCATGTTTTTTGTCAGCTGCCGCTAGCATCCATCTATAGTTAGTGCGTTTTATAGCCCTATAGATAAGGGTATCTATCTTCATTAGTACAGATTTCTTCGTAATAATTAAGATATATATTTAGCCTCATTAGATGTTTGATGTCCAAAAACGGCGCGTCTTCTTATTTACCTTGATGATATATTAACAATCCTACTGTCAATTGGCTTTGAGTACAGCGCACAAAGCGCTTACTCCTATTTATTGGTGTTTACTGATACATAGCAAAAGCTTAGATTAACAGTTAATAACATCATAGTAATAGGAGACCAAAAAGCAATATGTGCCACGATAATTATCAGCTTATACATGGCTATAATTAAGATCTCAAATGAAGATTGTGTGGATTATTGGTTAATTCTGTTGATAATTCGGGCTGTAAAGGAATCATCCAATGAGTTTACAAAACACAGCAACCAACCCTAATGACCGTGAGTATGAAATTACAGTCATAAGATTCTTTACGACCATGGCCGTAGTATGGGGCATCGTCGGCATGAGTCTTGGTGTGTTCCTTGCTTCACAGTTAGCATGGCCAGCACTCAACTTTGACATTCCATGGCTGACTTTTAGTCGCTTGAGACCACTGCATACCAATGCGGTGATTTTTGCGTTCGGTGGTTCTGCCCTGTTCGCAACGTCTTACTATATCGTTCAGCGTACCTGTAAAACACGCCTGTTCGCGCCGTATTTGGCTTGGTTTACCTTTTGGGGTTGGCAAGCGGTTATTGTTTCTGCCGTTATTACCTTACCACTAGGTTTGACATCAACTAAAGAGTACGCTGAGCTTGAGTGGCCTATCGATATCTTAATCGCGTTGGTCTGGATCTCTTATGCCATCGTCTTTTTTGGTACGCTCATCAAACGTAAAACCTCACATATCTATGTGGCTAACTGGTTTTTCGCCGCTTTCATTATTACGATTGCACTACTGCACATCGTAAATAGCATGGCGATTCCTGTTAGTGCTTTTAAATCTTACTCGCTATTTGGCGGTGCAACTGATGCCATGGTGCAGTGGTGGTACGGTCATAACGCAGTAGGTTTTTATCTAACGGCAGCTTTCCTTGGAATGATGTATTACTTCGTTCCAGTACAGATTGGCCGCCCTATTTATTCTTACCGTTTGTCTATCGTTCACTTTTGGGCATTGATTGCTTCATACATGTGGGCTGGTGGTCACCATTTGCATTATTCAGCGCTTCCAGATTGGACGCAGTCATTAGCAATGGTATTCTCAATCATCCTATTTGCACCATCTTGGGGTGGTATGATCAACGGTGTACTCACGCTATCAGGAAGTTGGGATAAGTTACGTACCGATCCGATCATTCGCTTTATGATTGTTGCACTATCGTTCTACGCCATGTCGACGTTCGAAGGCCCAATGATGTCTATTAAGACAGTCAATGCGCTATCGCACAATACCGATTGGACTATTGGTCACGTACACTCAGGTGCGCTTGGCTGGGTTGGTATGATCACGATTGGTTCTTTATATGTACTGTTACCTCGTATTTATAACAAACCAAAGATGTACTCTATCAGCTTAATCACCACGCATTTTTGGCTTGCGACTGCAGGAACGATTTTCTATATCGTCTCTATGTGGATCTCAGGTATTGGTCAAGGCATGATGTGGCTTGCGACGAACCCAGACGGTACTTTGGTATATAGCTTCGTTGATACTGTTGAATTCTCGCATTTCCCATATATTGGCCGTGCTTTTGGTGGCTTCTTATATGTGTCGGGTATGTTTATTATGGCTTATAACTGCTATAAAACACTCAAGATGCCAGAAGGTAAGCCTGTAGATGTCGCTGATCCAACGGATCATGAACCTAGTGTCGAAAAACCTTCGACAGCTAACGTATAAGGAGCGATCATGGCTGGTACACCGCATGAAATTATTGAAAAAAATACAGGCCTGTTAGTCATTGGTATCGTGATTGCTATTAGTTTTGCAACGCTCGTTGAAATCGTACCACTGATATATGATAACAAGGGCCCTGAAGATGGTGGTGTGAATGCGCCACTTCCAGCAATGGAGCCTTGGACAGCGCTTGAGTTTGAAGGTCGTGATATTTACATCCGTGAAGGGTGTCATGTTTGTCATACTCAGATGGTTCGCCCACTACGTGCAGAAGTTGAACGTTATGGACCGTATTCGCGCGCTGCTGAGTCTACGTGGGATCATCCATTCTTATGGGGTTCAAAACGTACTGGACCTGATTTAGCACGTGTTGGCGGTCGCTATTCTGAAGATTGGCAAAAGCAACATTTGATCAATCCACGTTCACTCGTACCAGAATCAGTGATGCCCGGTTTCCCTTGGCTTGCTGAAAACGAAGTGGATGGCGAAAACATTCAAGACAAAATGCGCCTATTCCGCGATCGCTTTGGTGTCCCTTATACTGAAGCAGACATCGAAGGCGCTCCTGATGCTGTCCTAGGTGCCACAGAGCTTGATGCTTTGGTTGCTTATTTACAGCAGCTGGGCACTGCAATGGAAGGACAGCGCTAATGGGTATTGGTGAATTACAAACAATTGCGACCGTTTCTGCCTTTATTGCCTTCGTAGGCGTTGCATGGTGGGCGTATTCGCCAAAAAACAAAAAACGCTTCGAAGAAGATGCACAACTTGCGCTTGATGACGAGGATATAAAATCTCTGTCTGAAGAGCAGCGCAATAAGGATAAATGATGACATTTTTTTGGAGTTCTTGGATCACGCTAATCAGTATCGGCTGCTGGCTTTTTATTCTTGGTGTTCTGCTGTTTGTAATAAAATACAAGCCAAGCTTAGAAGAAGACGGTACGACCGGTCATGAATATGACGGCATCCGAGAATACGACAAACCACTTCCTAAGTGGTGGTTGGTGATATTTTTTGGTTCAATCGTTTGGGGCGTCGCTTATTGGATATTTTTCCCAGCTATGTTCCCTAAACACTGGGAAGGTATCGCAACCGTAGAAGTGGATGGGAAAACTGTCCCTTGGACCTCTAAAAACGAGCTGGCCAGTGATCTTGAAAGCAATAACAAAGTATTTACAGATAACTTTGAAAAAAGCATTCTTGTGAAAGCGGATTCAGCAGGTGCAACAGCAACACTTGCAGCACTCAATGAGCTACAAACGACCCTACGTCATAGTGAAAAACCACCAGCAGATTTACAGACTCAAATCGATGGTAAAGTGGCAGAACTTGCTCCTTATGTCGAAAAACTGTCTGAAAATCCAAATGCGCTAAAAGTGGGTAGCCGTTTGTTCTTACAGAACTGTGCGGTGTGTCACGGCTCTAATGCTAAAGGTGCTACTGGCTACCCTAACCTGACTGACAATGATTGGTTACATGGCGGCGAAGCCACCAATATTTTGACCACATTGCATAATGGTCGTGTTGGCGGTATGCCTGCCTGGCGTGATCAGATCGGTGAAGATGGCGTGCGTGCAGCGTCAGAATATGTGCTGTCACTATCTGCCAATAATGGTAGCAAGAGCAATGGTAAGCTGGATCAAACCCTAGTGAACCAAGGCGCAGCCATCTTTAAACAGAATTGTGCACTGTGTCACTCTGAAAACGGCAAAGGTATGATTTCAGCAGGCGCACCAAATCTAACCGATAATATCTGGTTATATGGCGGTGAGCGCGAGACAGTACGTAATACATTACGTTATGGTCGTGCAGGCGTCATGCCACAGTGGGAAACTAAGCTAGGTAATGAGCGTATTATGCTACTTGCTGCTTATATCTACTCACTATCGGACAGAACGGGGAAATCGCCTGAAGCACCAACTGTAACGGCTGCTGCGGTTCAACCAGTAGTAACTGAAGAAGCGACTGCCAACTAAGCGGCGGCTAACTCTAGATTACTACGACTGTGCTGTATATGGATGAGATTTGATAAAGGGAGAACTGTCATTGCAGTTCTCCCTTTTTATTTTATTCATACGCATTTTTACCAACAACGAATATTATAAACACGCGAAAATACTTTATCATATCAATTGTTTTTCATATGCATTCCCCCATTATTAGTAGGGAGAATGTTAGAATAACTGTTTTTTAAAATAGACTGCTAATAACAGATTTAAATGGCTTTGATAGTACTCTATCGGGTGATTTAAAACTCATGATTAGCAACTGGACTGAAGTATTCTGTAGTAAGTGGATCGGCTCACATTGTGCTCAATCCCTTATCCACTAATTACTGACATTGATAACATCACACAATCATACATCTGATCATCAAAGATGTTTGTTCATCATGCCAGCAGACTGATTCTTTTTTTAAAGAGGCACGTTTATGTCAGCACAACCATCCAATAAAATACCTGTACAGCAGATTGATCTTGATGCGACCAAGCATCGTGTACACCCAAGGTTTGTGACAGGTTTCTATCAAAATATTCGTGTCATCACGATGTATGCGCTTTTGGCCGCTTTTTTGCTTTTACCATGGCTACGCTATAATGACAGACAAGCAATATGGTTTGACGTGCCATCCCAGCATTACTATATCTTTGGTATGACATTTTTGACGCAGGACTTTTATTTTATCGCGGCATTTGCTCTGATTGCAGCATTTACGTTGTTTATGGTCACCGTATATGCAGGTCGTGTATGGTGCGGTTATGCTTGTCCACAAACGATTTGGACGCATCTGTACCAATATGTCGAAAAATGGGTGATCGGTGATCGCAATAAGCGTATAAAATTTGATAAGTCACCTTTTGGGTTAAGTAAAGTCTTTAAGCGCACGACGGTATATTCTATTTGGTTGCTGCTCTCTATCATTACCGCTGCGACCTTTGTCAGTTATGTGGCAGGGACAGATTCGCTCTACCATAGTTGGCAGACAGTGGGGATGATTCCTGTGCCTGACTGGCCGACATGGGTATGGGTCTCGATGTTTATCTTTACCTTTGCCACTTATGCCAATGCGGGATATATGCGTGAGCAGATGTGTGTACAGATCTGTCCTTATGGTCGTTTTCAGAGCGTGATGTTTGATAAAGACACATTAATTGTCTCTTATGATTATGAGCGCGGTGAGCCACGCGGTACTCGTAAAAAAGGCACGAATCCTGAGCATCTAGGTGACTGTATTGAATGTACCATGTGTGTGCAGGTCTGCCCCACTGGTATCGATATTCGCGATGGGTTACAAGTGGCCTGTATTCAGTGTGCTGCTTGTATTGATGCCTGTAATGAAGTGATGGACAAGGTCGGCTACCCGCGCGGGCTCATTCGCTACACAACCGAGCGTCAACTGGCAGAAAAAGAGCCCAGCCGATTATTACGTCCCCGCTTATTTGCCTATTTGGCATTATTATTGGTGCTATGCGGCGGCGTCGTATATGCGTTAACAGATCGCGTGCCATTAGAGATTGACATTCGCCGCGACCGCAACCAGTTATCTTCTATCAACAGCCAAGGCATGATTGAGAACAGCTACATCGTCAAGCTGACCAATAAAACCCAAGAGCCTCACACTTATAAAATCACACTGGCACCGCAAAAAGGTCTCAGTCTAGAGCTGCGTTTCAATGATGTGCCTTTAGAGGCAGGTGAAAGTTTTGATATGCCTGTGAGTATTTATGGTAATCCTGATACGATTGAGTTTGGTCAAACCCCTGTGACGCTGAATGTGACCAGTGAAGATGGCAAGTACAAAGTCAGTAAACAAAATGTCTTTACTACCCAAGGTCAATAAATTTTTAGAAGTCAGTGGCTTTTTAGAAATCAGTGGCTGGGTGTCAGTTATTTAATATGGGTTTTTCATTTGATAATTTGCGGATGCAGTTGCTTGGCTTCAGTCGCTACAGGCTATCGGATGAGTATTTATTACTAAGCTGACAGCGTTTGGCCGTCAAATTATCCGTTGAGACCGTTTGTAGATACTTCTCGAATAAATATATTCTGAATGGGTATCTGCTGAACAAATATTTTATTAATAGGTATGTTATGTCTACTCCAGCACCGAACTTTAAACATCAAGATACTCAGCCATGGTACAAGAACTATATGGTGGTTATCTTTGTGATTGGCATGCCCGCGTTTGTAGTCATTGCCTGTATATATTTCGTTTATTACTCTTATCAAATTCGTGATAGCGTGGTGCGAGACGACTGGTATATGGATGGCAAAACGCTCTATCATGACGTGTCACGTGACAAACTCACTTATGACTTAGACTTGCATGGCAAAATGCAATTTTCAGATAATGGTGATATTGTGTTTTATTTGAATTATCCTGAGCAAAGCCTACAGTCAGGCAAGCTGCTAAACGGTACGCCGCTGACTTATCCTGATACGCTAGATCTCTCTATCTCGCACGCCACGGATGTCAAAAAAGACCATGACGTCGTTTTGAAACATCAAGAAGGCAATAAGTACAGCGCGCAAGTAGAGCTCGATCCGGTAAAAGCCAAATACTACTTGCAAGTCAGTAACGATGGTAAAGAAGACTGGCGCATGCAAGATGTGGCAAAACTGCCACGCTCAGAGGTTAACTTTAACCCACTGCCTGTGTTCGCTAAAAGCTAACTTTATTAGGCTATGCCCTAATATTGAGACTCAAAAAAACCAGCCATTCATGACAGAATGGCTGGTTTTTTATTGCTCATACACTGAGTATTGACGCACAAAGCACTAAATCACAAGACTTTAAATAACCGGATTAATCGTTGGTATCTTTTTAGCGCTACGTTCATGGCTCTCGGCATTTTCTGATGTGAGCGCATACGACTTATCACTTGCAAATTTTGGATTAAAGGTTTGTGTCTTGGGTGATACTGGCAAACCCATTTCAGCAAGATCATCTGTCTGCCCTGCTTGAATATTGTCGCCTTCAAACAAACGCTCATTGTCATCACGATCAAGACTAAGCGTTTCAAAATCAAACAACTCACGGTCAGCCAACTGTGATGGGGCCACGTTTTGCATCGCTTTAAAGATAGAGGCCAAACGCTGTGGATGCGCATTATCCCATTCGCGTAGCATGTCATTGATGATGGCTCGCTGTAGATTGGTCTGACTGCCACATAAGTTACAAGGAATGATTGGGAATGCTTTCAATTTGGCATATTCGATGATGTCTTTTTCTTCGACATAAGCCAATGGGCGAATCAGCATATTTTGCTTGTCATCACTCAGCAATTTGGGCGGCATAGATTTAAGTGTGCCGCCATGAAATAGATTCAAAAAGAACGTCGCAAGCATGTCATCACGATGATGTCCAAGAGCGATTTTGGTCGCGCCAATTTGCTTGGCAAAACCATACAACGAGCCGCGGCGCAGACGTGAGCACGCCGAGCAATAGGTTTTGCCCTCTGGTACCACACTTTTGACAATGCTATAGGTGTCTTTTTCTAAGATATAGTGAGCAATCCCTTGTTCATTAAGATAAGCAGGCAAGATATCTTCAGGATAGCCTGGCTGCTTTTGATCGAGATTGACCGCGACGATGTCAAAATGAATGGGGGCAATACGTTTTAATAATAATAAAATATCCAGCAAGGTATAGCTGTCTTTGCCACCTGAGACACAGACCATCACCACATCGCCATCTTCGATCATATTAAAATCACGAATCGCCCAAGAGACTTGGCGACGCAACTTTTTTTGTAGTTTGCCAAAATCCGTCGGAGTATCTGTCTCAGCAGAATGATCAATAAGGCTATCTAGATGGCTACCATCTTCAGCGGTATCGTCATACTGATAATTTTCAGTACTATTGTTAGCTTCTAAGACAAGACTATCGATACCCGTATTAGTAGAAGCTTCATTTGATTGATCGGTTGAGGTTGGCGTAAATAAAGTTGCTACGGTCATAAGTTACTCAATATCTTTATAAGGGTGGTTTTACTATAAAGCGGTCTGCAATAAAGCATCGCCCATGACGTCACCTGACTGGCGCTTTAAACGCTGCGATTATAACAAATATTGCTAACAGTTTGAAAAGATGAGCGAAATACGTTATTTATTTTTTGGCACATAGCGTTTGATAAAAAAATAGCCCCTAAAATGCGCTTTGTCACTTTAGTGACGCTTGATTGGGCGCTTCATGGTTCTGTAATAGCAGTATTTTTGCTAAAATAGCCGTTTTCGTAAACCAATAATAGATATCACTATGACAAACATAACTATGCAAAACACCTCTACCAACCAAACCTCCAATGCTGACCTTGATATCCTTAATAAAAATCAAAATGCCGTTGTGCTGTTATCAGGTGGTCTCGATTCGGTGACTTGTTTGTATTGGGCAAAAGCGCGCTATGCATCGGTAACTGCCGTAAGCTTTAACTATGGGCAACGCCATAACAGTGAGCTGGTCGCGGCAAAAACCATCGCCGATACCGCAGGGGTCAACCATAGAATTATTGATATTGACATCGCACAACTTGGTGGCTCATCGCTGACCGATCACAGCATGATCGTACCAGATGGGGATTCGGACAAATTCCCTAGCAAAAATCGCGACGAAATCGATAATGACGCCATTCCAAATACTTATGTCCCTGCCCGCAACACCATATTTTTATCGTATGCGCTAGCCGTCGCAGAAGTAGCTGATGCCAACCATATCGTCATTGGGGTCAGCTCAGTCGATTACTCAGGCTACCCTGACTGTCGTCCAGAGTACATTGCAGCGTTTGAGCACATGGCCAATCTCGCCACAAAAGCGGGCGTCACAGGCCACCGCCTATCGATCCAAACCCCATTACAACAGTTATCAAAGGCTCAAACTATTGAGCTTGGTCTGTCACTAGGCGTTGATTATGGTCAGACCATCTCTTGTTATCAGGCAGATGCAAACGGTCTTGCTTGCGGTGTTTGTGACAGCTGTTCGCTACGCCGTCAAGGATTCGCTCAAGCTGGTGTCACTGACCCTACTCACTATCAAGCAGGATAGACTGATTATTTAGCGGTAAATACAATCAACATTTGCGCAACATGCGCTTGCATTAATACAGCACGTCGCCATTGTATTTTAATCCGTATACTTGTTATTGTATGAACGATTATGTCTACCCTAAGCATAAATAACTAGGCTAGGCCATGTCTCAAATTTTTTTAAAGTGAAGACACGCCCTAGTTATTCTTATGTAAATAACTTAATTATTGACTAAGATTTACAAAACTGACGCCATCTGTAAGAGGACATTTATGAAGTTTTTGCCAATATTACCCCTAGCCTTAGCGGCCATCTTTGCGATACCACAAGCCAATGCGACCGATATCAAACAAGACAATATCAATACTTGCGTGAATGGCGCGGTCAAATATAAAGTGGCTGACAAAGGCGATGCGACCAAACTGTGTAATTGTACTATTGGCGTCCGCAGCAAAATGACCATCGGTCAAATGTGGGAAATCGAAAGCTACGCCAAAGACAAAAAAGATCCCTCTGGTCTACCTTACGTGAAGTCGATGCAAAAGGAATTGCAGCAATGTACAGATGGTTTAGATCTTAAGCAACCGACCAAGCCTGCTTAACTGATTACTGATTGGATATACAAAAGACTGGCTATTGCCAGTCTTTTTTGTTGTCAATGAATACGCAAAATGTAAAAGTGATTATTTATTGCTATTAATCTGCCTATAATAAGCACACTATCAATAATACTAAAACCAATAACACCAAAATCAACAAGGACTTTATCATGGCAAAGCCAACGACGGAAACCCTTCACCTACCTGATTTTCCAGTGAGTATTGTACGCAAGATTGCTGGAAGTTTTATTCACGATGAAATCAGCTTAAAAGAGATGGTCGCCAATACGAATAAAGGTCTTATTCTCTATTTTTACCCCAAAGACAACACACCGGGCTGCACCGCACAGGCAACCGAGTTTACCGCTCATCTTCATGATTTTGATGAGTTAGGCTACGACATTGTTGGCGTCTCTCGTGACAGTGTTGAGTCTCACAAAAAATTCATCGACAAGTATGATTTACAGATTCCGCTTGTGAGTGACACTGATGAAACGCTCTGTCAGCACTTTGAGGTAATCAAAGAAAAAAACATGTATGGTAAGGTTATCTTGGGACTGGTCCGTTCGGCATTCGTATTTGATAAAGATGGCACACTGACTCATGCACAGCGCAACCTACGTGCCAAAGACTATACTAGTCGCTTGCTAACTATATTAGCCCCGTAATTATTGACTCTATAATTAAATCCGTATTCGTCATCAGAACCATAAAAATTAGATAAAAAATATAAGCTAAGAACTCAGTCTATTACTGACTATAATCCTTCCCCTATTAGAGAATAATATGAACAAACAATCTGGCACTACTACTGAAGATACGCAGCAAAAAATCACGCGCAAAGTATCTGTTGCCGTTATCGGTGCTGGTACTGCTGGTCAAAATGCATTTCGTCAAGCAAGCAAAATCAAAGACGATGTCGTTATTATTAATGAAGGTTTTTGGACCACTACTTGTATCGCTGTGGGCTGTATGCCAAGCAAGCTACTGATTGCAGCGGCTGATCGTGCACATGATGCCAATAATTCTAGTGAGTTTGGTATTCATGCAACGGCAAAAATCAACGGCAAGCAAGTGATGGGGCGCGTGCGTGATGAACGCAATCACTTTGCCAGCTATATCAAAAAACAGGTAGACAGCTGGCCTGATCACAAAAAAATCGCTGGTCGTGCTCATATTAATAAGAAAGGTTTAATTGAAGTCAATGACGAGCTGATTGAAGCTGAGCAAATCATCGTCGCCACAGGTAGCTCGCCATTTATGCCAGAGGGTTGGGCGGACAAGCTTGGTGATACTATGCTGACCTCTGACACGGTATTTGAGCTTCCAGACTTACCAAAATCCATGGTCGTCATCGGTGCTGGGGCTATTGGTTTGGAGCTTGCACAGGCATTTACGCGGTTGGGTGTGGAAGTCACAATATTCAATCGTGCCAAGCGCGTCGCTGGGCTCAAAGATGATGACATCAATAACAAAGCCATCGACTGCCTCAGTCACGAGCTGACCATGCACTTGGGCAGTAAGATTACCGATGTTGGCACAAAGAAGAATGAAGGTAATGAAATTGCCTTTGTTGAGTATGAAGACAGTGCTGGTGAGTCTCAGCAATGGCAAGGTGAATATGTCTTGGTGGCTACTGGTCGTCGCAACAATATTAAGCAGTTAGGTATCGAAAACTTAGGCGTCGAGCTAGACGATAAGAACCGCCCGAAAGACTTAAGTAAAAAGACAGGTCAAATTGGCGACTTAAACGTCTATATCGTTGGTGATGCCAATGCCAACATTCCATTATTACATGTGGCGAGCGATGAGGGCTATAGTGCAGGCAATATGGTCTGTGAGAACACGGAAGCTGCCTATATCAGGCCGCCTGCTACTCCTTTTTCTATTGTGTTTTGTTCACCTCAAATCGTCAATATTGGCAGATCTTTGCCAGATATCCAGCAAGACTCAAGCTTAGAGTTTGTCATTGGTAGTGCCAGCTTTGACAATCAAGGACGTAGCCGCGTGATGGGCGTCAATTGTGGATTGTTGCACATTTATGGTTGCAAAAAAACCGACAGAATCTTAGGGGCTAGCATGGTAGGTCCTGATGCCGAATACATCGGACATATTATTGCAACTGCCATCACCAATGACTTGTGTGTTAAGGCGCTGCTCGATACGCCTTTTTATCATCCAACGATACTAGAGGGGCTACGTACGGCATTACGTGACGTCCAATATAAAATGGAGATACCTTTTCAGTCTCAAGATGCTCAGGAAGATAATTCCTAGCAGATAAATGCTAAGTAATATTTGCATACTCAAGTTATCATGCTTATTTTGACGCAATTATTGCAATGATAACTTGAGGTTGTTTTTGATTAAACTGTTCGTACCAATTACCTTGTGTATACACCGCTTACCTGGATGCAAACATGGCAATCGCTAGTATTACTGACTTTTTTAGAGAAATCATTCGCGATTTGCACACCAGTTTATATCTGTCTCTTGGTGGTTCTATAGATGAAGAGTCGATGAACTGGTCCTCTCAAGCTGTAGAGCTTGCGAGTACTGGCATTAAAATCCTGATACTGCTTGCCGTATTGGGATTTTTTTATTGGTTGGCCAACTATATCCTCAAACATAGTCGGGCAAAAATCCGCCTAAACGAGCGCCGTACCAAGATCGCCCGCTCAATATTACGCTACATTTGGATTGTAGCCAGCTTAATCGCTATCATGAGTCAGATAAACTTTGAACCAGAAACTATTAAGGCTACAGCAAAAGCAAGCACTTGGGCAGGCATCTATTACGTACTTTGGGCTTCATCAGGACAAATTATTCACAAAGTCCTACAGCACTATGGTCTCAATGCTTCAATAGAGCAGCTGCTCAAGAACATTTTGTCTGTACTTCTATTGGTACTCGGGCTTGCCAGCGTCATGGCACAATTTGGCTTTGACATCGTATCGTTAGTCGCAGGTTTGGGTATTGTTGGCTTGGCAGTGGGTTTCGCCGCTCAATCAACCCTTGCCAACTTTATCGCTGGTATTACTATCTTGCTTGAGCAGTCCTTTCAGGTCGGTGATTGGATTCATATCAATGACAATGAGGGGCGCGTGGTGCTTATCGCTCTGCGCACCACTCATATTCTCACTCGAGACAACATCACTGTCATTATCCCAAACTCTAACGTTGCCTCCTCTGAAGTCATTAACCTAACGTCCAAAAACTTTATACGTTTTGATATTCGTGTGCGCATTGCATTCGAAGATGATATCGAAACGGCTCGTAATGAGATTTTGCAAGTGCTCAGCGATACTGACGCGGTGCTTAATCGTCCTGAGACCTCAGCGACCGTGGCAGAAATCGGAGAATATGGCGTATTTTTTATCGTACGGTTTTGGGTCAAACCAGCAGCCGTTGCCCGTATACCCAAAATTAAAGAAGTATTGCAGGAAGAAATAAAGATTGCATTTGATGCTGCCAATATCTCTACGCCCTATCCCCATATGCGGCTACTTATGCCAAAGGATGTCGACTACCCTATCGCCACCAAACCTTTTGCAACCACTACTCAAGTCGTAACAGATAAGTTACCGCTAGCAAAAGACAAGTAGAGACGCTATTTCTGATTATTCAGCTATCGCATCTTAAACACGGCCACTTTGAACCATCCTACCGTGAATTATGGTAAAATTACCGGTTACACCGTTTATCTTATTATTTGCTTTTTTGTCAATTTAGCCCACAGGTACCCGTATGACCGAACAAACCGCGCCCGCATCTTTAACAGCAGCTTCACCAGATTTGTCGCTTGACCTTATTATTACCTGTGCCGATGGGCTTGAGGCACCACTGCAGACTGAGCTAACCAGTTTTGGTATTGACAGCGAAATCAAAAGCACAGGTCGTCTTGCCGTGACTGGAGACTTGCGTGTTCTATATAAGATTTGCTTGTGGTCACGTGTGGCCTCACGGGTATTGATGCTGATTAAACGCAAAAACATCAATGCTGAATATGATGTGGCTGAGCAGCTTTATGGTTTGGCAAAATCAGTCAATTGGACTGAACAATTCAGCTTAGAGCAGACCTTTGCTATCCGTCTATCTGTCGATAAGCGTGTCGCCGTCAGTCAGCAGTTTGCCATGCTACGTATTAAGGATGCGATTGCCGATACGTTTAACGAAGTTTACGACAGCCGCCCGAACGTCGATAGTAAAAACCCAGACTTCTCTATTTTTGCGACGATCAACGACAAGCAAGCCGAGCTATATTTAGATTTATCAGGTACCAGCTTGCATCGCCGTGGTTATCGCGTGGCCATGACAGAAGCGCCATTAAAAGAAAACTTGGCGGCCGCCCTACTTTATAGCGCGGGTTGGCACAAGAAAAACGAAGCAGGCGACGCACCTTACTATAATGCGTTGATCGATCCTATGTGTGGCTCTGGAACATTCCTTATCGAAGCACTACTGATGCATTGTGATTATGCTGTAGGTATCGACAAAGCTGCCAATCAATTTGGCTTTTACCAATGGCAGCATCATGATGATGTGCTATGGCAAGAGATGATCAATGATGCTCAAACACGTTTTCGTGACGCTTTAGAGATTGCCAATGAGCAGCCGGATACGTTGCCGCTTATGTTGGGCTTTGATGCTGATAATGGCGCGATTATCGCCACAGAAAAGAACCTCATTGCTGCAGGACTGCAAGACCTACTACCACTACTCGATATCGAAAACCGTGCGCTTGATCAACTCAGTGGTGTGCTCAAACCCTTGGTCAGTGATGGTCGATTGAGCAATCCTTTAGTCATCACTAACCCACCTTATGGTGAGCGTTTGGGTGATGAAGAAATGATTAAACCGTTGTATCAAGCGATTGGGCTTATCTTGCAAGACAGCTTTGCCGGTAGTGGCATTGACCCTATGCTTGGCATATTGGCCTCTCATGTTGAACAAGTAGATATTCTACCGATTAAAGAACCAAAGACGTTGCGTTGTCATAATGGTGCTATCACCGTCTATTTCCGCTACGGAACGCTTATCGCTGGGCAAACGGGCAACCTCGTTAGTCGCTTTGAGAAGAACGAGATTGACGTAGAAGATGGACAAGACTTTATCAACCGTCTACAAAAAAACCTTGCCAAGCTTAAGAAACTGGCTAAAAAAGACAATGTCAGCAACATTCGTGTTTATGATGCTGACTTACCTGATTTTAAGGTTGCGATTGATTTATATGGCGATTACGCTCATGTACAAGAGTACGCGCCACCAAAGACTATCCCACCTGAGACGGCCAAAAAACGCTTTAATTTGGCATTGATGGGTATTCGTGAAGTGTTCGGCATTAACCGTGAACAAATCTTTATCAAAACACGTGCCCGCCAGTCTGGTAACGATCAGTATAGCAAGCAGAATACCACTGAAAAACGTGGCAAATTTCATGTCGCGCGTGAAGACGGTGCGTATTTCTACGTCAACTTTACCGATTACTTAGATACGGGTCTGTTCATTGACCATCGTAATATGCGTGCTCGCATTAAAGACAATAGTCGCGCTAAGTCGGTATTGAACCTATTTGCTTATACTTGTACGGCGAGTGTGCATGCGGCCCTTGCTGGTGCCAAAAAAGTAACCAGCGTTGATTTGTCACAGAACTATCTAGACTGGGGCAAGCAAAACTTTGTGCTCAATGGCCTAGATGTCAGCCGCAATAAATATCAATTCGTCGCGGCGGATATTTTTGAATGGATCAAAGAAAATACCGAGCAGTTCGATATTATTTTTATTGATCCACCGACTTTCTCAAACTCTAAGAAGTTTCAAGGTACTTTTGATGTACAGCGTGACCATGCTGCCATCATCAACCGTGCAATGAATCGTCTAACGTCAGATGGTGTTCTGTATTTCTCTAACAACTTTACGCGCTTTGAGCTAGATGAGCAGTTGATCGAACGCTACGATATCGTTGATATTACCCAAAAAACGATTGGTTTTGATTTTAATATCAAAAAACCAATCCATCAAAGTTTTGAGATTCGTCACCGTCAAAGCCTGTAATCAAGCGCTTATCGATACAAGAGTGCTAGACAAATAGAGAAATTCATCTCAGCAGTCTAGCTTCTCAAAATTTGGGTTTTTTGCCCAATGACGATGAAATACAATAATGACCCAATCGGCTTTGATTGGGTCATTTTTTGTTGTTATGATAGAGCATTACTAGGCGATGGATTTACGCAGTTATAGCGTAAACCTATCGCCTTTTATTTAACAAAACCTCTAATATCTAATATCTAATAACAAGGATAACATCATGGCTTTATCACTTAATAAAGGCGGTAATTTATCGCTAACCAAAACAGATCCAAATCTAACCAAGCTGCTGATTGGACTGGGTTGGGATGAGCGCGCGACTTCTGGTGCTGAATTTGATCTTGATGCCAGTGTTTTCTTGCTAAGTGGCGCAGGTAAAGTACGCGGTGATCATGACTTTATCTTCTATAATCAGCTTAAATCTGATAACGGCGCGGTCGAGCATACTGGTGACAACCGTACTGGCGAAGGTGATGGTGATGATGAACTGGTTAAGGTAAATCTCACCCAAGTACCTGCTGATGTCGACAAAATTGTCGTCACCGTGACTATTCATGATGCGGCAGCGCGTAGCCAAAACTTTGGTCAAGTAGCTAATGCCTTTATCCGTGTCGTCAATGAAGAGACAGGTACTGAAGTCGTGCGTTTTGATCTGGCAGAAGATTACTCTGTCGAGACTGCCATGGTATTTGGTGAAGTATATCGTCACAATGGAGAGTGGAAATTCCGCGCAGTGGGTCAAGGATATTCAGGTGGGTTGCAAGCAATGTGTCAGCAGTACGGTGTTGATATCTAAGGCACTGTTTTTTGTGATAATTGGACTTCTACATACCACAATTATCACATCTAAAACGTCGCGGCTGTACCGTTGCAAATAGTCACAATTTTAATGTCCAAATGACTAGTAATGCGCTACGTTTCGTTTAAAATTATGCCTAAAAAGCGGTTAGTAATATCGTTGATTCAATGTAAAAGAGCGTTACAGCAATCGGGTGCTAGGGTATAAGTCTTACCTTAAGCAAGGTCGATGCTGTCGCTCTTTTGTAGTGGATTCACCATAGCCACTTTTTGTAGCTTGTGTCTATAATAGACCGGCCTTAGCTTTACGCAACCAGACAGGATGTGTCATGAGACATTTTTATTTAGACTTTATCTTCACCGCGATTGCCTTAGCAGTAGCGGCATGGTGGGGATATTCACATGGCGGTATGGGTGGAATGATAACCACGCTATCCATTACTGCTATTTTGGCCGTCATGGAGATTTCGTTATCCTTTGATAATGCGGTGGTCAATGCCTCAGTCCTTAAGGGCTGGGATGAATTTTGGAAAAAGATATTTTTAACGGTCGGTATCTTAATTGCCGTATTTGGTATGCGATTGGTCTTCCCTATTGTCATCGTCGCTGTTACTGCCGACCTTGGTATGATGCAAGTGATAGATTTGGCATTGAACGATCCTAAAGAATACTCAGCAAGACTAATGGCACACCATGCTGAAATCTCAGCATTTGGTGGTATTTTCTTATTGCTGGTTTTCTTAAACTTTATCTTTGATGATAAAGAAGTGCATTGGTTTGACTGGTTGGAAAGCCGTTTAGCCAAGCTAGGTAAAGTCGATGCCATGAGCGTATTTGTAGCCCTTATTGTCTTGATGATCGCGGTATCGTGGGCCAGTGCTGAACAATCAAGTGCTGTCTTAATCGCTGGTGTTTGGGGTATCTTAGTTTACCTTGGTGTACAGGTCGTATCTGGCATGCTTGAAGGTGATCTCGAAGAAGACCTAGAAAACGAAGGAAATGGCGCAGCTGCGACCAGTGCTATCATGAAAGGCGGTATCATTGGTTTCTTATACTTAGAAGTTCTAGATGCTTCATTCAGTTTCGATGGTGTGATTGGCGCATTTGCGATTACCAATGACGTCATTGTCATCATGCTGGGTCTAGCAATTGGTGCGATGTTCGTACGTTCGATGACTATTTTCTTAGTAGACAAAGGCACGCTTGACGAGTTCATTTATCTTGAGCATGGCGCGCATTATGCCATCGGTGCATTGGCACTCATCATGTTGCTGTCTGTGAAGTTCCATGTACCAGAAGTGATTACTGGTTTGATTGGTATTGCCTTTATTGGCTGGGCGCTACTAGCGTCACTACAGCATCGTAAAGCTGAAGCTGCAAAACTGACTTAAAAAATACCGTCAGTATTACGTCTTCTATATCCAATCATAGTTATGAGCAGGTCATATCATCAGATGTGACCTGCTTTTTTTATAGCCTAGGACCTGTTTGATATTTAAACAGGCCCCTAGTTAAAGCGACAAGTTATAAATATATGAGGCATTCATAGGTATATGATACTGACCCATCATTAAAATACAATTCGATGATTACTATCCCCTTTTATTCAGTTAAAATCCCCACCCTCTAACAACACTTCAAAAATACGAATACATGATTAATATACAAAAAATTCTTGATGATATTGCTACAGAGATGGCAAATGAAACAGACCGCGGAAAAGTGGCGGACTACATTCCGCAACTGGCCCATGTCGATCCGAACCAGTTTGGGATTGCTGTTGCGACACCAGATGGGCAGGTCTATACAGCAGGTGATGCTAGTACACTGTTTTCGATCCAAAGTATCTCTAAGGTCTTTACCTTGACCATTGGCCTTGGTAAGTTGGGTAATGCGCTCTGGACACACGTTGGCCGCGAGCCATCCGGCGACCCTTTTAACTCAATCATGATGCTAGAGCATGAATCTGGCAGACCACGTAATCCCTTTATCAATGCGGGTGCCATTGCAGTGGTAGATGCGATTATGATGGGACATGAGCCAAAAGAGACATTGGGTGAGATACTACAATTTGTTCGTTTTATTGCTGATGATGATTCGATCAGTTTTGATCACAAGGTAGCAGCGTCCGAAATGGCGCATAAAGATCGAAATGCGTCGCTCGCCTATTTCATGAAATCCTTTGGTCGTCTAAAGCATGACGTGGACAAAGTATTGGGAACTTATTTTCATCAATGCTCAATCGCGATGAATTGCCAACAGCTGGCCCAAGCTGGTCTTTATCTAGTGTCCAATGGTATTAATGAGCACACAGGCGTCAGGGTGATTAATGCACAGCGCTCTCGACGGATTAATTCGTTGATGATGATGTGTGGTCACTACGATGGCTCTGGTGAGTTCGCTTATCGTGTCGGCCTACCGGGTAAAAGTGGGGTTGGTGGTGGTATTTTAACGATCGCACCAGGCGAAGGTTCAATCGCTGTATGGTCGCCAGGACTGGATCATATAGGTAACTCTAAGCTTGGTACAAGAGCATTAGAGCGATTTGTACAAGAAACTGGCTGGTCGGTTTTTGGAGATTAGAGATAGAATCTAGATGCCTTGCTCGATTGATTACTCGGCACAGTATTACTTTTAAAAATTAACAAGCTGATAACAGGTCATATCAATATATTTGGTGTGACCTTTTTAGTTTAAGGCCATCTATTTGGTCGTGATACGTCTCTGCTACCCACCCTACCTCTAAGCGTTTCTATCCAACATTTTTAATCATCAAATAATTTACGTTTTCATAACAATACCTTAACGACTATTGCTAAGTTGATTGAAAACCATCAAAGATGCTCAAGAACTATGTCCCTTGGTAAGCATATAGTAAGCGCACAAAATACGCCTTGCTTAGTGAGCAAACGCTTAGTATAGTAAAACGTAATGATATGCAGGACGTGGCGTACAGGTATGTCTTTTGCTATTTGCCCTGATATATCAGTCACTGCACAACTTTTATTTAATTTTTTATAACACAATCCACTTAACTATTAATCCAAAGGATATTTGTATGGCTATTAGCTTAACGAAAGGCGGCAACGTAAACTTATCAAAAGAAGCGCCAGGTTTAACCAATATAACAGTCGGTCTAGGCTGGGATCCACGTGCCACTGACGGTCAAGAGTTTGACTTAGATGCGATTGGCTTTTTGGTCAATGAAGCAGGCAAGGTTCGCAACGATCAAGACTTTATCTTTTTCAATAACTTAAAGTCAGACAATGGCGCGGTCGAGCACACAGGCGACAACCGTACTGGCGAGGGTGATGGTGATGATGAAGCGATCAAAGTAAACCTAGCGAGCATTCCAGCTGACGTTAATAAAGTAGCACTTTGCGCTATCATTTATGAAGGCCAAGCCCGTAATCAAAACTTTGGTCAAGTAGGCGAAGCTTATATCCGTATCGTCAATGACAATGGCGGTAGTGAAATTGCACGCTATGACCTATCAGAAGACGGCAGCACTGAAACGGCCATGATCTTTGGTGAGTTATATCGTCATAGCGGTGATTGGAAATTCCGTGCCGTTGGTCAAGGCTTCAGTGGTGGTCTTGGGCCATTAGCCGGTTCTTATGGCGTAAATGTTTAACGTTTAATCCAACGTAAACGTTTAGCAAGCCAATTATCATAACCAGACGTCTGGTTATGATCTAAAAAGCCATCAAGTGTGCCCCTTTAACGCATTTGATGGCTTTAAATTTAATTGGACGCTCAATAAAAAATTATAGAGAACGTAGAGATACATACCCTAAAATCGTTAACCAAAGATATTAGAATAAGGATGTAAAGCCCATGGCCGCGACCTTCAGTTTAATTGGTACTATTGAACCTTTTTTGCATTGTAATCTCAAAAAAGGCGATTCAATCTATTGTGAAGCCAATGCGATGGTGATGATGGAGTCCAATCTTGAGCTGAAAGGGAAGTTGCAAGGTGGTCTGATGCAATCTCTGATGCGCCGTTTTGCCAATGATGAATCCCTGTTTCAACAACAGATTGAAGCGACTCATGGTGAAGGTGACTGTCTGCTCGCACCTACGCTAGATGGCGATATGCAAATTATCGATGTCGGCAAGCAGCAATATACACTCAGCGATGGTGCATTTGTCGCGGCACAGACGGGTGTCGATATCAGAGCCAATATTCAGCGCAATTTAGGCGGTGCAGTATTTGGTGATACTGGTGGATTTATGGTCATGCAGACACAAGGACAAGGTCAAGTCGTGGTATCTGGTTTTGGTTCACTGTTTGAGATTGATGTCACACCAGACAAAGACGTCATTATTGATAATGGTCATGTCGTCTGCTGGGATTCAACCCTTGAGTACAAACTGTCCGTTTCAACCAGCAAGAAAAAAGGCATCATGAGCAATATTATCAATTCCGTCACCAGTGGTGAAGGCATGGTTTTAAATTTCTCAGGCACCGGAAAAGTCATCATTTGCTCGCGTAATCGTGACAGTTATCAAGGCTGGATACAGAGCGTCTTAGGTAGTAGTTCTGGTGGACGCGGCGGCGGTGGCGGCTTTTTGAATAATATCTTATAACGTTTTTTAGCACTTTTTCTAACGATTTTACTCACTATTATTATAAGGACACTCACATGGCAGTTAGTCTACAAAAGGGTCAGAAAATATCCCTAACCAAAGAAGCTGGCGGCGAGCTTACTCAAGTCAAATTAGGTCTAGGCTGGGACGTTGCTCAAGGGCCACAAAACAAAAAAGGCGGGTTTTTGGGCAAGCTGTTCGGCGGCGGTAGCGGCGGTGATTCAATTGACTTAGACGCCTCATGCATCATGTTCGATGCCAACAAACAAGCCGTCGATGCGATTTGGTTCAGTCAGCTCAAATCGAAAGATGGCAGTATCGTTCACACAGGTGATAACCGTACTGGTGATGGCGATGGTGATGATGAAGTCATTAATGTTGATCTCTCAAAAGTACCTGCCAGTGTGGTTTCACTGGTATTTACGGTTAACAGCTTTACAGGTCAAACGTTTGAAACCGTAGAAAACGCATTCTGCCGTATCGTTAATGCTAATAATAATAGCGAAGTGGCACGTTATAATTTGTCGGCACAAGGTGGACATACTGCTATGGTCATGGCAAAAGTCTATCGTCATAACAATGAATGGAAAATGCATGCCATTGGTGAGACTGCGTCTGGTCGCACCTTCCATGACTTGATGCCTGCCATTACGCCGCATGCTTAAATTATTTGAATAATAGCAAATAGCGTAGAAACTCTATAAAAAACAGCTCGCCTATGAGTAATAGGCGGGCTGTTTTTTATAGAGTTTGTAGCAATAATACTTTATCTATTGGTACAATCGACTGTTATTTACTGCCCCGCTTCCAGCTAAAGCCCCAGTTAAATGCTTTGTCCATTTCTTGATGACCTTTATAGTATTGATTGATACGTTCAACATTGATACTGCCTTGCTGATTGACTAGGCGCGCAATGGCACACATCGGCAAGTTACCAGCACCTTCCGTCAGACGTGTCTCAATCGGTGGTTGCTCGGGCACATGAATGGTCACTACCCCATCGGTTTTCGCCCAATTCGGCGCGCCCTCGTAAATGAAAGCAAAGATAAACACTTCCTCAATCTGTGACCACTGCTGACCGTTGATATCGAGCCACTCACCACCACTGACTTGCCCCGTTCTATCATCAGCACGCAGGCAAACATAAGGTGCAGAGGGTAAGCTACCAAAACGATTGCCTAGTGCTTGGATAAGCGTTTTTTCACCATTTTTTAGATGAATCATGGCACCGATATCCAGATCGATACCACCCGCTTGATGCTGCTTAAACAGGTCGCCTAATATGCCTTTTTTGGCAATAGGCTTATCGCTATCCGGTCGCTGATTCCAGTTTAGATTAACTGAGATTTTACCAAAGTCGTCACGCTTTTTCAGATTGATGCTAGATTGGTTTTTGGTTAAGGTGACTTTACTGAGATTGATCGAAGGACTGGCAGGAATCGGTGGCGGTGTGCTCGCCTGTGCAGTGCTACCTGCTTTTTGTGTATTGATGGGGCGCTGTGTATTGATCGGCTGAGCCTGAGCTGGTGGTGTATTTTGAGCATGACTCTGTGACTGGCTTTGAGCTGGCGTGTCATCAGCAATCTCGACCCCGAAGTGCTCCGACAAAGGTTTTAACCCTCCCTCGAACCCTTGGGCAATAAATCGAAACTTCCAGCTGCCCTGCCGACGATAACATTCCGCCAAGATAATGGCTTTTTCATTACGCCCTGTGCCACTGAGCTGACAAGTCATCAATACCTGACTGCCTTGCAGTACCTGTACATCCACATCACCGACTTGCGCCAATGTTTGCGCACTGGAGAATGCTAGGGCGACTTTTTCAATACTCGCAGGCTGCGCTGATAGATTGATATCAAAAAATCCATCGCTGTCATGCCCACGAAAGCTGACGCTGCCATCATCACTGCGTGTCTGCCCATAAAATATCATGTCCCCATCACCGCGCACTTTGCCATCTGTTGTCAGACGATACGCAGCACAATCAATGGCGTTTTGGCTTAAGATGCGAATGCTGATATTGTCCGCCGGCAGTGGTGCATTAGCCCCTGCTACTAACGGTTGAGGTTGGGCTTGGCTCATCATAAATCCTCTGTATTATTTATTATATCGTTGTGATTGTTAGATTAACTATCGTTGTATAGTAGCATGGATATCATGAGAATTTTAAATCGAGCAATCGCGTTATAAGCCATAAAAAAACTTGTATAAATCCTGATGACTATTTTGTCAGAGGCATTTATAACTTGTGCCATTTGTATATAATGTCTGTTGTTAAAAATTTGCTTTGACATATTGCCACTAGCGCTACGATAACCATATAAACTGACCCGATTCCCTATAAACGATGATAATGCTGAGAAAATTATGAACAACCCTACCAACGATAGCTTGTACTCGGCACCAGTCGCTGCTTGGTTAGCTGAAGGTCAATCCAGCCAGCGCGATATGTTAGAGAGCTTACAGGCCTTAAAGGGTAAATCGGACGAGCCTTTTGATGTCATTGCTTCGCACCGTCATAACAGACCTGAGATTTTTGAATTTGCTGACGTGATGTATTACGAGCCGTCTGAAGCGGCCATAGAGAATGATACGCAAGAGACAAGCGAGACGGTTATGCCACGCTGGCAATTCGTATTAGAGCACGCCAAAACGAACAATGTAAAAGTAATCCTGACTGGGCGCAATGGCATTGACTATGAAACGCACCGCGAAAAGTTCAATGCGGCTGGTATCCGTTTATTGACAGGGGCTACTAGCGTCGCTGCCCTTGAATCAATCGATGATAAATTTGCGTTTATGCAGCAGTGTCACCAGCATAATATTCCGGTCGCGGATGCATGGCGTTTTGACAATACCGCTGAGCTTGAAGCATTACTCGCTGAGCACGGGCATCAGCCTCTATGCGTCAAACCTGTCGTCGGGATTTTCGCACAAGGATTTTGGCGATTAGACTCTGGTAAAGAATGTGGCGAGCATTACGATAGCTTTGAGCACTTATACTTCACAGAAGAGAAAAAAATCAATACCGCGCAGTTTGTGAATGCCTACGCCAGCAGCCAAATGGTACACGAGCGCCCTATTCCAATGCTGTTGATGCCTTACCTATCAGGACAAGAATACTCCATCGATGTGGTCTGCGAATATGGGGAAGTACTGGCCGCCATCACACGCCATAAAACGGGTAAAATCCAACATATCGGCTATGAGCATTCTGTTATGGAGGTTGTGATTCCATTAATTAAGGCCTTTGGCTGTGATGGTATTGTCAGCGTACAAACCAAAGCTGACGATGACGGTCAACACCGTGTTCTTGAGATCAATAGTCGGCCATCAGGCGGTATTGGCTATACCTCTCACAGCGGTTTGGATTTGACACAAGCTGGTTTTTCTTATTGGCTAGGCCTGACAGACAAACCCAGCTTAGACGCAAGTATTCAGAAAATAACAGCCTGCCAAGTACGCTCTATTATGATGAGCGTCAAAATTGAAGACGCTGCTGAGTAAGTAAATAAGTGAGCATACACCTCACGAATAACCGATATTATCAGGCACAAAAAAGGCTTTTAGATTATGATCTAAAAGCCTTTTTTTAAACATTTGCTAACATCATTAGAAAACAAACACTGATACCTACTCACCAAATACAAGGTTTGATTGCTTAGGTGCATTTTTAGAGGCAATGACCCATAGTAAGCTTAATACAAGCGCTGAGCCGATAAAAATCATAATCGATGAAGAGATGGCACCTGCGTGTGTGTAGTCCATAGACATCACATGATCCGTCATCGTCATTTCCATAGCCGCCATACCAGTGTAATGCATACCGCAAACAGCAATACCCATGATGAACGCACTACCAAAACGCTGTAACGTGCCACGTAGATTGAATGCCAACCAGAGCGCTGCAATCGCAGCCACAATAGCGATAACGATTGAAGCAATCAACAGTGGTATGTTGTACGACATGGTTGCGTCCATTTGCATTGATGCCATACCAGTGTAATGCATGGCTGCAACTCCAAGTCCAGCCAAAACACCACCGCCTAACAGCTTGCCAATGCTTGATTCACCGCGTCCAACGATCACGATACCGACCGCGACAAAACAAACGGCTAGCAACATTGAAACAATGGTCAAACCTAGATCGTAGGTGACCGGCATTTTCATATCAACTGCCATCATACCAATATAGTGCATCGACCAAATAGCACCGCCAATCGCGATAGAAGATAGCGCAACCCAAAAGTATAGGTCAGTTCCCGGCTTTGCAGACGGCACTCGAATGGCAAGGTTTAGGCCAACATAAGAGCCAAACACTGCGATGGCGTATGAGACTAGTACCAGTAGTAGGTTGTATTCAACTTCGATCATTTTTTTGCCTTATATATTCCATAAAAACGTAATAAAATTGAGCGTAGCAATACTGCTTGGGGCGCACCGCGATACCTTGCACACTCGTTCATTTTTGATAGACGTTAAAGAGTCTATGATTTATTTTTTAGCGGATGGTAAATTCACAAATATTGGTACTGCCAGCACCGCAATTGGTCTCTTCGACCTGAATCATGTCTACGGCAGGATTGCTTGCCAAGAAGCCTTCTATATAGCCCACAACAAAATGACATCCTGAGTGATTATGATCTGACGACTTACAGAACGGGCATTTTATTAAATAGATGATATTGTCTTTGGCTTTAACTTTAGAAAGCCCTTTTAGTGCTGGCACAAGCTCACGACTGATCGTCTTAGGCATCTTTAATGGACTACCAAGCGCATAGTCACGTTGATAGATACCGCCCCCAACCTTGCGCCCCAACTCATGTAATGCTGTCATACGTCGATCAGCAGGCAAACTGGCCTCATACTGACTGACGATATCTGCAATTTTAGGATAATAGGCACCAATGGCTGACAACACGCTTTTTTCATCCAGCACTTTTTTTGCTGGTACTGATGATGAGGCTGCATTGTCGTCTTCATCGATTTCTAGATTAAAGAGGGTACATCCCTCAATTGAAGACAAGTCTTCTATGAGATCTGCTTGCGTCTTAGGTTCTTGGCTTTTGGCAACCACACGGATGATATTACCACCGTTTTCGGAAGACTCTTGTTTCTGAGAAATCAGTTGATAGCCGGCTTTAATAAGTGGCGAGATAACATTCACCAAACGAATGCGTTCAGAAGACGTTTCTAGTGCACAAGAGAATTTCAAAGGTCACTCCTTTACTAAATTAGTGCTACGCATAGATATACTAAGCCACTGCGATAGACCAAATAATGAATATGGACAAAGTTTTTAAGGTTGTTTTGTTAGATAAGTTATTATTTGTATGGGTTATTATTTAATAACTGTTAGAAACACCGTATTTGAAAACATCAAATTTGTTATATTTGCGAAGTAGAACACATTTTTATCAATATTTTTTGAATCTAGCTGTGCAATAATTACTGACCGTCTAAAAGACCATTCATACTCTTGCCAATAGTTTTTATTATTCAACGAATATATGGTCAGTCGTTGAATCAATTGGTAAAAAATCATAATATTTAAAAAGGCTGCTAAAGCTTGGTTCGCATGCTGCTCACAAATGACAATGAAAACAATGGTAGATATTGGCTACATTATCGCTAGATTTGTCCCTTCTAGCAAGATGTTACCAAACATTGTCCGATAGGTGGTTACATTGTCCGATAGGTGGTAAATTAGTAAAAAAATGTTTACTTAGTTAACTTAAAATAATGTGAAATTTAGAGCATAAAAAACTTATTCGATTTTTCGCGTTGCTTATTTATATGGCTACTCACTTTATACTACCTACTTATTGTTTACCACTTTAAGGCCTATGTAATCTCAAACCATAGAGCATCTAAAATTGGAACCAATTACAAGAGCCAAATAGACCTTCTCAATGATGTTGACCCATGTACTCATTATTAAATAATCATCGATTAAACGGTAAACACAGGCTAATATTGAGAAAAGAATAAAATAACTATAATCACGTGAAAAGTGATTTGAAGAGGACTAATGAGCACACAAACGACATTGGCATTAGGTGCCAACACGGTTCTTACAAGCGCGCAATGCTCGGTCGGTTTTTCTACAAATAATGAGCTTAAGTTTGGTCAACAGCTTGGATTATTATGTTTGCCTTTGGATGCAAATCGCAAGGCAGTCTGTAGCCCTGCCTATCTGCATGAGCCTAAAGAGTGGGCTAAGATAGACAACGCAGGCAGTCCCAGTATATGGCAGTTCGACCTGACTGAGCTGTTTGGAAAACAAGGTGTCATGTTTTTACAGCTTATCGCTTATGTTTATAGCGACCCAAGTACCCATTCGCCCTCGATAGCGCTAAACGATATCTCTCTAATACTAGATGACGGTAAGCTACGCTATGACTTTACGGCAAATGAGCGCCATGTCAAAGCTGCCATCATATTGGAGATATATCAACGTAATGGACAGCTCAAATGTCGAGCGCTTGGGGAGTGCTCAACCCAAGGTCTGGCGAGCCTTGAGCAGCGCGTACAAGTCAGTCTTGATGTTCGTCATCCTGATACTCACGCGCGTATACAAGCAGCGCAGCAACAGCAACGCACTCATCCAAATAGCGAAGCGCGCCCTCCTCGTCAGGTCAATGCAGGTGAAACGTGGACAGGAACAGCCTTTGCTATCGATTCACACCATCTGCTGACTTGCTATCATGTGATTGAGTCGGCTCAGATGATTGGTATACGTCAGCAAGGCCAACCCGATCTTGAAGCACAAGTCGTGCTCAGCGATATCGGTAGTGATTCTGCCATTATCAGAGTCAATGACCCTCTGCCTAGTTACCTTCCATTGGTGCAACGATGTAGCGATATCTTGGGTGAGACTGTTACCACGCTGGGATTTCCCTTGTCAGGGCTAAGTAGTCAGCTACAAGTGACGCAAGGTTGCATCTCAGGGCTAACAGGCTTAAATGATGATATCCGTTATATGCAATTTACTGCACCTATTCAGCCCGGTTCTAGCGGCAGCCCTTTATTGTTGCCGACTGGCGAGGTTATCGGTATGGTGACGGCTAGCCTGAATCATGAACATGCACAAAATATGAACTATGCGGTGAAATTTCAGTTATTATCTGCCCTATTAGCAAGCGCTGGAATCAGTTTGGAAAATATAAATCATTCATCAAGCGCTAGCTCTCTGACTACACCTCAATTAAGCAAGCAAAGTCGCAGTGCCTTATGGTTGGTTGGCTGTCAGGGTTAAAAAATCTATGCCTATATAAAATTAAAAGCGCCAAGGAATTTAAATGTTAAATGAGCAACACAGCACGACCATCACTCTACCCCGTGGCACACTAGACCTAACTTATCAGACCAATTCAGCAACGACCAAAAATGACCTAGAACAGGATGACCATTATCAACTAGAAGATCTGCTTGGATTTGCACAACGTATTAACCCAAAACGTGCGTTTTTGTTTGTCTCAAAAGTACTGGGGCGTCATATCCCCGTCGCACCCAGCACCATGCGAAATGCGTTTACTGATTTAGCCGATTTAGTGCCTAGCGATTTGCCTCAACCTATCCTAGTCATTGGTATGGCAGAGACTGCTGTCGGTCTATCTGCTGGTGTCCATCAAGCCCTACAATCACGCTATCCACACGCCTTGCTATTGAACTCTACTCGTCATGCACAGCACGATGAAAGTAGTGATGCTAATGGTGCTGACGCTTTGCTGACGACGTTTTGTGAAGACCACAGTCATGCCAGCCAGCATTTGATTTATCAAAGTCAAGATGCTGTGACTCAGGAGCAGCTACTGGCCAGCAAAACGCTGATTATGGTTGATGATGAAGCATCAACAGGCAATACCTGCGTCAATGTCGTCACCGCCTTACGTCAAGCAGGACTCACTCAGTTAGAGCAAGTGCATCTGACGACATTGGTTGATTGGTCATTAGATCAAGAAAATACAAACCAGCAAGCAGATGGCGTTAAGCCTGCAAAAATGTCAGATCGTTTAACTGGTATTGAGTTTCATCGTCATCATTTACTGTCTGGCGCATGGCAGTGGACAGATGCGCCTAACCCTGAGCCCATTACGATGCCATCGGTCGATACTACCGCAGCTGGTAGTCAGACTCTCGGCGATACGGGCAACTGGGGCCGATTTCCAACGCTCAATAGTATAGATGGGTTTGATAACTATCTTTCGAGTTTTCAGACTGCATTTACGCGTCTTGATGGCCAAGAAAGCTTTGATGTTACTCAGTTGCCAAAAAGAATCTTAGTATTGGGTAGTAATGAGTTTGTTTGGTTGCCATTTTTATTGGCTGAATGGCTTGAGACAGAATCTAAAAATCTCAACTCCAACATAGATTCTATCGTTAACTTTAGTGCGTTAACCCGTTCACCGATTGCGCTTGGCGGTGCCATCACCACGTTGCTGAGCTTTAGCGATAATTACGGGCTTGGTATGACCAATTTTTCTTATAATGTCGATCCAACAGAATGGGACTTGGTTGTGTTGTGCGTGGAGACGGACGCTGATAGCGTCGATACGATGTGGCAAGGTTTGGATAATGTGTTGGTAGTAAGTCCTACGCTTTAAATTGCTCTTTAATTTTTAACTCTATTATGTATGGACGATTTCATGACTACCCCATTCTTTAAACCCAGCCCAGATATTATCAAACCTTATGCACTCATGGATTTGGACGATACTTTGTTTCAAACCCAGCGTAAAATTGATACATGGGACTTGCCTACCACTGAGCCTGAAAACTTGGTATGTGCCACGGTCAATAAGCAAAACGAGCCGCTAAGCTTTATGAGTCAGCGTCAAGCAACCCTTTTTAATTGGTTGCTCGCTAGTACTGAGCTGATAGTGGTGACCGCACGTGACCGTAGTGAAATCAAACGCGTGAAACTGCCCTTCGATAGCTGGCAAGTATTGACCCATGGGGCGATTATTTTGACATCTGATGGGCAGCTACTAAGTGAATGGCAACAGCATATGTATAGCAAGCTTGCACCATTGCAAGATAAGCTTAACCAGCTGAGCCAATTGTTTGCCAATCACGGTCAAAGCGAGCAGAGTCATCTAGTATTCACACCGCATATCGATAGCTTTAGCAATGGCTCTGTGGATGAAGAATTAACGATTTATCTGGCTATCAAACATGCGCAAAAAGACCATCAAGCATTAGTGGATCTAGCAGCAAAGCTACCAACGTTGATACGTGATTTTGATCAAGATTTTTATGTGCATGTGAATGCCAATAATCTAGCGATCTTGCCACATGCTGTGCATAAGCAACATGCCGTGCAGTTTTTATTAGAGACTCATTTGGACCATCAGCGTCCTAGTTTTGGCTTCGGTGACAGCTTAGCTGACTTGCCGTTTCTGCAACTGCTAGACTGGTACGGTATGCCCAACCACGGCCAACTGCATGAGCAATATCAGTCTAAATCGTCAGGCTAAACCATGAGTTTAAACAACAGCCACGCAATCCCACTGTTATCATCACGAGTGCTATTATTCATACTATGACTTTACCTAATATACAAACAAAAAGAGCTACTCTAAAAAACTATGGCTCAGGCAGCTATCTTGCGAGCGATGTGACTGTCCTACTCAATATGGTCGATAAAGACGCCGTTGCCGATGTGCCGGTCAGTCAAAAAGAAGCGCTTATTCAAAGTGGACAACGTCATTATTCTGATATGTTGACCTTAGAGCAAGCGCCCACTGCCATGCATGAGCAGCTATACACGCAGGCACTAGAGCAAGGTACTGAGAGAGCCGCAACTGATATCGCTCATTTGGCACATACGCTACATCATGTTTTTCAACGTAAAGTGAATGATGAGCATCCATTAATTTTAGTGAGCTTAGTGCGGGCAGGCCTACCGATTGGGGTGTTATTGCAGCGTGCGCTGTCGGATACGGATAGGGGCTACTCTCTACCAAGCATGCATTATGGTATCAGTATCATTCGTGATCGTGGCCTTGACCCAGTAGCTTTGCAAATGCTGCTGGATGCTTATCCAGACAGTCCGATTGTATTCGTCGATGGCTGGACAGGTAAAGGTGCGATTTATAAAGAGCTGGCTCGTAGTTTAGAGACATTTAGCGACACGACTCATGTTAATTTTGCCAATATCTTTCACCAAGGTGCTGATGTCATTCCCCTACTGACCCTTGCTGATCCGGCTGGCGTTGCTTGGCTGGCTGCTAGTGAAGAAGACTGGTTGATCCCATCGGGTTTGTTAAATAGTACGGTATCAGGACTGATTTCGCGCAGCTTATATACAGAGCCGTCATCAGGCCTGCATCGCAGTGTCTTTTATGATGATTTATTAGACACAGATCATAGCTTGGCATTTATCGATCATATCGATGCAGCGAGGCGTTCATTGGCTATTCTGCCAGAGCGGCTGCCAACCTATCAGCAGCCGCGCTATCAAACGGCAGCCTTGATAGATACGCTCGCAGCAGACTATGGCATCACCAATCGCAATCGGATAAAGCCAACGATTGCCGAGGCAACGCGAGCCATATTACGCCGTGATCCAGAGCGTATATTGCTCGCTACTGCTGATCATCCCGATACCATACTACTGCGTCATTTATGTGCACAACGAAACATCACAATCAGTGTATTAGGTGATAAAATACTTCCCTATCAAGCCATCACGCTTATCAAACAACGCTCCAAAGACAGTTAATGCCTTTAGCATTGATACATCTAGCATTATTGAACGCTTGCCCTTCATCCCTCTATTTATGATGCCGATTATGTCCGATATAAAAAACCACGAGTCAGAGTTTTACCATGATACCCAGTCTTATACACATCTGATCACTGAGCGTCATGCGATGGTCAGACCGCACACGCACCATCCATATCAGCTGGGTGCAAGCTTATACATGCCTGCCACTCGCCAAGATATTTGGCAAGTGATCAAGCGAGACAAGCTACCGACGATCAATAGTATTATTATTTGTCTAGAGGATGCGGTCAGTCATGAGGATGTTGAGCTAGCACTTGAGCGTCTGCGCACGCTGCTCGATACGTGGGCTGAGCATGTCAATAGCATCAATGACCCATCTAGAGCCGCTGCCATTCACGCCCAGCATCCAACGCGCCCGCTGGTCTTTATACGTCCGCGTAGTCCGATGATGCTACAGCAACTGGCTGATTATGCCCATATCGATCTGATTGATGGCTTTGTCATGCCAAAAGTCGATATGTACAGCTTATCCAATTGGCGAATGGCATGTCAGAACCTGAGAATCGACCATCTGTTGATGCCTACGCTTGAAACGGCTGCCCTATTCAATCCGCATCATAACCAAGAGCTGGCCATTGCTTTTAAAGAAGCCTTTAGTCAGCCAGTGTTTGCGCTACGTATCGGTGGTAATGATTTATTTGCTGCGCTGCGCTTGCGTCGCCCGAAGAACAGTATTGTCTATGACACGCCTATCGGCACCCTTGCCTATCAGCTACTTGGCTGCTTTGTGCCGCATGGTTTTTATCTCACCGCGCCCGTATTTGAGTATTTGGATCAGCCGACACTCTTTATGCAAGAGCTAAACCGAGATGTCAGCTTAGGTCTGGTGGGAAAAACCGTCATTCACCCCAGCCAAATCGCATTGGTACAGCAAGCCTACTGCGTGCCACTGAGTACGTTGGACGAGGCGCAAGCGATCCTACACTCTGAGGCTAAAGCAGTATTTAAGTATAACAATACGATGTTAGAACCTGCGACGCATCGTGCGTGGGCCACCGAAATCGTCAACCGTGCCGAAGCATTTGGAACGATTGATGACGGTCATAGCCAGTACAGCTCACGAATGTAGCCCTCAGCTATTTAATCTATTCAAACTATGCAAAAAGCCGCTATCCTTCATAGATAGCGGCTTTTTGATGTTGCTCTTTACCTGATATTTATTGATCGATGTATAACTTCAAAGCCCCTCGTCAATACCTATCTATATTAAGCACAACTTTCTAAAAACTGACTGAGCACTTTATTCACTTGATCAGGTTCTTCCACTGTCGACGTATGGCCAGCACCCTTGATAATGGCAAGCTTGGATCCAGCAATGGCAAAGTGCATACGCTCAGATTTTGCATAAGGCGTTGCTGCATCTTCATCACCTACGATGATGAGTGTTGGCGTGATAATATCACCCAGCTGCTCATAAGTACCTGTTCGCTCAATGACACCTGCTGTTGCCTTGACGACACCACCCTTACGATTGCTTTGAAGCACCGTGAGCCACTGCTTGCGATCAGATTTACGCTGTTTGTCAGCCAAGAAGGTACTGCCAAACATAATCGGCATAACTTTATTGCTCACACGCTTCATGCCAAGCCAGCGAATGGCTTTTACAAGCTTGCGATACTGGGGTATATTTTTTGGATCTTCAGGATCAGAAGATGTCTCCAAAAGCGTCAAAGACAGCAGAAGCTCAGGTCGCTTAAGCGCAATACGCTGCGCGACAAATCCGCCCATTGACAATCCAACAAAATGACATTTATCAATATCAAGTGCGGCAAGCAATCCAAGCGTATCTTCGGTCAACGTCTCCATATCATAGCCAGACTTGGTAATCTGTGACTGACCCTGCCCACGAAAATCAAAAGCAATGCAGCGATAGTCTGTTTGAAAATACTCTACTTGCTTGTCATACATCTGTGAGCTCCACAGCAGACCATGGGCAAACACGATAACAGGTTTTTGCGTGTCACTTGGTGCGCTGTCTTCATAATAGATATCAGCATTATTGACATTAATAGTTGGCATAACCACATCCTTGTTTGGTTAAATATATTAAGCGCTGTATCAGATATTTTCTGATGCTACCCTTAGAATACTAGCATAGTCCAACAATGGTTTAGTGAGTAACATTTTTACGTACCAGTCGTTTTATTCATACAAAATTTTTGTCCACTTAGTCATGGTTATTTTTACTAGGGCGTGTCCTCATTTTAAAAATGGTGATGAAAATGAGATAAATTGCAGTCAAACAAGGAAAATAGCGCAGATAATATCGAGATATTAGTCAGTTATTTGACGCCGTTTGGCAAGATTTAGCCATTTTTGACCCATTTAGGTGACTGTCGATTAAATTGAGGACATGCCCTAGTCATTCTTTATTATAAATCTAAAAAATTAACTAACGCTTAGATGTGTCTTAAGCGCTCATAAAATGCACTTTTATAATCCTAGCAAGCTGCTATAGTAATTGGCATTGAATCATTTTTACCTTTATTTCGTACCATTCTCATTGATACAAAATATTAAAACAGTCATTTAAAATAAGGAAATCTCAGATGTCACAGCCTATAGTCGGATATCAAGTTGACCAGCACATCGCGACCATTACTTTTAACGATCCAAAAAGCCTGAATGCTTTTGGTACCCCCCTAAAAAACAACGTATTGATAGCGCTCGATAAAGCAGCGGCTGATGACCAAGTACGAGTGATTATTTTACAAGGCACTGGTGGTAATTTTTCAAGCGGCGGTGATATCAAAGAGATGTTGTCTGAAGGCTTAGATAAGGACATTGTTTCCACCAAATTGAGAGGTATGGTAAAAGGCGCAGGAGAAGTCAGCTTGAAGCTACGTCAGATCCACAAACCGATTATTGCCAAATTAGAAGGCGCTGTGGCAGGTGCTGGTATGAACTTGGCGCTCACTTGTGACTTTCGTATTGCGGCAGACAATGCAAAGTTCGTGCAAGCGTTTGTCAATATTGGTTTAGTGCCAGATGCTGGCGGTATTTATTTGTTGAATCAATTGGTTGGGGCCGCAAAAGCCACTGAACTTGTGATGCTGGGTGATAAGCTAAAAGCAGAAGATATGGCGCGCTTAAATCTGGTAAACAACGTGGTTAGTGTGGACGAGCTAGATGCCACCGTACAAGCATTGGCGCTCCGATTGAGCCAATTACCAGGCAAAGCGTTGGCCGCTATGAAAGAGAGCTTCAATGTGCATGCTTTCGCTGGTTTGAGCGCAGCGCTAGATACGGAAGTAGAACAACAGACGGTAATGGCAAAAACCGATGACTTTATAGAAGGGGTTAGCGCGTTCATAGCAAAGCGTAAACCTGTTTATCAAGGTAAGTAAATAATGCTATGGCATAATAAATTTGAATAACTACCCCGCTGCTATTGAATAGCATCATCGAAAAAGCTGCCCATAGATAGGCAGCTTTTTTGTGGTCAACATCACCATTACTCATTGAAAGACAGACATTAGCTAAGCAGTAGATGCGGTCTTATAGTGATAAGGTAAGGTAAATATCTTGTCAAAGATAAAGGTAAACACAAAGTTATAAATCAAGAAGAATACCAGCAAAGCCGCTTCCATCATAAATGCTTGAAGCAAACCTACATGATACCAAACCATATATAACGGCAAGCAGATCAAAACCAAACCGACTTCAAATATCAATGCATGAACACTACGAATAAGCAGCGTGCGCTCTGCTATTTGTCGACGATCCTCCCAAGTCTCAAAAGCGGTATTATATAAAAAGTTCCAAATAATCGCTGCTAGAGATACCATCAAAGCGACAGGGAGAGAGTCCGATGCATCACTATTGCTTAGCTTCATGAGCACAAAGGTAGAGGAAATAATTGCGATAATCTCAAATGCAATCACATAGACGATACGACGTTTGAACGGTGATAAAGTAATCAACCAAGACTCCAAAGCACCTAAGTGCATATCAAAGTATCGGTCCGTCCCGAGATAGAAAAGATAAATATAGTGCAGAGCCACGGTTTCCGCCTGCCCCTATATTATACAGAAGATCGCGTAAAAAATCAGTGAGCACATTTGTAAACAGGCGTAAGCAATTTTATTAACCATTTAACCTTGCCCTAAGCCAGACTATTTTGCTGGCAGACCCCATTTATTGGTTTCAGGCTTGGTGTCACTCGCTAAAAATACCAGTAATATAATAGAGCCTATCAGTGGCACCACACCTATCAAAAACCACCATCCTGAGCGGCTAGTGTCATGCAAGCGGCGGATAGTCACAGCCAGACCAGGCAGAAATAAACCAAGCACCGCGACTATATAGAATAAACCTGTCTCTGAGCTGAATATGATGGCATCTAGCAACATAGCAACGATGACCACACCCATCTGTACTAGAAAAAAGTACCAATACTCTTTGCGCCTAGCGCGACCCGAAAAATTCACATAATTACGCAAGCACTTTTTAAACCAGTCAATGATGCCATAGTTTGCCTCAGCACTATTATTAGCCATAACGGAGTTGGGTAATGGTGGCGGCGTCGCTTTATCAAGCATAACTTTACGTTCCATAATATTTGTCCTCAAAAGTCTCGCGTATTGAAAGTCGTACATTTGAACAGTCACAACGTTGAGTATAGATACTCAATAAAAGTTTGTAAATGAATACTGCTTATCTTAGAGTCATCAATAAAAAACCCCGCACCATCACGGTACGGGGTTTTTTAAAACGTAAAAAGACTTAACTTACACTTTGACTAACATTAGCTCAACTGAGCAACGTTAATTTTATCTGCTTCTTCAGTATAGTCTGACATACGATCGAAGTTCATGTATTGATACACTTCCTCGCCCATACTATCCAGCATACCAGCGTACTGCTGATACTCTTCGTTGGTAGGCAATTTACCAAGTACTGCAGCAACTGCAGCAAGCTCAGCTGATGCTAGGTATACGTTAGCGCCTTGACCCAAACGGTTCGGGAAGTTACGCGTAGAGGTCGATACCGCAGTAGACTTCGGTGCGATACGCGCCTGGTTACCCATGCATAGTGAACAACCTGGCATCTCGGTACGAGCACCGGCTTGAGCGTAGATGTTGTAGTAGCCTTCTTCCATCAACTGGCGTGCATCCATCTTAGTAGGCGGCGCAATCCATAGACGAGTCTTTAGGCTTCCTGCTGGTACATCTTGTAGCAATTTACCAGCGGCACGGAAATGACCGATGTTGGTCATACATGAACCAATGAATACTTCATCAATGGTATCGCCAGCCACGTCTGCTAGTGTCTTAGCATCATCTGGATCGTTCGGGCAGCAAAGGATAGGCTCTTTGATATCTGACATATCGATAGTGATGTCAATCGCGTATTCAGCGTCAGCATCAGCACGCAATAAGCTTGGGTTAGCTAGCCACTCTTGCATTTGCTCAACACGGCGGCTGATCGTACGTGCATCGCCATAGCCTTCTGAGATCATCCACTTAAGCAGCGTGATGTTTGAGTTTAGATACTCAGTCACTGACGCTTCAGATAGCGTGATGGTACAACCAGCAGCACTACGCTCAGCTGAGGCATCAGACAACTCGAACGCTTGCTCAGCAGTCAAGTCTTCTAGACCTTCAATCTCAAGAATACGGCCGTTGAACTCGTTGATTTTGCCTTTCTTATCAACAGTCAAGTACCCTTCTTTGATCGCTTGATAAGGGATAGCATGTACTAGGTCACGTAGCGTGATACCAGCTTGACGCTCACCAACAAAACGAACACGGACAGATTCAGGCATATCAAGTGGCATCACACCAGTCGCAGCTGCGAAAGCAACCAAACCAGAACCCGCTGGGAACGAGATACCCATTGGGAAACGAGTATGCGAGTCACCACCAGTACCAACGGTATCTGGAAGTAGCATACGGTTCAACCATGAGTGAATGATACCATCACCTGGACGCAAGCTGACGCCGCCACGGTTCATGATAAAGTCAGGTAGGGTGTGCTGAGTTTCAACGTCAACTGGCTTTGGATAAGCAGCAGTGTGACAGAATGACTGCATCACGAGATCCGCTTGGAAACCTAGGCATGCCAAGTCTTTTAGCTCATCACGGGTCATCGGACCAGTCGTATCCTGAGAGCCAACCGTAGTCATCTTAGGCTCACAGTACATACCAGGACGTACACCTGTCAGGCCACAAGCTTTACCAACCATTTTCTGTGCTAGCGTAAAACCTTTACCAGTATCAACTGGCTCTTCTGGCTTCGCAAAGATGTCTGAATGTCCAAGACCCATGTACTCACGAGCACGATTGGTCAGACCACGACCAACGATCAATGGAATACGGCCACCGGCACGTACTTCATCAAGCAATGTTGGCGAGTTTAGCTCGAACGTTGATAGTACTTCATCAGAATCATGCTTAGTGATTTTGCCTTCGTACGGATAGATATCAAACACATCACCCATGTTTAGGTTATCAACATTTACTTTTTCGATTGGTAATGCACCAGAATCTTCCATCGTGTTAAAGAAGATAGGCGCAATGTTGTTACCCAATACCAGACCGCCACCACGTTTGTTTGGCACGTTAGGGATATCATCGCCCATTAACCAAAGTACTGAGTTGGTCGCAGACTTACGGCTAGAACCCGTACCAACTACGTCACCAACATATGCCAATTGATGGCCTTTTTTCTTCAGTTCTTCGATTTGCTTCATTGGGCCAACAACGCCTTCGTCATCAGCAGTGATGCCGTCACGAGAGTTTTTGTGCATGGCTAGTGAATGCAATGGAATATCAGGACGGCTCCACGCATCTTGCGCAGGTGATAAGTCATCGGTGTTGGTCTCACCAGTGATTTTGAATGTCGTATATGTGGTCTTTTTCGGTACTTCAGCACGGTTCAAGAACCATTCTGCGTCAGCCCAAGACTGAACCACTTCTTTTGCAATAGTGTTGCCCGCTTCTGCTTTTTCAGTCACGTCATTGAACGCGTCAAATACTAGCAAAGTCTTTTTTAATGCTTCAGCAGCGTCTTGTGCTACTTCCGCATCATCTAATGCAGCAACTAATGGCTGAACGTTGTAGCCGCCTTGCATGGTGCCTAAGATTTGAACCGCTTTTTGCTTACTGATAAGTGGTGATGAGGTTTCACCTTTCAAGATAGCGGCCAAAAATGCTGCTTTAACATATGCTGCTTGATCAACACCAGCAGGGATACGATTTTCTAGCAGGTTCATCAAAAACGCATCTTCACCTGTAGGTGGCGTTTTTAGGAGTTCAACTAACTCTACTACTTGTTTTTCGTTCAGTGGTAGCGGAACCGTTCCTAGCTCAGCACGTTCTTCGACATGTTTACGATAAGCTTCTAACACAATAGTCGTCCTCGTTAGTTGGGGTTTAGCACATTACGTGGGTAGTCAGCATGACTGCCTGCGTCGATATACTATAGGGAATAATTATTGGTGCAATCATAGCTTAAAACGCTCTAAATGTTAATGGTTCAGCCAGTAAAAGGCGGATAGTAAGGCCATATCGAACATTTATTATAAAAATAGTGCCCTCTACAATAGCGTTGCATGCCCCATTATCAGTGATGTCCCATTGATTATTGTTAATAATGATTACTTGCTTTATGAGCATACAGTCACCATATGACTGTTATGCAACTCTGTAAGAGATACCTTCAATAAATACTAAGGATGCCGATATGGACGATAGCACCAACTATGACAATGGGCTAAAAGTACGCACTGAGGTCATGGGTGAGGCACACGTGAAGCGCTCACTTGATGCTGCCACAGGATTTACCCAGCCGCTACAAGACTGGATCATTGAACACGCTTGGGGCAGCACATGGCAAGATGACTCAGTACTGCCGCGCAAATATCGCTCATTAATCACTATCGCTTTTTTGATTGCCCAAAAAAGCCCAACTGAATTAAAAGGCCATATTCGAGGCGCGATTAATAGCTGAGATTCGAGAAGTATTGATGCATAGCTTGCCCTACTGCGGTGCACCCGCCACCCAAGAAGCGTTTCGCGCCGCTATAGATATACTGAATGAGTTAGAGATTAACATAGATATTTAAAACTATGGTTGTCAGAGCAATCGTAGTAATCTTAACGATATTGTTCCAAAATTGACTGCCAAATTTCTGCTATAATATCGCCATTAATAAAACATTCTGATAATTCCATAAACCCTTATAGTATAAAGGGTTAAGAGATAATTCCATTATGACAACTGCCGTACAAACGCATGTACCTGCTGCTAAAGCCAAACCAAAAAAAGCCATTCAAGGCGAAAAGCTGCGAGGCTATGACAAAGTTGCCCGTATCCCAATTAAAGTGATTCCCACCATTGAGGCTAAGAAAAAGCCAGATTGGATTCGGGTAAAAATGTCATCACCTGCTGAAGTGGCTCGTATCAAGTCAACGCTGCGTGAGCAAAAGCTCTATACGGTCTGTGAAGAAGCCGCCTGCCCTAACCTACCGCAGTGCTTCGCTGATGGTACGGCGACCTTTATGATTATGGGTGATATCTGTACGCGTCGCTGCCCGTTCTGTGATGTCGGCCATGGTCGTCCAAATGAGCTAGATGCTGATGAGCCACGCCATACTGCTGAAACCATCTTGGGCTTACAACTCAAATATGCTGTTATCACTTCTGTCGATCGTGATGATCTCAAAGATGGCGGCGCAGCGCATTTCGTCGAAGTACTCAATGAATCTAGAGCGCTTAGCCCGAACTGCTTAATTGAAATATTGGTACCTGATTTCCGTGGTCGTATGGATGTTGCGTTAGATTTACTAACGGAAACGCCGCCCGATGTGTTTAACCACAATATCGAAACGGTGCCACGTCTGTATAAAGCATTCCGTCCGGGTTCTGATTACCAGCATTCACTTGATTTACTCAAGCTATATAAAGAGCGCCGTCCTGATATCGCGACCAAGTGTGGCTTTATGGTTGGCCTTGGTGAGACCGAAGAAGAGATTTATGCGCTGCTTGATGATTTAAAGGCACATAATGTGGATATGATTACGGTTGGTCAGTATCTACAACCTAGTAAAAACCATGCGCCTGTCGATCGTTATGTCCATCCAGATGAATTCCAACGCTATATGGACTACGGCAAAAAAATTGGCTTCTTTAATATTTGGGCAGGCCCAATGGTACGCTCAAGCTACTTTGCCGATCGTCAGTATTACGGTGAAGACTGCCCTGCACCTATCCGTAGCAAAAAAGCATTAGCAGCAGAAGGCAAATTGGGCTGCTAAGCTGACCATACAGCGGATATAAAGTATTCGCTGAAGACAGCTGCTAGAAAACTAAAAAGGGTGAATAACAGATTTGTTATTCACCCTTTTTTATGACTGATTTACAACATCAACGCTTAAACGTTAAAATTCTATATTTAAACACTTAACGTCGGCGTCGGTGCTTCACTGGTCTTAATATTAAATACTGCAATACCAAGAACAATAGCGCCTCCAACGATACCTGTCATCATCTCAGGATAAATCAATAACAACGCACCAATCGTTAAGATGATACGAGTCACAGTATTCATACTGCCTCTAAAATATCCCTCAAGCGCAGCGCTGAGTGCAATCACACCAGTGATTGACGTCACTACTACGGTGATAATATCTACAATAGGTGGTAATGGGAACTCTTTCGCTGTGACTGCCAAGCCTGTTGGATCAATCATCAACATCGTTGGGTTATAGATAAACATAAACGGTACGATGAATCCGGCAAGTGCCAGTTTGAGTGACAAGAACCCTGTCTTCATCGGATCGCCGCCAGAGATACCCGCACCCGCAAAGGCTGCTAGACAGACAGGCGGTGTGATATTGGCAAAGATACCAAAGTAGAAAACAAACATGTGCGCTGATAAAATCGGAATATCAAAGCCAGCTAGTGCAGGTGCTGCCATCGTCGCCGTAATGATATAAGCAGGAATAGACGGTAGACCCATGCCCAAAACCATAGATGCTAACATGGTTAAGATGAGCGTAAAGAATAACGACCCTGCACCTAATGTCACAATAGAGGATGTCATCACTGTACCAAAGCTGGTCAGACTAACCACCCCAATGATAATACCGACGACCGCACACGCTGCCATTACCGCTAGCGATTGGCGCGCACCATCTTCTAATGCACCCAAAATATCAGACAACCCCATGCGAGTCTCGGCACGTAGCATACTGATCACAACAGTAAAGCCAATGGTATAAGCCGCTGCATAGCCAACAGGGACATTTTTGATTAACAAGAAAACCAAAAAGACAATCGGTAGTAGCATATGACCACGGGCTTTTAGCACTTCTTTTACCGCTGGCAAGTTTTCTTTGGCGATACCTTTTAGATCACGGCGTCCAGCGCGAAAATGCACCTGCGCAATCACACCCAAATAGTACAAAATCGCTGGCAGTAATGCGGCCAACGCAATCGTGCTATAAGGCAATCCTGTGGTCTCCGCCATGATGAACGCACTCGCACCCATAATTGGCGGTAATATCTGCCCGCCAACTGAGGCACTTGCCTCAACTGCACCAGCAAAATCTTTGTGATAGCCAACCTTTTTCATCAACGGAATGGTGAAGGCACCGGTACTGACCACATTTGATAACGCAGAGCCGTTGATACTGCCCATAAAGCCACTAGAGATAACCGCTACTTTTGCAGGGCCGCCTTTTTTATGACCGGCGATGGCTAGTGCCAAATCATTGAACAGCTGTCCCATTCCCGAGCGTGCTAAGAACGCGCCAAAGAGAATGAATAGGAAAATAAACGTGACCGATGCACCAATCGCAACAGAGTATAAGCCTTCAGTTTTTAGGAATAATTGACCAAAGATATCACCCATGTCATAAGGGCGAGTCAGCAGCCTATCGGGCATAAAATCCAAATGACTGACAAATGGATAAGCCAAGAATATCCCTGCCAGTATTGGTAAAATCCAACCAGTGATACGGCGACTGCCTTCTAGTACACAGACCACCGTAATCAGTGAAAATATCACATCGACTTGGTTGGCCATACCGCCACGCGAGGTCACAATATCTTGATACTCATATATTAGATAGCCCATGCCAGATAGCGACAGCGCAAACCAAATCCAGTCATACCATGCCACACTTTTTCGGCTACTTTTTTTGCTAGCAGGAAATATCAAAAATATTAAGGCAAAACCAACGCCCACGTGTACAGAGCGTTGTAACAGCGCTGGCATTGGATTAAAAGTGATATAAAGGTGAAATAGCGAATAGAGGATACAAATTCCAGCGATCAAATATTTCACTGGTCCGTGGGTAATATGACGCGTGATTGACTCTCGGTCATATTTTTCCAATACCGCTTTGTTGTTCGCCGCCGCTTCAGCGTCTGTATCAACATGAGCGTCTGGCATGGTAGTTACGCTACCGTGATCCGTCACTTGGGATGTCATGACAAAAGTCCTTGTTAAATCTATCAATGAAACCATACATTTTCGGCATGATTATTACTTCAGAATAGTCTGGCACCCACTGGTGAATCAAAAAACGATGGTTGCCATAATCAATCTCACCTTTGGTCAGTCGAGAGACGACCCAGTTAAGATTTGGCAATTTTTCGTTAATTTGATAGCCCAAATAGCCAGGCTTTTGTATAGGGGCAAGCGTTTCAGTGGAAGGTGTCCCTGCACCAAATGCTTCAAAATACGTGGTGGTCAGTAGCAATGCACCTTTTTCCGTACCGCTTTCGTCAATACGTTGGTACTGCTCCTCCCACCACTGCTTTTCTACAGAATGTATCCAGCGCAGTTGAAAGTCAGGTTCGACAAAGTAGCATACCTTATCGTCTCCTTCTAAACCCACAACTCGTACTTCGACGACAGATTGATAAGCGGTGCCCATCCATAACGTAAAAAAAACCAGCGCGGCAATCAATGCCGCGCCAGCTGTTAGCCCTAATAAATTACTTGGCTGCTTGTTCGTCATAGTATTTTTTAGCACCAGGATGAATTGGAGCGACCATGCCTTCACGAGCGGTGGCTAGGCTGATGTCGTTGGCCGCTTGGTGAGCGGTTTTTAGACCCTCTAAATTATCAAATAACGCTTTGGTTAATTTGTAACCATCAGCTTCAGACAAATCAGAGCTGACCAATAGTGCATTCATAATTGCTGCCGTTGGAATCGCGGCCTCGTTACCATAGGTGCCAACAGGAATTTCAAAGGTTTTGAAATAAGGCTTGGTCGCGATGATTTCTTTTAGCTTGTCTTGGTTGATCGTGACAATCTGTAAATCTAAGCCTTGCTCTAACTCCATCAAAGATGAATTTGGTAGACCACTACTAAAGAATGCTGCTTCAATTTTACCCGCTTTCATGCCATCTGCCGCTTCTGCAAAGCCTAGGTAATCAACTGTCACATCATCATATGTAATGCCGAACCCTTCTAGCAAGGTGCGAGCATTGACCTCTGTTCCAGAGCCTTGATCGCCAACAGCAATACGCTTGCCTTTTAAATCTTCAATATTTTTGATGCCAGATTTTTTCGTCGTCACGATTTGCACGACATTAGGGTACAGAACCGCAATCTGTTGAATGTTAGTGATCGGCTTCTCAAAGTTGTTTTTGCCTTCAACAGCATCTGTGACCACATCACTAAGCGCCAACACCATGTCAACTTTGCCTTGGGTCAATAGATTGACGTTTTCAACTGAAGCACCCGTGGTTTGCGTCTTTGAGTTAACCCCAAAGGTTTTGACATAGACTTCAGACAATGACGTACCGATGATATTGTAAGGGCCTGATGCACCGCCGGTCGCGATGGTAAGGAACTTGGTATCCAGCTTATCAGCAGCAGTGTCAGTCGCTGCGCTATCCGTTGCAGTACTATCTGTAGCAGCGGCATCGCTACTCTCTGAGCTTGGTGACGAGCATGCGGTGAGGCCTAGTGTGACACTCAGCATCGCTGACAAAAGTAATGGGGATTTTAAAGAACTGATCATTGAATTCATCCTTGAAGTAATCGATTTAATACATTTAATAATATTCGTATTTATACATAAACACGTTACAGACGAGTAATAATATAGCAATTTTTGCAAAAAATAAACCGTAGACTGTTTTCTCTTTTGCTTTCAACACCTTATATTCAAAGCCATTTAAGGATATACCAACATTTTATCACTGATAATTGAATATATATAGAGTTCCGCCAAGTGGAACTTTGTTTCGATTATCAATTATTTAAGCAGAGTTTGAATGGGTTGTAAACCTTTATCACAACTAACAACGATTACACATCTTGCATATTCGATGCAGTATTCATGTCAATTTTGACAAACTATCGTTATAGATGGTGTATGAAACCTAACCAATTACTTATTTATGATTACTTTCTATCACCCCTCAATTTCTGCTATATTTTCTTTAAATATTAATAAGCTTCAATAACAAAAAAGTTCTTCTACATTAGCAAGGTTGTCTCTGACGACTAAAATTGGATAACACTCATGACAACTTCTACAAAACAAGTATCACTTTCTGCGGATATCGCTATCATTGGGGGTAGCGGGTTGTATCAAATGGATGCGCTCATCAACAAGCGTCATATTACTATTGATACGCCCTTTGGCAGCCCCTCTGATGACATTGTCCTTGGTGAGTTAGCAGGTGTGACCGTTGCTTTTTTGACGAGGCATGGTCAAGGTCATAGACTGACGCCGTCTGAAGTGCCTTATCGTGCCAATATTTATGCGTTAAAAACGCTTGGGGTGCGCTACATCGTGTCCGTGTCAGCAGTAGGCTCATTGCAAGCGCATCTCAAGCCTTTAGATATGGTCATTCCAGATCAAATGATTGATATGACCAAGCAGCGAGTGAGTACTTTTTTTGGCGCGGGCGCAGTCGCTCATGTATCGATGGCCGATCCGCTTTGCCCTGCCCTAGCAGAACTCTTGACGCGTGCCTATGACAATGCAGATATTGCAGAAGGCACCAGTCACTCAAAAGCGACCTATGTCTGTATCGAGGGTCCACAGTTCTCAACCCGTGCAGAGTCCCAGTGGTATCGTCAGATGCAGGCAGACATCATCGGTATGACCAATATGCCAGAAGCTAAATTGGCACGTGAAGCCAGTATGGCTTATGCGACCTTGGCACTGGTGACAGATTTTGATTGTTGGCATCCGACTGAAGAAGCCGTCAGTGCAGACTATGCGATAAAAAACCTAATGAAAAATGCAGACAATGCTCAAAAAGTGATTAAGGAAGCGGTCGCTTTGATTTCCGTTGAATCGCCTGACTCAATTGCACATGATGCGCTTACTCAAGCACTGGTGACGTCAGTAGCTATGATGGATGATGCAACCAAAACTCGATTGGCGGCATTACTTCCTAAACATTAATAAACATTTCGATAAATGAGTATTTAACCGAAAATCAATCTATTAAACAGTTAAACGCTATTTCTATAGCGTCTACCAATATACAAACATCAGCAACGAATGACACTAGCAAAGGCCATTAAGTAAATTAATGGCCTTTGCTAGTGTCAATCTCTTAGTTTTAACAGCAACCGCCTAATCCAGAGGTTGGCATCACAGACTGGTTAAATGGCATCAGCTCACCGCAGCCTGCAAAAATACCATAGTGACGACTGTCATCACCGATAAACTCAAAATACGGTGCAAAGCGAGATTCTTTTAGCATCCTAAACGTGTTGCCACAGACTGGGAATACCCGACCCGCTTCGATAGCGTGATGTTTATCAAGATCAAAACGATGCGGAGACTGCGCAATAGAGCCTTTGTATATCACTGCCTGCCCATGATCTTCGCAAGCATCTTCGAGCGCTGCGATCTTAAACAAACGATAAGTGGCAGAGAAAAACTGGATATCGCCAATTTTTGCCGCCAAGGCAGGATCAGTAATCTCAAGCGGACGATCCTCGACCAAACGTACGTCTAAAAACCCTGCGTCTCGTGACAAACGGGTAAAGTCTTTCCAGTACAATGCGCCGCTCAAGCACTCACCATACAAGACTGGATCATCTATTAGATGTTGCGGAATACGGCGGTCAGCATACACATCAGAAAAATAAAACTCGCCGCCAGGCTTAAGTAAGCGCTGCACACTGGCCATGACGGCTGCTTTGTCTGGTGAGAGATTAATCACGCAGTTTGAGACAATAATATCGAAGCTGCCATCTGCAAGATTAAGATCATCTAGCTTTTCGATATAGCCATGCAAAAAAGTCACATTGTCATAACCAAACTTGTCGATGTGATATTGCTGATGCTCTTTGGCAACGGCCAACTGCTCATCCGTCATATCGACGCCAACCACATGCCCACTCTCGCCCACCAATTGCGCCAATGCATAGACGTCACGACCTGAACCACTGCCTAAGTCCAAAATTCGGCAGCCCTCAAGCAGTGCAGGACATACTAGTCCGCAGCCATAATAGCGACTCAGCACTTCATCATGGATATTGGCCAATAATGGCTTGAGCCACTCCGGCATATTGCTCACATCACAACACGCTGAGGTTTTTAGATCGGCAGTACCTTGTAACTCTTTACCATAGTAATTTTGCACGACGTCATGCATAACAATGCCCTTATTGAGAGTAAAACCTGGTTAAAATCTGAGTAAACATCATAAAAGTAAAGCGATACGGTATAAATATATCCATGACAAGCGTGTGCTGAGAGTCACCTAGTCATTTGTATAGTCATAACTACTGAGCAAACTTAAGCCAATCTGATGGTAGATGTGCTAAATCCTCAGGCTCATCAATGTCATGTAACGGTGCTAACAATGCCAATGTCCAACCCAAATCCGCCACACGCTGCTGGGTCACAGCGGCCACGCTAGCTGTACTCCAAATAATATCCGAAAACAGACTGCCATCAACTTGTTTAAACCCGAGTAGAACATAGCCACCATCAGTCGCTGGAATCATAACCGCATCATGGGCATCGAGCTGCTGTATCGCAGTTTGAATACGCTCTGCCGTCAGACTAGGACAGTCAGTGCCTATCAATACGATTTTTTGGTGTTTTTTCAGCGCATCTTGACTTGCTGTGATTAAACGCGTGCCCAAGTCGCCATCCGCTTGAGTCGACCACTGCAGTGAGTAAGGCAAATTAAGGGTTTGCCAACAAGGGTCTGTCACTGCTGGACTGACACATAACTCAACGACAAAATCAGTAGCGACGGCTTGCTCGACACTATGCAACAGCAATTGCCTTGCCATAATCGCAGCACCCTCTACGCCTAGGGCTGGTTGCAGGCGAGTTTTTGCCATATCACGCGCCGGATATTTGGCAAACAATATGACACAGGTGTCTGGGTGTTGTGCTTGTGCATCGGTTATCGTACGGGTTGTGTGAGGGCTTGAATGCTCAGTCATGCTAGGGCGCATCCTTAATCTAAAGGGGTATTAGGTATTAATGTTTATATAGTTAATTCGGTTTAAACGAGCATCAAGGCAATCGAGTGCAAATGTATAGCTTGCACTCGGCTTCCTTTTATCGAAGTCATTTGGATTCAACGATAGTAGCGCTGCCTTAATACTTCAGGGGATACGCCACGCCAATAATCAAAGCGCAAATACCACATCAAGAAAATCGTCCGCCACGTACCATGTTGCTGCCAACGCCGAGCTGATGTTGTTACTTTACTCTTTAAGCAAGCAGGTCGGGCAATTCGCTTGAGCCGCTTACAGAGCTCAACATCTTCCATCAATGGCTGGTCGGCATAACCGCCAAGCTGTCCGAACACAGATTTTTTGATAAAAATTGCTTGATCGCCGGTGGCTATACTTACTAGACGTGAGCGCTGATTTATCATTAGCCCAACGATTTTTAATAATGGATCACGGCTATTCAGACGCACATCGAAACGTCCCCAGTCATACTGAATCATTGCCTGCTGAATGTTATCTATCGCATCAATTGGCAACTGGGTATCGGCATGTAAAAACAATAGAACATCACCTGTTGCTAACATGGCACCTGCATTCATTTGCCGTGCGCGCCCAGCTATGGATTCTATAACATGCCAATCTATAGCAGTCTGCGCCACACTTGATAAATCGTTTAATAAACGTCTAGCAATACCAACTGAATCATCCGTCGAGCCACCATCCACCATTATCACCTGCAACGGTGGTGGATGGTGACTGTTAATATGAGCAATGAGCTGCGATATATTGTCCGCTTCATTTAGCAATGGAATGATGATAGAGATGTTCAATAAATGCACCATTGTGATGAGTCATCATCATTTTCGCCTGTCTTTGATAAAGACCAGCACCTGTATCGACCAAATTCTAGATTTACTTTTTATTTAAGTTCCAATTGTAATCGGTATAACTGATTTTGATTTTGCCTTGCTTCAAGTCAGCGGTTTGGGCTTTGCTCAATCCCAATGATGAAGAGTAACGACCTAAAAATCCTTCTAAATCGTTGGTACTACGCCAATTGGTCGCAAAGTCTTCTTTGTACCATTTGAAGATTGGCGATACACTCAGCGTATTACCTTTTAGACGATTACGGCTACTGTCTGCCAAAAATTTCGAGGTGGCTTGCTCTAATTGCCCGTCCAAACCTTTGCCAGTGAAAGCATCATCTTGTAATGCAGGGCAGCCAATACTGGCGCAGTTAACGGCGAAGTGAATGCGCGGATCGTTGTAACGCTTAGAGCCACGAATTAAGGTGTGCTCGATCTCATCTAATGAACGAGTCTTGCCCAATAATGGAATAAACTTTTGCTTCCATGGTGAGCCGAATGTCCCACCAATGTCTTTGATAGATTTGATATTAGGATATTTAGTCAATACCAGATCAACGGTACCCGCATTGTAGACATTGATTAAAAATGCCAACTGCTCGTTTTTGTTCCAACGATTGAACTCTGATTGAGATACCTTGCTCGTGGCATCCAAATAGCTTGTGAGCTTGCTACTATCTGCTTTCATGCCAGCATAGTTGACCACCGAGGCTTTGCCACCATTGGTCATGGTGACATGCTTATTAAGCAAACTGTCCCAGCTTTGATGGTTAAAATCAGCATAAGCAGCAACACTGGATAATAGAATTGCTGTCGCCATCACTGGTTGTACCACTAGGTTTTTGACTGAGAAGTTAGATGCTGACATAAGGTTGACTCCATTTGAATCGATGGTTTTCACTAGGATGTGATTATTAGTTAGTAGATCTTGTAAAACAGTAAATCTTATAAAAGTAACTGTTAATCGTGTTTAAACAATTGTGTCTTCTACGATATGAGATTGTGTCTCTTCTTCGAGCGTGCCACCGCAGCTACTGCCCTGTCCTGCGGTGCAGCCATAACAATGATCAGCAATAGCAATGTCATCGCCAGAAGGGTTTTGGGTCAACAGATCGCTTAGATGTCGACGCAATTTATTAGGTACGGGTATCTCAAGCTGCTGATTAAAATCACAGTCAAATAGCTCGCCCAGCCAATTGACGCTAATGGTTGATCGGCACATAACCCCAGCTAAATTGGCGGTGACATAGTTGTCTTTGAGTAGTGTCATATAGGGGTGGAATTGATCTTTGGCCAATAGCACTGCACCAAAACGCTGGATCGGCATATTAGTCAGTGCAAACAGTTGGTTAAACTCGATGTCGAAATGCTCTTTTAGCTCTCGCTTGTAGTCGGCTTCCAACTGCTGCTGATTGGGCGGTAGTGTGGCACCTTGTGGATTGAAGACCAAATTCAGTGTCAGGCTTGAGTCAGGCTTGCCATAACCCAAACTATTGAGCTTTTGTAATCCCAATATACTGTCATCAAATGCACCTTTGCCACGCTGTTTGTCTACATTTTCTAGGGAATAGCATGGCAATGAGGCCACCACTTCTACCTGATTGTCTGCTAAAAACTGCGCCATGTCCTCATAACCGTCTTCCATGAGAATAGTCAAATTGCAGCGATCTATTACTGTGACGCCGAGTGCGCGAGCCGCTTTTACTAAATACTTAAAGTCCTCATGCATCTCAGGCGCACCGCCCGTGAGATCAAGCGTGTCAATATTTTGCGCTTGTAGCACTTTAGGTATCAGCTCAACCAACTCTCGTGACATCATCTCAGTGCGATAAGGACTAGCCGCCACATGACAGTGTACGCACGACATATTGCACAAGTAACCCATATTGACCTGCAATATGGTTAATTGTTGGCGTTTAATAGCAGGAAAGTCCGTATGCTCAAGTAATTCAATAGTCGATTTCATAGTGGTACAAAATCCTTTTAGTTGTACAGCTAAAGAAAATAACAATGTAGAGACAGCATATAGATAAGCATTATTGCAATGTAAATGCTTCAGCGTAAGCAATGGCTTTTTTACTGTTATATCACTTAAAGTATCATACTTCAAAACTCTTAACTTTACATATTATCTAACTAATACTACCTGATTGTGAATGAACAGTGACAAATAAAATATTGGGCATTTTATAATTATGAAAATTAAACATTATGCTGCGCAAGATGTCACAAAACGCTTGTCGATTTGACGTTTGAGATACCAGACCCAGCGTCCTTGAAGGCTCACACGCCCCCAGCTGCCAATGGCATACTTATCACCACAAGACAGCAGATACAACGTGCGAGTTCTTGGTTGATACTCTGTTAGCGCCTCACCTTGCAAGTAAGCCAGTAGATTACCCGCTTCTATCGCGCCGCCATGCACCGCATGGACACCTGAGTGAGCGACATATTGGTCTACTCGTGTTGCCACATCCCCTACTGCAAATACATTGGGGTGCGAGACACTCTGCTGCTGGCTATTGACCGCGACAAACCCATTATCTACCGTTTCCAAATCAGTTGACGCTGTCCATGCCGCGCCTCTCACGCCAGTGGCAGCGATAACCGCATCCACCGGAAACGAGTCATTAGAGGTTGACAATTGACCATCACGATACGCTGTCGCTCGTGCCTCAATCATAGTAATACCGTGGCGGTGCAACTGCTTGATCACTCGCTGCCGAAAACTCGGTACGAATCCAGACAGCAGATTCTCACCGCAGATCAGTGTCACTTGATGATTGCCATTGATTTGCTGTAAGGCAACCTGTGCCGCCATCACCAATTCAGTGGCGGCAGCACCTGCGCCAACGATAGCCAATCGATACTGATCAGACTGCCGAGCATCATCTAAAATCTGCTGCCATTGTATGGTAAACGTCGATAATGGACGGATAGCAATGACTTCATTTCTTAAGTCATTGCTCATATCATCACGGTTATCATTGCCCTTATAATCATCTGCTTGGCTTAACCCGCGCAAGTCAGTATCGGCACCCGTATTTAGGGACAGCACATCATAATCAAAACGCTCATTGCCACTGGTGTCTACCGTATTCGATGCGGCCGTTATCTTGGTAATTGACTGCTGAATGAAACGCACGCCAGCTCGCAAGCACAGAGATTTTGTGTCAATGCTGATATCATCGAGCTGATAATGCCCTGCCATCCAGCCAGGCAGCATTCCAGAATAAAGCGTGTGGGGTTGCTCACTAATCAGATGAATATCCGTATCTATCAATGCATTCGATGCGTTGTTTTTTGAACGATCAGCGCTGAGTCGGCGCAGCAGTCCGATATGAGCATGCCCTGCTCCTGCTAATAATAGTGTTTTTTTCGATAAACGTTTCATAGGTTATTTTGTATCAGTCAGTGGTATAGTCAGTTTAATATAGAAAAGAAGCTGTGCTGGTTTTTTACCGATAAGCGCGGCTTTAATCACTTAAGCGATTAAAGCCGCGCTTTGGTGTTCTATAGAAAAGTACCATACAAATGAAACAGGTTTAAGATTGCTCTGTTGTAAACGTGCGATGACCACCTTAATGGCGTAAACAATGCATGTTAAACGATGCCACCTGAGCACTCAGGCTTGATAATATTTACAGTGTTGAAGCAGGCATGTTATCTACTAGCATCTGCGCACCTTCAGCCGTTTAAAAGTCACTTAATTTTTATATAGCTGATTCATTTTAAAAGGGAAACAAGGCAACTCAAGGCAACTAAGCTCAGAGGTAACTGTGATACTTCAAGCGAGGTCAACGTGGTAACTCTTTTATAGATGATTGACTATACCATTAAAAATAATCTGTCTGTGTGGGTCACCTAACCTAGCAAAAGCAGGTAAAATGCACTCATGTTCAATGAAATAGACTCTTTGAAGCCCTATAATTATTTAATTTTTTGACATATCATTTATAGTGGCTATTAGCATGTTTCAGATACACTGTCTTTTTATTCATCAGATTTTATTCATCAAAATTATAACGACTGAAAACCCGTCAAGGAATACTACATGAGTACCAGTAACGACCATATTCTCTCCTCCGACAATACTCACTACTTGCACCATGAATTTTTTGAACCAAGCGATGCAGACGTTGATATCAGTGCCACGTTATTGATTGTACATGGCATGGCAGAGCACAGTGGGCGCTATAGCGACTTTGCACAGTTTTTGGCAGACAACGGTATCGCGGTGGCAACTTATGACCATTTGGGTCATGGGCAAACCGTAAAGACTGAGGCTGATCTGGGGTTTTTTGGAGATGAGCATCCTGTACAGTCATTGCTAAAAGACGTGATTGTCATGGCCGATAGCCTAAAAGCGCGTCATCCTAATGTACCGCACTTTGTGCTGGGACACTCTATGGGCTCATTTATCGTACGCAATGTACTCAAGCATCACGCGCGTAATTTTTCAGGGGCTATCTTGATGGGCACTGCGGATGCAAACCCATTAACCAAAGTTTTACTGCCCATTAATAAGTTGCTTACAAAAGTGGCACCAAGACAGCCAAATACGATATTTTCCAACGTAATGAATAAGGTGCTTAACAGTCAATTATCTGACCGAGCTTCCTCATCACAGTTTGCTTGGTTAAGTGAAAACACGGCCAATATTGCAGCCTATGAAGCCGACCCAAAAACAGGCTTTGATTTTACCAACAACGGCTTTATGACATTATTTACTTTAATGAATACAGGGCTAAACAAGGGCTGGGCGACAACGATTGCCAAAGATTTTCCGATGCTATTCGTGAGCGGAGAAGAGGATCCAATTGGTGAAATGGGCAAAGGCGTTCGTAAGATTGTCTCACGCTTGAACAAGCAAAAATTTAGCCGAGTCGATATTCAGCTTTATCCCAATATGCGTCATGAAGTACTGCATGAAACAGGCCATAAAATTGTCTATCAAGATCTTTTAGCATGGATAAAAAGCACGACACCGGACGCTTAGACCACGATGCATGAGTCATTTAAGCAGTCTTATTAACGTTTTTTCTAATACAGACATAATGAGACACTGAACTTGTTTGCTAAAAGCGGTCAAATTAGCGACAATACGGCAAGTAATTTTTCAGTCCAAATTTAAGCAAGCATATAACTGAAACTAAGCAAAAATTTAACTATAAGTACGATTTATTTTTTAATTACCTTTAACTAACGTTAGGATTTTTTATGTCATTACAACAAACCATCGAACAAGCTTTTGAAAACCGTAACGAATATAGCCCAAGCACTATGCCACAAGACGTACGTAATGCTGTCGAGCAAGTGCTTGAGCAGCTAGACAACGGTAGCCTACGTGTTGCAGAAAAGAAAGATGGCGAGTGGGTAGTCAACCAATGGGCGAAAAAGGCGGTACTACTGTCTTTCCGCTTAAACGACAACTATGTTCAGGCAGCTGGTGAGCATGTGCAGTTCTATGACAAAGTGCCGACTAAATTTGCTGACTGGACAGAAGCACAGTTTAAAGAAGCTGGCGTACGTGTGGTACCACCAGCCGTTGCTCGTAAAGGCTCTTTCATCGCAGCTGGTGCTGTATTGATGCCATCGTATGTCAACATCGGCGCATATGTCGATCAAGGCGCTATGGTAGATACGTGGGCGACCGTTGGTTCATGTGCCCAAATCGGTAAAAACGTCCATCTATCAGGCGGCGTTGGTATCGGCGGTGTATTAGAACCATTACAAGCCAACCCTACTATCATCGAAGACAACTGCTTCATCGGTGCGCGCTCTGAAATTGTTGAAGGCGTGATCGTAGAAGAAGGTTCTGTCATCTCTATGGGTGTATTCATCGGTCAATCTACCCGCATCTATGATCGCGAAACTGGTGAGATTCATCGTGGCCGTGTACCAGCAGGTTCAGTCGTCGTACCAGGTAGCCTACCGTCAGAAGATGGCACACACAGCTTGTATGCCGCTATCATCGTGAAAAAAGTCGATGCGCAAACTCGTGCAAAAACATCAGTCAATGAGCTATTACGCTTAGCCTAATATTTTTAGCATTTGTAGTCTCGTACCCAAACAGTACAGACAACGACAGATCCCCTTTATTAAAGACGCTGAAGAAAACTTCAGCGTCTTTTTTGCAGATTAATAGAGGGCGGTGCGTTATAATCCGTTTTTTTGGTTTGGCTTTATCCAAACGCAAAACTCCCATACTAGAACCTGCCTCTTTATTACGATTGATAAATGCTTAATCACATTATCAACCTATAACTGTATTTGACATATTATGAGTGAATCACCATTACGCACCGCCGCCATTCCTGTCACTGATCCTGAAGCAGGATTGCGTCTGACTGAGATTTTTTATTCTTTGCAAGGTGAGGCGATAACGTCAGGCTTGCCGACAATATTTGTTCGCCTGACCGGCTGTCCGCTACGCTGTGTCTACTGTGATACCGAGTACGCCTTTACCGGCGGCGAGCGTCAGTCATTAGAGACCATCATGAAGACCATCAAAGGCTATCCATGCAAACGCATCTGTTTGACTGGCGGCGAGCCATTAGCGCAGCCGAATGCCATCGAGCTGATGAAACGTTTGCTAAGCGATGGCTATGAGATATCGCTTGAGACAGCAGGCGCGCTCACGGTAGAAAACGTGCCAGTAGCAGTCAGCAAAGTGATGGATCTCAAGACGCCAAGCTCAGGCGAAGTCGATAAAAATCTATGGTCTAACCTTGACTATCTCACTCAGCACGATCAAATAAAATTCGTCATTATGAATCGTACCGATTACGACTGGGCAAAAGCCAAGTTGATCGAGCATGAGCTCAACAATTTGGTTGGTACAATATGGTTTTCTCCGATGTTCAACGTCGCAGATGATATCAGTAAAAATTCGCCTAGCCCTGAAGTACCCGTACTGGCGCGAGAGCTTGCAGAATGGATGTTGGCAGATGCGCTACCTGTACGTTTCCAATTGCAACTGCACAAAATCATTTGGGCAGATGCCAAAGGCAAGTAAACACCTTAACGTCTGAACATACGAACAAATAGCAAACTATCAATAGAGATAAAGATATGATCAAACTCATTTTATTAGGGTTATTATCGGGCGCATTTTTTAGCTCGACGTTTGTCCTAAATGAGCTGATGAGTGCTGCTGGTGGACATTGGTTTTGGTCAGCCAGCCTTCGCTATTTATTTATGTGGTTGATTCTTACGGCTATTATCGTCATGCAGCATGGCTTTGGGCGTATTAGAGAGCTGCTCGCTATCTTTAGCCACCATTGGAAGTTTTGGTGCATTACCGGTGGTATTGGCTTTGGTGTTTTCTATACAGGTATATGCTACGCGGCTGATCATGCTGCGGGCTGGGTCGTCGCGGCAACCTTTATGTTTACCGTTGTCGCAAGTCTGCTCGTCTTACTAGTATTTGGCCAGCGGTTTGATAAGAAATTCATTGCTTATGCGCTATTGGTGTTTTTCGGTGTGGTGCTGGTTAACATTAGTGAAGGTATACATGCCGCCTCTGTATTGGGTGCTGATGCCGTCCCTATGAAAGACATGCTGCTTTACGGTGCTGTGCCTGCGTTAGTAGCAGCCTTTAGCTACCCCATTGGTAACCAATTGGTTTGGCAGGTCTCTTATAACGCCAAACAAAAAAATATTGAATCACAAGCTCCGACGCAAGCGACCTCTCAAGCGACTGACCAGACGGCGGAAACTGAGCTGCCGCCTTTATCTGCTATTGATACTCACTATCCGGCCGACTTGATCAGTATTGCTCATACGGCAGACACTGTCTTAGCCGAACCAACCCCTTCTCTACTGCAAGGCTTAATTGACAAAATCCCCGCTATCCAAACCACCTTACTGCAAAATGCCTTTAATAAAGTGTGGCTCATGACGTTGGGTACTGTTCCATTTTGGTTGGTATTGGGTCTTATCGTTCATCCTGAATTGCCCGAGACGAAGCAAGTATTTAATACGCTGCTAGTCGCTTTATTGGCAGGTGTGGCGGCCACCAGTATTTTCTTATATGCCCGCGAAAAAGCAGAAACCTCAAGCGAAGTGGCTGGTGTTGATGCCACTCAGGCCAGTGAGGTGATATTTGCCTTGATTGGTGGCATGTTATTGCTCAATAGCAGTCTGCCATCGATGATGGGACTAATAGGTATCGCTCTGATTATAGTCGGGTTGATTCTATTTGCAAAAGATGGTTAGGGTATGTCCGGCTATTTGATGACCAGCGGCTTTATATTCAGCTATTCAACATTCTACTATTTTTGATGATTTAGATTTGGTAATACAACCATGGCCCATGTTTTGATTTTTCCTGATATTTTATTGTACTTGTTAGATATGGTGGGCGTGATTGCGTGCGCGATAGCAGGCACCCTATTGGCACAGCATAAAGGCTTCGATATTTCGGGCTGTATCTTAGTGGCGATGGTAAATGCGATTGGCGGCGGTACACTACGAGATATGGCGCTGGATCGTCATCCATTATTTTGGATGACTGACCTCAATTATGTAATTGTCATCACTGTGACGTCTCTTATTTTGCAAATATTTTTTCATCTGTATCATAAGATTGATAATGCGCTCAAACTCTTTGATGCCATTGGTCTCGCAGCATTTAGTGTGATTGGTTTCAAAATTGCGTTGACACAAGACATGGCACCTCTTATCGCTGTGATGATGGGCGTATGGACTGCGATTCTTGGTGGTCTGCTACGGGATATCATCTGTAATGAGATACCACTGGTGCTACAGCGAGAGATTTACATCACGGCCAGCGTTGCAGGATCAGTCACTTATTTGGTGTTGCAGTACTTCGGTGTAAGTGCTGGGGTCAATGAATTTATTATGCTCTTTGTTATCTTTTTCGTCCGTATGCTAGCCCTTAGATTCGACTGGCACCTGCCTTCTATTCGCTTAGTTGCTTAAGATGAAAATCATGGCTGATCGGCTTTTTAAGTGTTGTATTAGCCCTCATCTTATCAATTGATAATTCGTGAGACTTGATCATGTTGGCCATCTCTGTGGATCCTACAGTACTGATTACTACGTTTGACCCACGCTCTTTGATATATGTTTTTGACATGATTGGTATCATCGCTTGTAGTGTGTCAGGCACGATATTAGCCAAACATAAAAACTTTGACGTGTTTGGTTGCCTACTCGTGTCTATCGTGACTGCTATCGGTGGCGGGACAGTACGCGACGTCATCCTAGATCGTCATCCACTGTTTTGGATGGTCGACATGAGCTATTTGACGGTTATTACCCTATCGTCATTGGTCATGCAGATATTTTTTCATCCCAACTCTAGACGCGTTGATAAGTTTCTTAAACTATCAGATACTATTGGCCTATCTGCTTTTACGTTAATAGGCATTAAAGTCGCTGATAGTATGGGTGCCAATGTCCCAGTGGCGTTATTACTTGGTGTGATTACCATTATCGTCGGCGGTATCATTCGAGACATGATTTGCAATGAGATTCCATTAGTCCTGCAGCAGGAGATTTATATCACAGCAGCGTTAACTGGCGGCATTCTCTACTTTGCGCTGACCAATTTAGGCGTGACAGACTGGATTGCAGATATATCCACGATGGCGACGATCTTTACGTTGCGTATGCTCGCTATTCGCTATGACTGGCAGTTCCCGACGCTTGAGTGGAAATACTGATATTAGCCTAGATAAGCATTAAGAATGCCAACGCGCCCGTATTTGAGCGCGTTTAGCGTTTACATTTACATTTTAACCGTGCTCTACCACAGTTAAGTCTTTTATCATCAACTGCAAGCTTTGCTTTCCGTTCCATTCATTGATATCTAGCTGAAACAGTACATGCACTTTTTTGGCGCGATAGTCCCAAGCATCATTATCAAAGTTAAAGCAAATTGCCTCAATCGGATACTGAACATCTGGATAACGCAGCGAGAGTTTCAGGTGTTTATCCTTTAATACTTTAAAACTTAATACCTCAAAGACACCATCAAATATCGGCGGTGCAAATCCATGACCCCAGATACTGGCATCCGCCAAGTGTTCAGCGAACCATAAGCTAAAGTCACTGGCCTGCAAGGGTCCATCAGTGAATTTCTGCTCAGCAAACACCTCATCATCCATCTGCGCCATGACTTCATTAAACGCTGCCACAAAACCATCAAAGTTACCGCGCTTAATCGTTAAACCTGCTGCCATCGCATGTCCACCAAAGTGAGTAATCAACTCAGGATAACGCTCGGCCACTTGTTCAATCGCATCACGAATATGCACGCCAGCGATAGAACGTGCCGAGCCTTTGATGGCGCTGTCTTCATCGGTGCGCTCAGTATCTGCTGGTGCAAAAACGATGCTAGGTAAATAGTGGCTCTCTTTTAGGCGACCAGCGACAATACCAATGACTCCCTGATGCCAGTCATCTTGATACAAAATGATGCTTCTTTCAGCAATACTAGGCTTAGCACTATTAGACTCAGCACCGTTAACAGCCTTTTTCTCAGGCTTCATTTGGATGATGATATCACTGGCTTCATCTGTATCGTTATCCGTCTCCGCTGCCAACGCTGCCACAATGCTATCTGCTTGCGTCCGCATCTCGCCTTCTACCTGACGGCGTGTACGATTGAGCTGCTCAAGCTCTTGGGCCAATCGCTGTGCCGTACTCCAGTCTTCTGTCAACAAGCACTCGATACCGATACGCATATTGTCCATACGCCCAGCAGCATTGATACGTGGCCCTAACACAAAACCGAAATCCTGTGCGTGAAGCTGCTTAGGATCACGGCCCGCCTGCTCAAGCAGCGCCAATATCCCCATACAGCAGCGGCCTTGACGAATTGCTGACAGCCCATGATGGACTAAGATGCGATTGTTCTTATCCAATACCCCAACATCGGCAATCGTCCCAAGCGCCACTAGATCTAAATACTGGCTCACTTGTACAGTAGACTTACCAGCCTCTCGGCGTAGCTTGGCTAGACGTCCAAGCACATAGAACGCCACTCCGACTCCGACCAGTGCCTTACTAGCAAAATCGCAAGCGAGTTGATTGGGATTAACCACGGCTTCCGCAGGTGGCGTCTCTTTGGTTGTGAGATGATGATCAGTGATGATCACGGCGATACCATCCGTTTGGGCGCGAGCCACACCTTCATGACTTGAGATACCATTATCTACGGTCACAATCATATCTGGTTGATAGGTTTTGATACCCAATTCTACAATCTCTGGTGTCAGACCATAACCGTACTTAAAGCGGTCTGGCACTAGGAAGTTAACAACAGCGCCCATTTTTGTGAGTGCACGTATCATCAGTGCGGTACTGGTTGCACCGTCACAGTCAAAGTCGCCAACGATCAGAATACGCTGCCCTTCATCGATAGCGACGTCCAATAGACATACTGCTTCTGTGACACCGTGCAGCGCCTCAGCCGGCAATAGACCCGATAGACTGGTCTCAAGCTCATCAGGCACAGTGATACCTCGCCCCGCGTATAGGCGAGCGAGGGTCAATGATTGGGCGGCAAGTGGTTGCAACGCGGTAGGCAACTCGTCGATGCGAGTGCTGGTATAACGGGGGGTTAAATTTAGCATGGGTGTATTCTACTGGCTTTAACTGAGTGCCACAACGGCAATCTATAACATCTCTGTACATCATTCCATGTTGTATTCATTCTGAAGAATCCTTAGTTTAATAAGCACCTCTAATAAATAACGCCCTTAGTACATACCTATTGCATACAGCCCTTTATTTACAAAAAGGATGCATAGGTACCCTAATTTTCTGCATTTTGCTACAAAGCAATGATTGTATGGCTCTCAGAAATCCATAAAATAGTAGGCAACTGAGAGACTTGGTATTTATTGAACTTTTCATTGTTTACATGTTAATTATTTATAAGGATTCTTTATGAAAACCACACCAGCTGCTGAAAAACTACCAAACACTATCGATCCTAGCTTAGATCTTGAGCAAGTCAAAAAAGAATGCCTTGGAATGGTAAAAAAACGTGCCAGAGTATCTGCTGGTGTTGCTATCATTCCTGTGCCTTTCTTTGATGTGGCAGTTGATGCTGGCATGTTGACACAATTGATTCCTGAGATTAGTGAACGATTTGGTTTAATTGAAGACCGTCAGTCTGCCATTAATCTAGAATCACGTGAAGTTCATTGGAGTGCTGTTAAAGACCGTACGGTCGACTTTGCTGGCCTAATGGCGACACGTGGTATTGTCAAAAAAACCATTCAAGGCTTTGGTGGCCGTATCGCAGCCAAGCAAGTGACCAAGTTCATTCCATTGGGTGGTCAACTGGTCGCAGCGACCATGGGTTACACAATCTTTAAGAAAATCGCTACCGACCATATCAATGAATGCTATAAACTCGCAAAAGATATCCAGCAAAAAGAACACGGCAAAAACGTTTAGAATAATAAACAAATACACATTCAAAGAGCTGGCCAAGACACTGTTTTGGCCAGCTCTTTTTATGGATCACCTTTATAATAAAAAAGTAGCGTGTTGGTTAGTGATGTTATTGATATGCTTTACTGATAAAATGCAGAGCCGATAACCCATTAAAGGACTAATACATGAAAAAACTTCTCGTTTCGACTGCTATGCTTGCCACTCTTGCTCTCGCTGGCTGTACATCAACAGGCACTGGTACGACTGCTGGTACTAGCGCTAATACAGCCATAACGACCGCAAGTGATATCGGTATGAACGTATTTAAGGCTGCTATCGACAACCAATGTCGTAGCGAAATCGAAAAACAAACTGCTTGGCGTGTTGCTAGTGTGGCGATGACTGAAACACAGCAAGAATCTGTCAAAACCAATGTTTGTGGTTGTGTCAGTGAGCAAGCACCTCAGCAGGTCACTCTCGTCGAATTGGGTAATGCTGCGATTGACTCAAGCTACCGCACCCAATTGGTGGCGCAAGTTGTCGCAAAATCTATCCAGAGCTGCTATACAAGTTTTGCCAAATAGATTCGGTTTTTATCTAAACAGAATCAGTAAGCCAATAAAAAGGGTGCGTTATAGATAACGCACCCTTTTTATTGCCAAACTTTTTATCACTAAATATTGGCCTCTGTCATTTAATGGGCTTGGTTGGGCAAACTGACTTATAACTTACCAGTACCAGATGCAGATGGCGATGAAGATAAGGCCGCTGTAACAGGTAATACTCTACCTCGGCGAAAATACTTAGAAGAGCTATCAATGATCTTATCTACTTCTTTGGTCAAGTCACTGATCACATCATCGTATACACCATGATATAACTCTGTCTCAAATGCGGTAAATGGATGCTTACGAGAAGCTGAACCGACTTCCGTCACACCTTGCTTGCTATAAAAAATATCCACGCGCCCGTCACTATTTAATACACAGTTCAATAAACCACCTTCAAGCTCCATCTCTATGCGCTCCGGCATAAAAATATAGTCATCGACATTGATGAGCTTTTTTTCTACTTCTCGTTTAAAAAATGATTTGATGTCGAACATAGTTACTTCCCTAGCTTTAGAATTATGAGATATGTTAGTTAGCACGCTTAATTTTATGATTATTGTTCAGTATTTTCTTGCGTGCATAATGATGCTTGTTTCGTTCACGTATCCTATAAGATAGGAATAGATTTTTTAAGGTACGATATGTAAAACTGCGTTTAGTGTTGGTAAAAATGATAGGCTAACATGAGACCTCAAGCGCAACTAATTAAAAAAGGAAAGTGCCAATCAGCAACTTCCCTTTTATATTATCGAACCGTCTTATCTAGCTCGATTAAACCCAATCTCTTTCACGAAATGACTTAAGCGCCTCAACGAATACTGCCATTTCATCAGGTCTGCCAAGCGTCAAGCGATTAAAACCTGTAATAGGCGCAAACTCACGACCAACGGCAATACCATGTTCACGCATTCTATCAATATAGGTTTGCACATCACCTTTTATCTCATGAAATATAAAGCTGGCCTGCGACGGTAAATACCGTAAACCAAGCTCATCTAATGTCTGCTCAACCAGCTGACGTGATTGATTGGCAGTTTGCAAGCTCAATGCCAAAAACTTCTCATCATCTAAGGTCGCTAACGCTGCCACAGCACCAGATAAATTGGTATTATCAATTGATATGAACGCTTCTAATTTAGCAATCATTTGCGGGCTAGCGACTGCATAACCGACACGCATGCCAGCGAGGGCGCACAACTTTGAGAATGTCCGCACCACGACGATATTGTCTGAATGCGGCTCTTTTATCCAAGTAACACCACTCTCAAAGCTTGGGTCTGTCACGTACTCTGAATAAGCTTCATCTAATAAGAAGTAGTGATTGTCTGGCGCGCGCCCTACCCAGTCTTTCAATATCTTGGTATCAGTAATCGTCGCTGTCGGGTTATTGGGATTGCAGAGATAAAGCAAGCTGATACCATCGAAGTCAGCAGCTACTTTTTGCATACTTTGCAAGTCAAAAGCATAGCTCTCATCTGTTAGTGGTACTTTTACCACAGATACATCGATGGAGGTAGCATACAGCTCAGCATAAGCAAAGGTTGGATGCGGTACGATGACTTGGAATTTTTTACCTGATATTAATGCTTGGTTTTGTAGCATCTGAATGACCGTACGGATGTTTTCGCTAGAGCCACTGCCTAGTGAGATTTGGCTCTCTGTAACGCCGTTTATGTCTGCGACTTTGGTAATCAGCGCTGCACGCTGGTCATCTGGATAACGAAACCCGATGTCTAAAGAATCTATGACTGCTTGCTTGGCAGATTTTGCCATGCCTAGTGAGTTTTCGTTAGAGTTTAATTCTATTAAATTATTGGTAAGCACAGTGAATAATACGCCTAGATTGTATTCATTTTAAAAATCTGATTTGCTATGACAAGATGCTCAGCTAAGCTAGAGCTTTTCCCCTCATGAGCATTATTGCCGCTCAAACCTTTAAAATGCTATGTGAGTGATGAGATTGACCCCGATATGGTAAGTGGCATTGCTCGGTATTACAAGCATCCTGTGTGCTCTGGTATTTAATCAACCATAAAAAAAGTGAGGTGATTTGTAATCACCTCACCCTTGCTATATCTGTCCTGATCTATCAGATTAAATGTGCTTTTAACTCTAATACTTTGTCACGCGTCTTCGCTGCATCCTCAAACTTCAAATCACGCGACATTTGCTTCATAAGCTGCTCAAGACGGCTGATCTCTTTGGCAAGTAAATCAGGGCTACGTAAGATGCTAATGTCTACATCAGGCAGATTACTCTTGATTGGAATCACTTGATTGTCATTGGCATTCTGATCGTCACCTGTATCGATTTTATCCGTGATACTACGACGCGCACCTTTAGGCGTGATATTGTGCTCAAGGTTAAACGCGACTTGTTTTTCACGGCGACGGTCGGTCTCGTCTATCGCTTTTTGCATACTGTTGGTGATGCGATCTGCATATAGTATGGCTTTACCATTAATATGACGCGCGGCGCGGCCAATGGTCTGAATTAAGGCACGCTCAGAACGCAAAAACCCTTCTTTATCGGCATCAAATATCGCAACCAATGACACTTCTGGCATATCCAAACCTTCACGCAACAGGTTGATACCGACCAGCACATCATGCACACCTGTACGCAGCTCATGAATAATCTGCATACGCTCGACGGTATCGATATCAGAATGCAAATACGCGACTTTGACATCATATTCTTTGAGATAACTGGTCAAATCTTCTGACATGCGCTTGGTCAACGTGGTAATCAATACACGCTCATCTTTTTCACGGCGTTTGGTAATCTCCGATAGCACATCATCGACTTGAGTCAGTACAGGACGTATCTCAATCTCAGGATCAATCAAACCAGTCGGACGTACAACCTGTTCGACTACTTGCTCGCTGTGCTCTAACTCATATAAGGCTGGCGTGGCACTCACATAAATGGTTTTCGGCTTGATACGCTCCCACTCTTCAAACTTCATCGGGCGGTTGTTCATCGCGCTTGGTAGACGAAAACCATAATTGACCAAGTTCTCTTTACGTGATCTATCGCCTTTATACATCGCGCCAATTTGTGAGACAGTCACGTGTGATTCATCAAGGAACAGCAGTGCGTCTTCTGGAATATAATCAAACAGCGTCGGCGGCGCTTCCCCTGACGGGCGACCAGAGAGATGCTGTGAGTAGTTTTCGATGCCGTTACAGTATCCGAGCTGCTGAATCATTTCAAGATCATACTGAGTACGCTCTTTGAGACGCTGTGCTTCAATCAGCTTGTTATTCTCGCGGAAATATTCCAATCGTGGCTCTAGCTCCGCGCGAATGGTATGACTGGCCGCTTCCAGCTTATTACGCGGTGTCACATAATGCGATTTTGGATAAATGGTAATACGTGGCACGCTACGCACAGTCTTACCCGTTAATGGATCGAACCAAGTGATTTTCTCCACTTCATTGTCAAATAAATGCACCCGAACGGCCAATTGCTCAGACTCAGCCGGATAGATATCTAGCAGCTCACCACGCAATCGATACGTACCACGGCCAAAATCCAACTCGTTACGCATATACTGCATTTCAACTAGGCGCTTAATCGTCGCCGTACGGTCTATTTTATCGCCTACAACCACATGCAATAGCATTTTTAGATAGCTTTCAGGATCACCCAAGCCATAGATGCAAGATACTGACGCCACGATAATCGCATCACGACGCTCTAATAGCGCACGCGTGGCTGACAGACGCATCTGATCGATATGATCGTTGATGGCGCTGTCTTTTTCGATAAAGGTGTCACTCGCTGCAACATAAGCTTCAGGCTGATAGTAGTCATAATAACTGACAAAGTATTCAACCGCGTTGTTAGGAAAAAACGACTTAAACTCACCGTATAGCTGAGCGGCAAGCGTTTTGTTGTGCGCCATGATGATGGTTGGACGCTGAGTTTCAGCGATGACCTTCGCCATAGTATATGTTTTACCAGAACCCGTCACACCCAATAGCAACTGCTCATCCATCCCCGAGTTGATACCGTTGACCAGTTTTTTGATCGCTTGCGGCTGATCGCCTGCTGGCTCAAAATCTGTGACCATCTCAAAGGCACGGCTCGATATTTGCGTCCCTGACGCATTGACACCACTAATTTCAGCTTCACCTTGGAGCTGAGTGGCCAATTGATTTAACTGACGCGATGAACGCGGTTCAGGCATACGCATAATGGCTTTCTTCCTAATTTTTATAATGAGGTAAGGTTTAAAACAATATGGGGTCTGAGTGATGGTTTTTAAAGGACAATCATGGGCTAGATACGATGCTAACAGGTATCAGTTTTAGCTTATATAGAGGTGCATAAGACCGATATTGTATACGCCTGTTTTGGCAAAAAATCTAAGACAGTTATAAAAAACTCACAGAATTTTGGCTATATTTACAAAGCTTTTCATGGTTAACAAACTCTTTACACGACCACCTCACAAAGCCTAACACTCAAGGGTTTCAACAGTGATTTAAGCTGCTATCATTCATAACGAATCAACAAATAGTCCATATAAAGAAAGAATGTCAAATAAGAACAAATCAAATATTCAATAATAGAAAATGGAGTAAGATATGAGAGAACGTTACGCAAGTGGAATTTCAGACGACACCGCCAAAAAAATGATCGACCTATTAAATGCGAATTTGGCAAACGTGATTGATTTAACCTTAGATGGCAAGCAGTGCCATTGGAACCTACAAGGTACTGGTTTTATTGGTGTACATCAGTTACTAGATGACACGTCAGATCGTATCCTTGAAGTGTCAGATACTATCGCCGAACGTATTGTCATTTTGGGCGGTCAGCCAAACGGTCTAGCCAGTCGTGTGGTAAAAGAGTCTATCCTAGACGATTACCCAACAGATATCACTGAAGTCGACCAACATGTTCGCGAACTTACCAGCCGCTACAAAAAAGTAGCTGAGACATTGCGTGAAGCAATTGCTGCTGCTGGCGATGCAGGTGATGAAGATACCGCTGATTTATTCACAGAAGCTAGCCGTATCATTGACAAAGATGCATGGTTCATTGGCGCTAATGCCCCAAGTAAATAATGTTAGTATAAGATGATGCGTCCTCAGACAGTAGGATGACATAAAAAAAGCCGTCATTATTGACGGCTTTTTTGTGCTTTAAGTTAAGAGACATTGTAAGAAGCATTGACAGGCAACACGATACTAAATAGCAAACTGCCGTGACCAGTTTTGGATTTTCTGATTAACCATTACTTCATTTAGACATCTGACAAAGTCAAAATATCTGCATTGGGTACAGACAGTGTCAAAATGGCTTCTTGAAACGTGGGGTTACTACGAAACAGATTCTCTATCTCTTCAAATTTTTGAGCAATATGCGCCTCTTTTTGATTACCAGCGATATCTACTGCCGCCACCATAAATATCTTTTTGGGGCCCACCCATTCTAGATGTAGATAGGACACACTATCGATATCTGGGTGATTAAGCAGCTCCTCCAAGACATAATTATGCATGCGCTCAGTTACCCGATATCCTATCAAAAAATCTCGGTTGCGACTGATCAAAAAAATCGCGACCACACCAAGTAGCAAGCCGACAATGATAGAGCCAAGCGCATCCCAATACGGCTCTCCTGTATAAGCATGCATGCCCATTGCCATGGCCGCTATCACCAAGCCAATAACGGCGGCCAAATCTTCAAAAAACACACCTCGCAGTGTCGGGTTGGAGGTATCCATGACATACCCAAGCGCACTAATATCAAGCGCTTCACCATGTTTTTTGCTCTGTCTATACGCTTGAATCAACGAAAACCCTTCGAGCACAAACGCCACTGCTAAGACAATAAAACCAATCGTGTAATTGGTCTCAGATTCAGCAGCATTCCATTCCTTAATACCCGTATAAATGGACACAATAGAGCCTGCGGTAAATACACCAAAAGCAGCAATCATTGACCAAACATAAGACTCTTTACCATAGCCTAGCGGGTGACTTTTATCAGCAGGTTTGATAGATTTTTTTTCTGCGACAATTAACAAGGTGCCGTTGCCCGTGTCCGCCCATGAGTGCGCTGCTTCAGCAATCATAGAGGCCGAACCGGTCATAAAGGCAGCGACCGTCTTGGCAATCGCGATGATAAAATTGGCACCAACCGCAATGAGCACGGTAACAAGCGAACCTGAATGGTCATCGTCACTATTTTTTTGGTCTTTGTCAGGGCCAGGAGTAAGAGCAGAATGAGCATCACTAATACTGGCAGTCTGGCCAGCCCCACGCGCACGAGGCGCGGAGGTGCTACGAGAAGGCGTTAGATGCTGCTGCGGATTGGCAATCGATGGTTTTAAGCTCATACCAGACTCACTAAAAAAACAGGTGCATACGGTCAATTTTAAATAAAACAGATACGTTTGATGACATCAAGCGACTGCAGTATGCTATCTGCATGCTTTGCCCACAAAAACGCATCCCAGTTTCGCTGTCTCTTTTTAATATTAGACTGACTATATGACATAGGTTGACTGTAAATAAATGCTCTCAGATATGCTCTATGTTGGCTCAGCCTTATTTTAGTCAGGCCTTACATAGTGCCATTGATAGCGACGGTACTCAGACTACTGACTTTTTTATTCAGCATTTTCCTTTTTATCTATATCGTTAATCATGCCACCAAAGTCGCAGCTTGGACGATGTGAGCTTTGCATACGCAAGTTTTTGCGCTCTAGCGCGGCATCAGCACGGCACTGTTGCAGATCATTTTTAATCTCAAGTGGTGGCACGGCTGTTGGCTTACCCTTATCATCGATAGCGACCATCGTAAAGTAGCAGCTATTGGTATGCCGCACTGTGCGAGCACGAACGTCTTCTGCTTCAACACGAATGCCAATCTCCATAGACGTATTTCCCACATAGTTGACACTGGCAGCAAAGGTCACTAGCTCTCCCACATAAATAGGCTCTCGAAACATCACTTGGTCGACAGACAGTGTCACTACATAGTTACCGCTATACCGGCTAGCACAGGCATAAGCAACCTGATCAAGCATCTTGAGTAAATCACCACCATGCACATTGCCAATGAAGTTTGCCATATCGGGCGTCATGAGTATCGACATATATAGCTCACTGTTTAAAGGAGCTTTTTGAGCGGATGAGCTGGTATTGTATTGCGGCATAACGATCCCTTGATGGTTTGGGCTTATTGGGTCTTAAGACTTTTAATGATATATGTCATTTATACAGCAGGTAATGGGATAGCACAAACAGACCTCTGTCAGTAAATAGTCTAGGTTGTGTAATCAAGGCTATACAAATAAGAGACGCTTAAGGGAATCCAGTATAAATTGAAGCTCTTTATACCTGCCATATCATTTTAACTCAACCAGTGAAAACGATAAGCCAACCATGCGACAATCGCGCTCACTGAACCTGTCAAAACACCGCCCCAAACAAAATCTACCAACGCCGTATCTAAGGTAAAGCCTTTATAAAGTGCCAAGTTGGTAAAATCATAGGTGCCATATGCCATCAGTCCAATCAAACCACCAAGCAAGAAAATATGACCGACAGATGCGCTTGCTTTGATTTGTGGATACAGAATCAGAATACAGAGTGCCAGTATGTAAAACATATAGAACACGCCGGCCGCCATCATATTTGGCTCATCAGCTAATAGATGCCCGATACGTGACTCATAAAAAGCCCCTTTCATGGTCGTCAGCCATACAGCATCGACACCCAAAAAGATAACCACAGCAGCGAGATAAATAAAAACGTAACCCATAATGATATCCTTAATAAAGTAAGCGCAATGAATAAAAGTTATAGCGTCAGTCGTGGTTGAATAAAGTCCAAAAATGCCAGAATACGCGATGATATGGCACTGTTTTTGTAATATACCGCCTGTATCGATTCACGATGGTTCGGTCTGACAATTGCTTCAGGCAACACCTCAATGAGTCGTCCTGATGCCAAATCATCACCAATCATAAAGTGCGAAAGCAAGGCAATACCTTGGTGAGACAAACAGAGCTGACGCAAGGTCTCGCCGCTACTGGCCGTCATGTGGAAATCAAGCATGACAGACTTTGTCAAAGGCCACCTATTCAACTTGGAGGCGTCATTAAAACCAATCAATTTGTGAGTGGCTAAATCATCAATATGAGTCACTTCGCTATGCTGATGCAAATACTCAGGACTAGCGACCAATCGCAGCTTACTTTGTCCCAACAGACGCGCGTGCAGGTTTGAGTCTTTTAAGTCGCCAATCCTAATGGCCAGATCGGTCTTGTGCTCAAGCAAGTCGATGATATTGTCATGCGAAGTTAGGTCAAGCGTAATGTGTGGATAGTGCGACAAAAACTCGCCGACCAAGGGTGTCAGTTGATGCAACACAAACGGGCTGGCAGCATCAATACGTAGATGCCCGCTCGGCGCTTGTTTTAGCAGCTTGATCGCCTCTTCACCTGTATATAAGGTATTTAAACTCTCACGCGCATATCTGATGAAAACATGCCCTTCCTCCGTCAACTCCAATCGCCGTGTCGTTCTATTGAGCAGCGTACATTGCAGCGTGTCTTCGAGCCTAGATACAGCACGAGAGACTTTGGCAACCTGCTGATTCAATAAATTGGCAGCGCCCGTAAAGCTACCCGTGTCTACCACGGTCAAAAATATCTCTATATCTTCTGTTTTAGCATGCCCCATCATCTTAACCTTTACAAAATCGACAAAGATATTTTGTCATTTATGCTGTTTTTTGCAAACTATAAATCCGTCAAACTGCGCACATCATTTAATTATTAGGATGTCGTTATGCCACTCGCTTTATGGGCGCTTACCTTAAGCGCATTTGCAATCGGGACAACCGAATTTGTCATTGTTGGACTGGTGCCAACTATTGCCACCGATTTGGGCGTGAGCTTGCCCTCAGCTGGGCTGCTAGTCAGTCTTTATGCTCTGGGTGTGGCCATTGGTGCACCCGTACTCACAGCACTTACTGGCCGCTGGAATCGCAAAATAGTACTCATGAGCCTAATGGGTCTGTTCGTTATCGGTAATTTGGTAGCATGGCAAGCACCCAGTTATGAAACCTTGATACTGGCGCGTGTTTTGACCGGTCTGGCACACGGCGTGTTTTTCTCTATTGGTTCCATGATTGCCACTAGTCTTGTCAGTAAAGAAAAGGAAGCCAGCGCAATTGCCATTATGTTTACCGGACTTACCGTTGCACTTGTCACTGGTGTACCCCTTGGCACGTGGATTGGACAGCATTTCGGTTGGCGCGCTACGTTTTTAGTAGGGTCGGTCTTGGGTTTAATCGCTTTGATTGGCAGCGCACTATTGGTACCAAAAAACCTCAAACAATCTGTACCTGCTACGTTCAAAGAGCAATTACAGGTCATTGTAAAACCACAATTACTACTGGTTTATCTCATGACTATCCTTGGCTATGGTGGTACTTTTACCGCATTTACTTACCTTGCACCTATTCTAGAGCAGCAAACCAAATTTGCACCGTCTGCTGTTGCCCTTATCATGATGGTATATGGCGTATCCGTTGCTATCGGCAATATCTGGGGTGGCAAGCTTGCAGATAAACGCGGCCCTATTAGTGCGCTTAGTATTATCTTTAGCGCGCTGAGCATTGTCTTGCTGATCTTTACCTTTACCATGCAATCCAAAGTCGCCGCCGTGCTGACGATTCTGGTCTGGGGTGCATTTGCCTTTGGTAACGTACCTGGCCTACAAATCTACGTGGTCAAGCAAGCTGAAAAATATACACCAAATGCCGTCGACGTCGCCTCTGGTCTAAACATTGCTGCATTCAATATCGGCATTGCACTAGGTTCTATCATCGGTGGCAGCGTGGTTGAAAACATGTCACTGCAAGACACCGCGTGGATAGGTGCTGTTATCTGTCTACTGGCACTTGTCGTTACGCGTTATTCAGGTATGTTAGACAAGCGTGCAGCACATCAACTAGCCACTAACCACTAACCACTAACCACTAACCAAGCATAATTACTGAAAACAAGTGTTAAAAATAGAGACCGTGAACATAGGATCACTAAATATACGAGCACTGAAAACCCAGATACCAGCAGAGCAGTCGTCTCGCCCTGCTCTGCTTATTGACATAACATCGATGATCTAAACGGTCTAAAGGTCTAATAGCTAGACAGCTGCTGGCAAATCAGAAAAATGTAGTGTGTCGATGTTGTCCGGCTTAACTGCGGTCACTTGTACCACGCCAATGGTACGCTCCAAGAATCCCCCTTCACAGTAGCAAAAGTAAAACTCCCATAAGCGGACAAAGGCCTCATCGTAGCCAAGGTCTTTAATCTCAGTGCGCTGCTTCATAAAAGCGGTGCGCCAATCACGCAGTGTGTAGGCATAATCAAAACCATAGTCATGCAACTGCTTGACGACCATGTCTGTCTGTTCGGTAAATTGTGTGGTCAGCTCTTGGTTTGAGAGAAGACAACCACCTGGGAATATATGGGTTTGGATAAAATCGACCGACCCTACATAGTCTTGATAGTTTTGGTCGTTGAAGGTGATTGCTTGTAATACCATCAGCCCTGTTGGCTTGAGTAAGCTATTACACTTAGCAAAGAATGTCGGTAGATACTCATGACCAACGGCTTCAATCATCTCAATACTGACCAGTTTATCGTACTGCCCTGTCAGCTCACGGTAATCTTGCTTGAGCAGCGTAATCTTGTCAGACAGTCCAGCTGCTTCGACTCGGCGCTGCGCCTCATCATACTGCGCATCAGAGATGGTGGTCGTGGTGACATGACAGCCATAATGCTTGGCTGCATAAATCGCAAAACCGCCCCAACCTGTGCCAATCTCAATTACGTTATCCTCAGCACTGAGCTGTAGTCGTTGGCATATCAGCGACAGTTTGTGCTGCTGCGCGTCACTCAAGGTCACATCAGGTGTCTTGTACACTGCAGAAGAGTACATCATCGTTTCATCTAAAAAGCGCTCGTACATCTCATTGCCGAGATCATAATGCGCTAGGATGTTTGATTTTGAGCCAGATTTATCATTACTACGCAGCTGATGCTTGGCTTTTTCAAAGGCTTTGCTCACGCCAGCAAAACGGTTCTCTAACTTATTCAATACTGCTAAGTTACGAGCTGCCAGTCGAATCAGCCCTGTCAGATCATCCGTATCCCATTCGCCATTGATATAACTGTCAGCAAGCGCGATAGAGCCACCAAGTAATAGTTGGCGATAGACAGCGCTATCGTGAATCTGCAACGTCACATGTAGCGAATGGCGACCCACAGCCGAGCTACTGATGACACTATCTGCCACAGGACCAAAGCTACTGGTCTTAGGAGCTTGCTTGCCAAATGTTTCAATTAGCGTAAGACTACCAAATTGAATGTGATGTAACGCCCGAAATATCAGTTTTCTAGCCACATGGCTCGCACTATTGCTCACTGGCTGCAATACAGTGCTTTGATTCACAGCTTTACTCACGCGGGCGGTTAGCTTTGCTAATGTGGTGACGGGTGCTCGGTCGGTCGGTCTTGCTGACATCGTATGATTGTCCTTGTCTAAGTGCTTTATATTTTGGGTGAAAGATAAAAATTCTGGCAACTTGTTATTTACGTGTTTCTATTTCTGGGTTTGCGTTTTAATTCTGTCTTCTCAATGATCCAACACTCGCTTCTTACGCATCGGTATTTTTCTGCTGACTGTCAGCAAGCTTTTCATCGTAATTGATATAAGGGACTTTTTTGATGGCATAGAGTTTAAAAGCATGCCAATAGATACGCATTACAGACGTCATATTCATCAATGGATTCTGACGCAAGCTTTTTCGGACAGTCATGTCAGTCATCGGCACACCTGATATCTTGATGCCCGTTTTTAACACTTCGCCGCGCTCGTCACTGATGTTAATGGCAATACGAACTTGTAAACAGTTATCTGAGTGCCGATTTACCTTAACTTGCCAGCGATATAGCTGATCGATGGGATTAAAAGGCGACACATGAAAATCCTTGTCATGGCAAAATTCCGTCTCAGCACCATCTAGCAAAAACCCATAGCAGTGACGTTTGTCCCATGGTGTATTGGACACCTCAGCCAATAAATGCGTTGGTGTATGATGCTCATCAAACCCCAGATAAAAATTGACTGGGCTGAAGTACACACCGATATTACGGCATACGAGTAGACCCAACATATCCCCTGTCGGCACACTACCTGTATGTTGATTAAATGCTTGTTTAAGGCGATGATTCAATGCCTGAACAGACGATAAATCGGTCTGAGTCACATCAGTCTTAATACCATCATCGTCGCTTAGGCTATTTGATTGGTCTAGGTGTATCCCTTGCAGATAATCATCAGGACAAAATCGTTGCAATGCCTTTCCCTTTGCCGAAAACAGCGGCAAGCCTTTCACTAACAGCGTCTTTGGTAGTATATTTTTCAATGACCATTTTTTTATGACGCTACTCTTGCCTAATGCTGCGGTGGTTATTTCGGGCAGCGCTTGTCCTGCGGCCAATGCACTGATATTGACACCCCAATAACGATAAGGGTAGACGAACTTATTAACGTTAGGTAGCAGCCGACTGTGCCACGTCGTGCCCTCAAACAACTGATGTGGCAATACAGCTTCGTCAGCCAGCTTGTGATTCGGCATAGCACTAGAGGATTGAGCTGCAGTTTTATTTGGCATGACGACGACCGAACAAACTGCGTTTTTTCTTTTGATTGGTATCGATAGCCGTATTTTGCAAACGCTCAGCATACTCAACGAGCTCTTGGTTAGTCGTTGCCATCGTCACTTGACGGTTATTGAGTTGGCGCGACTTTGTATCGGCCTTTATGGGTAAGTCCTTATAGCGAAATGGCGTATGCGCGCTATCGGCATCAGGCAGATGCGCTGGATCAACCTCGTCCTTTATCGCAATGCCATGCCCGAGTGCCTGACACACACGCAGACCACTACGCACACCATCTTCATGAAAACCATTGAACCAATAGGCCCCGCAGAAATGGGTGTGCAAGCCATTGCCAGAGATCCTGTCCCATTTGGTTTGAGCGTCAATCATCGCTAGATCAAACACTGGATGACTATAATCAATACTTTTAACGACTTGCGTATCGTCAATATCGTGATTCAATGTGACCAAATAATTGTGCTTTTTGGTCAGGCGCTGCAATATATTCATATGATAAGTTAGTACTGGCTTTGCAGGTATCTGTCCGTTTCTAGATGCTTGTTCCTTACCCTTAACACTGCCTGAGTCCAATTCATCTATTAAGTAATTCCAGCTTGCCCACGCCAATGGTTTTTTGGGTAGCACGCTGGTATCAGTATGCAGTACCGCTGTGTTTTTGGTGAAGCGGAAATGACTGAGCACTTCAGACTCATCAGTACTGGCATCTGCTAAAATGTTGAGCGCAGTATCTGCATGACACGCAAAAACCACCTCATCAAACACAAGAGTCTCAACACGATTGTCAGCACTACCTTTATTCTGAACAGTCAATGTCACTTGACTGCCATCACGAACCACAGACTGTACAGGGCTGTTGACTCGCACCTTACCGCCCGCTTTGATAAAGCGCGGTACCAGTTTATTAACATACTGCTTTGAGCCGCCTTTTATCGTAAACCACTGCGGACGATTGACCACATCGAGCAGGCCATGATTGTCAAAGAACTGCGCAAAAAACACCAATGGAAAATCTTGCACTTCATCGAGACTGGTTGACCAAATGGCCGACACCATCGGAAGCAGATAGTTATTGGTAAACAACTGACCATACTTCTGCTGTGTGAGATAGTCACCTAGGGTCTGCTCAGTAAACCCACTGATGTCTTGTCCTTCTGCCCGTGCTATATCATAGTCTTGGCGTAACTGCTTTATGTGCTTATTGAACTGCAATACATCTTTGAGAAATCGCCAGAATCTTGGGTTTAGCACGTTTTTGCGCTGAGACAACAATGTGTTGAGCGTATGGCCATTGTATTCAAACTTACGGGCAGTGTTTTTCACAGAAAAACTCATATCCGTTGCCTGAAACGGCACTTGCAACTCATGTAGCAACCGGAAAAAGTTAGGATAAGTACGTTCGTTAAAAACAATAAACCCTGTATCTATCGCACTGCTTTCTGTCTTGCTACTCTTGGCCTTTTTACCGTCTTGTAAGGTCACATCGATCGTGTTTACGTGCCCACCGATATAATCGTCCGCTTCAAAAACCGTTACCTCATGCTGCGCTCCTAAATAATGCGCGCAGGTTAATCCTGAGACACCTGAGCCAATGATGGCGATACGCTTTTGGTCTGTGGTTTGCTTGGAGTTTATCGCAGTCTCACTACTGCTAATCTCATTGTTGGCAGTCGTTTGACGGTTTGCACGCTTGAAACGAGTAAACGGCATAAAAGCATTTCCTTTGGTATTTTTATGGTAAATGAGATGTCTGTTAATGCTGATAAATTATTTTTTATTGAGCTTTTCGCTTACTTGCTGCCAAACCAGATCAGGCAACGCCCCCAATGCCTTTAATGGCACAGTCAGCTTTTTGGGGAATTCGATCACGTCATGACCACTCTCAATGCCATCACGTATGGCTTGGCTTGCCTGCGCTGTCGTCTGGATAAACGGCATAGGAAAGTCGTTTTGTTTGGTCATTGGCGTTTCTACAAAACCCGGCACGACTAAGCTAACTGACACATCATGCGGAGCGAGGCTAATCTGTAAGGTTTTCATCAAGTAATGAATCGCCGCTTTTGAGCTACCATAAGCCTCAGCACGCGCAAAAGGCACATAAGCAGAGGCTGACCCGATGCCAACCAAACGACCTTTTGAGGCGATTAACTTGGGTAGCACGCCTTCAATCGCGTGCGATAATGTGCCCATATTGACGGACATCACTTTCATAAACGCACTGCTATCAAAATTCGGCATATCTAAATACTCGCACATACCAGCCCCGCAAATTGCCAAATCAACATGTTCTAATGTCTCAAAAGCTGCAATAACTTTTTCTCGATCCATTAAGTCCAAATCAATTGTTTCTGCACCTAGCGATTTGAGTTCAGCCAATGCCTCATCATCACGGCCGACAGCATATACATGATGCTCTGCCAGCAAATAATCTTTTGCCAATTGGTTACCGATACCAGAGGTGGCACCCGTAATGAGAATATGTTGCTTTTTAGATGAGTTTGTCATTGTAAATATCCTTTTTGAGTATTTTTATAATATAGAATGAATGGTCTTAAACTGAGCGCTTAGTGAAACCTTAGACCTTTGATAACAACTATTTATTATTATTTTTTTTACAGATACCATTGGTCGTATTTCATTAAGCAATAAGCCATTTTATTTAACAAATCTAAATAATTATAGTGGTCGGTGATAGGTTTATTGTTGTGACTTCGCAATTGGCCGTATTTATTAACGCTATCAAATCCTGCAACCTTCACGTTTTTGCTACTGATTGTAGGGACACTCACACCGCTTATGTTGTCATGTTGGTGGCTTGCACCATAAGACAGCCCAATAAACACATGCTACAATGAAAAATCAGTCACACAAACCGTTAACAGCGCATCATTGGTCATAAAATAGCGTGATACCCATAAACGGCTGTTTGTTTTCGTGCCATCTGGTAGTGTGTGCTGATGACCGTTAAGACGTGATACCATCAGTAGTTATACAATGAATAGTAGACATTTTATATCCCCTCTCCCATATAAAAAGGAGCTCTCATGAGCGAGTTGCAATTATCTGACCGCGTTAATAACATCAAGCCATCACCGACTCTAGCCATTACTAATAAAGCAAAAGAGCTAAAAGCGGCTGGTAAAGATATTATTGGTTTGGGCGCTGGCGAACCTGATTTTGACACCCCAGAACATATCAAAAAAGCCGCCATCGATGCTATTAATAACGGATTCACAAAATACACCGCTGTCGATGGTACACCAGAGCTAAAAGCCGCCATCATTGAGAAGTTCAAGCGTGACAACGATATCAGCTATGAGCCAAATGAGATTCTCGTATCGGTCGGTGGCAAACAGTCTTTCTTTAATCTTGCTCAAGCCTTTATCAACTCTGGTGATGAAGTCATCATTCCAGCCCCCTACTGGGTCAGCTATCCTGACATGGTTATCATCGCAGAAGGCGTGCCAGTTATCGTCAAATGCCCAGCTGAGCAAGACTTCAAAATCACCCCTGAGCAGTTAGAAGCCGCCATTACTGACAAAACCAAAATGCTGGTATTAAATAGTCCATCTAACCCAACGGGTATGATTTATACCTTAGATGAGCTAAAAGCATTGGCTGAAGTACTCAAAAAGCATCCACACGTCTATATAGCCTCAGACGATATGTATGAGCACATTCGCTGGACGGGTGATAAATTCTACAATATCTTGAACGCTGCCCCTGAGCTAAAAGATCGCGCCATCATCTTAAACGGTGTGTCTAAAGCGTATGCGATGACAGGCTGGCGTATCGGCTATGCGGGCGGCCCTGCTAAGCTAATCGGCGCAATGAAAAAAGTCCAATCGCAATCAACCTCATGCCCAACGTCAATCAGCCAAGTGGCAGCAGAAGCGGCCATTAGCGGTGACCAAAGCGTACTAGAACCGATGGTAGACGCTTTTGAGAAGCGTTGTGACCTTGTGGTCGATGGCTTAAATGACATCAAAGGCATCACTTGCTTGCGTCCTGATGGCGCATTCTATGTGTATCCAAACATTGTGCCACTGATCAAAGCCGCTGGTTTATCATCCTGTACTGAGTTTTCAGAATGGTTGTTAGATAAAGTAGGCGTTGCCGTTGTACCGGGTGATGCTTTTGGTCTTGGCGGCTATATGCGTATCTCTTACGCCACCGATGAAGCCACTCTAAAAGACGCCTTGTCACGTATCGAGCAAGCAGTTGCTGAGTTAGACGTGGCTGAATAACGTATAAACTATATCAGGACGTGTCCTCATCTAATGCTATTAACAAAAGACGCCTTAAATGAGGCGTCTTTTTTGTGCTTAATAAAACAAGCACTTACCTGTTTTTTTCACAAAAAATGCGTAAAACCCAAAAAAAAGGCTTGACGTATTTTTTATCTTTGTTAGAATACGCCCCACTTAGCAAGAACTCGTTAGAGACTGTTAAGGCTCGTTGTAAGGTCTCAAGTACTTATAGCTTATTCTCCAATAGCTCAGTTGGTAGAGCAACGGACTGTTAATCCGTGTGTCCCTGGTTCGAGCCCAGGTTGGAGAGCCACATTTTAGTAGTAAATTTTTTGAATTATAATTAATTCAATTATGGCATTTGCCAAAACCCTCATCACTTTGATGGGGGTTTTTTTATGTCTCTCATTTAATATTATTTATCACCATTACCATTTTGATAAACGCTTACAACTACTTTATCTCGTACTTGATTATGACAATGATATTTAAAAATGAGTATCATTGTCACCATCGAATATTACTGTAGTAAGTTTTTCATCAGTTAACTTGGCAACAGTGGCAACCAGAACACCAATGCTAACAAGGTCACTAACAACACTGGCGGTGTAATAACTAATCCAATCTTAATATACTGTCCCCAGCTAATTCTGTAGTCCTTTTCTGCTAACACATGCAGCCATAAAAGGGTTGCAAGACTACCAATCGGCGTAAACTTAGGTCCTAAATCGTTACCAATGACATTGGCATAAATCATCAGCTCGCGCGTTGCAGCAGGCACTTGTGCTTGATCAATAGCAAGCGCGCCGACTAAGGTCGCTGGCATATTATTCATAACAGAAGCGACTATAGCGGACAAGAACCCAGTTCCGACGGTAGCAATGACAGCGCCTTGTTGACCCAACCAGTTAAGTACTTGCGCGCCATAGTCAGTGAGACCTGCATTGCCCAAACCATAAACCACCAAATACATCCCGATTGAAAACAGGACAATTTGCCAAGGGGCATTGCGTACCACATCGCTCACAGAGACTACCGCACCACGCCCGCCTTGCCAAACGCGTCCAGCGATTGCCATTAGCGCAGCAGCAGCGATACCTGTAACCAGTGAGATAGGCAGCCCCAACGGCTCTGTCGCAAAATAAGCGACCAGTAGCAAACCTAATAACGGAAAAGCGGCTCTAAAGACTAGTGGATCTGTAATAGCGGACTCTGGTGCACTTAACTCACTAATCGAGTAGGTCTTGGTTATATGACGTGCATAGACAATCCACAACACAAGCAGCGTCGCTAGTACCGATACGATATTAACTGGTACCATCACCGCCGCATAACGACCAAAGCCTATATCAAAATAATTGGCACTAACGATGTTCACTAGATTTGAGGTGACCAGTGGCAGACTTGCCGTATCAGCGATAAAACCAGTCGCTATGATAAACGCTAGAGCTGATGGTGGCGAAAAATTCAGACGCAGCAAGATAGCGATAACAATCGGGGTTAGTAATAGCGCAGCACCATCATTGGCAAAAAAGGCAGAGATAAAGGCACCCAGTATGACAATCATCGGAAATAGTAGATGGCCTTGCCCATTGCCAAGGCGTGCCACGTGCAATGCCGCCCAGCCAAAAAACCCTGCCCGATCTAAGATAAGCGAGATGATGATCAGCGCCACAAAAGTAAAGGTCGCATCCCAGACAATATCCCAAACGACACCGACATCTGATAGCTGCACGACGCCAAGCGCTAACGCGACTAAGGCACCACCCATGGCGCTCCAACCGATACCCAACCCTTTAGGTTGCCATATAACTAAGACTAAAGTGACCACAAAAATAGCAAATGCAAGCATTGTACAACCTTACTTAAGCTGATTTTATTCAGCCGATTTAATATAGGGGATCAGATCGATTTCTGATTGACGCGATTTGAGAGCTCTTTGGTACTTTCTACCCGCTCAGAATAGCGATCAGTGAGATAGTCTGAGCGTCCACGTGTGAGCCAAGTAAACTTCACTAGCTCCTCACAGACATCGACAAGACGCAGATATAATGGAGACATATCCATGCGATTGTCTTCGTTAAATTCCAAAAAGGCTTTGGGTATCGAGGATTGATTGGGAATAGTGATCATCCGCATCCAGCGCCCAAGAATACGCATCTGATTGACCGTATTAAAGCTCTGACTACCGCCGCTGACTTGCATCAGTGCTAGTGTTTTACCTTGAGTTGGACGCACGCCACCTAATGACAGCGGTATCCAGTCGATTTGCGCTTTCATAATACTGGTGATACTACCGTGACGTTCTGGACTCACCCACATCATGCCTTCTGACCACTGCGCCAGCTCCCGCAGCTCTTGCACTTTGGGATGGTCTGAGTCTACATCGTCAGGCAACGGTAAGCCGGATGGATCAAACATTTTTACGTCACAACCATACCAGCGTAGCAACCGGCTCGACTCTTCAGCAGCCAATCTAGAAAACGAGCGCGCGCGGACAGAGCCGTATAGCACTAATATTTTAGGCGGGTGACGTGAGTCGTTAGGTGCGACCAGAGACTCAATATCGATAGGCTGAAGATTACCTATATCAATATTGGGCAGCTCGTCGAAGTTAGGTGAATATAAAGCAGTAGGATCAACTGCCAATGCTTGGTCAACCTCAGTGTTTGTCATGAGTAATAACCTCACCGTCTTCTTTTGTGAAGCTACTTACCGGATTTGTTAGCAGTTCAAACATACGTTCTGAAGGACGACATAGAGCAGCGCCTTTATCAGTCACCACGATAGGACGATTGATTAGAATAGGATGCGCAATCATGGCATCGATAATTTGATCGTCAGACAACTCAGAATTATCTAGACCAAGCTCATCATTGATAGCTTCTTTACTTCTTAATAGCTCTCTAGGCGAAATCTGCATTTGTGCCAATAGCTCAACTAAACGATCGCGCGTTGGTGGGTTCTTCAGGTATTCCACCACTTCTGGCTCTTCACCTGACGCTTTAATAATGGCAAGTGTGTTACGAGATGTACCGCATTTAGGATTATGAAAAATTAATGGCTTCATAGTGTTTACACCTATTTTATGTATTTATTGAGTTGATAATTGGTTTAATCATTACTTTGCTCAGTAGACTCATTTACTCTGCAGCCACTCAAACTATCCATGAGTGACGCACACAATTCTGGATGTCCTGCACAGCAATCTTTCAGCAGGAACTGAATGACGTTATCCATATGAGATAACGAAGCACGATAGATAATCTGTCGGCTATGACGCTGTGAGATCACCCACCCTGCTCGTGCCAGCACCGATAGATGGGCTGACATTGTGTTATGAGGGACAGAGAGCTGACGGGCTATTTCGCCCGCAGGTAGGCCATCAGGCTCATGACTGACTAGCAGCTTAAAAGCCTTTAAACGAGTATCTTGAGAGAGCGCAGCAAAGCTTGCGATAGCATTAGTTATTTCCATATGTCCAATAATACAGACATATTAAAATAACTCAATGTTTTACAGATATTTTTATTCTAGAAGATGTATGCCTGTGTAATTAAACTATATATATCGACGAGTAAAAGCGATTAACTAAATAGTAAAAATAACGATCACTTACCCTTTTGACCTAAAATTCTCTACGTTTGGCCTTATGTAAATAACAAGTTTATTATATGTTATTGTATATTGATGATACTTAGAAGTTCATGCTAAATTGAATGCAAGCTTATGTAAAAGTAAAACTAGATTTGTCTGATAGCTCTCCCACCATACTGCCAATGAATATGATTAAAACAACAATAAGGAAATGACTATGCTACTAGAGAAAATTAAGACACCTGGGCTTTCGCATCTATCCTATTTGGTAGGCTCTGGCGGTCAAGCAGCAGTGATTGATCCACGTCGTGACTGTGCGATATACGTAGAAAAGGCACGCGCAGCAGGGCTTGAGATTACTCATATTTTTGAGACCCATCGTAATGAAGATTTGGTTTCTGGTGCACCTATCTTGGCATCAATGACAGGAGCAACAGTTTTGCATGGACCCAATCCAGAACGACCTGTTGTATACGCTCAGACAGTACGTAATGGTGATTGCTTTTCAATTGGCCAATTAGAAATCCGTATTTTAGAAACCCCTGGTCATACCGATGATCACCTTGCTTATGCGCTGTTTGATACAGCATATCCAGAGAAGGCGGTTGGAGTTTTTACGGGCGATGCACTATTCGTAGGTGATGTCGGTCGTACTGACTTCTATCCTGATCGTCGTAGAGAAGTTGCAGGTTTACTTTATGACTCATTACAAGACATTCTAGCGCTCGGTGATCAGGCGATTATTTATCCAGCTCATGGTGCAGGGTCAGTCTGTGGTTCAGGTATGGCGGAACGCGAGTTTTCTACCGTCGGTCATGAAAGAATGAACAACCCACGCTTACAGATTACCGATCGTGAGGCATTTATTGACTTCAAGACTAGCGAAAACCATTATCAGCCGCCCTACTTCAGATTGATGGAGCGTCTCAATATGGAAGGTGGTGAAGCGCCCCCAGTCGTTATGCGTCCGCGTAACCTTTCGCTCAAACAGCTGCATGACTGCGATGCTGATCATCTCATCGATATTCGTGAACCTATGGCATATGCGTCAGGACACCTGCCCGGTTCTATGATCTTACCTGTCAACATGCTACCTGCGTTTGCTGGATGGTTTATTGAAGAAGGACAAAGCTTGGCACTGATTGCCTCTAATGAAGAGCAACTTGCGACTGCGATGGAGCATCTGGTACGTATTGCTTTTGATAATATTATAGGTGGCTATGTGGGTGTCGTCCCTGCTGCTGCAAAAGGTGAGCAGATGCAGCAAACCCCTATGATCGACACAACCGAGGTAGAGAGTCGCCTTAATAATGCTCAGAACTGGACATTGCTCGATGTGCGCGATATCGATGAGAGAAATACTAGTGCGATTGAAGGCTCACAGCATATCTATGTTGGACACCTGAACGAACGTTGGCATGAGCTTGACCAAAGTCGCCACTATACATTGATGTGCGCCAGTGGTGCTCGGGCAACAATAGCAGCAGGATGGCTTGCTAGTCGAGGTTTTGAAAATATTGATATCTATCTAGGGTCGATGGGCGCATGGCAAGCAACGCATGACTAACACTTTATCCGTAGCTAAAATCTACAATGAACTAAACGCGTCACAAATTTTAGATAATGCGTTTTAAGCAAAGGCACTTTAAAGCGCTGTATCTAAGATAATTACGACGACAACCCTTCTTTTATTCAATATAAGACTGATATAAAAGAAGGGTTTGCATTTTAGCTGACCTCTAAGTGATATGATTTAAATAAATGTAAGTCATGGTTCTAGATTCTAACTCTTACTGTTTTTCCTTATCTGACTTATAACTCATAAAATTCAGATACAAAAAAACCCCAAACAATCTAATGTTTGAGGCGAAACTTACTTAAACTCGAAAGTTTAAATTCGTTTTAAATATGGCGCAGCGGACGGGACTCGAACCCGCGACCCCCGGCGTGACAGGCCGGTATTCTAACCAACTGAACTACCGCTGCTTAGGTCTCTTAGCTTGTTTAGCCACTTGCTAAGAAGTGGTGGGTGATGACGGATTCGAACCGCCGACATTCTGCGTGTAAGGCAGACGCTCTACCAACTGAGCTAATCACCCTTCGAACAATTGCTAGGCAATTTATTCAACATCAACTGAGCTCTTAAGTTTGTCACTAAGCTCTGCTGCTGTGGGTGTGTATTATATAGATTTACAGATGCGTGTCAAACAGTATTTACCACTTTCTTTAATATTTTATTCACTATTCTGACAAGCATATGTTTTTATTGATTTTATATTTTTAGAAATATTCAATACTTCTAAGCTTCATGCTTATTTATTGGCTAGCGCTTGCTCGATATCACTTTTAATAGCTTCTGGCTTGGTCGTTGGTGCATAACGGTCGATGACCTGGCCTTTGCTATCGACTAGAAACTTGGTGAAATTCCATTTGATACCATCTGTCAGCACGCCACCCTTTTGCTCTTTGAGCCATTCGTAGATGGGATGAGCATCTGCACCATTGACATCAGTCTTTGCCATCATTGGGAAACTCACACCATAGTTCTTTTGGCAAAATGCACCAATCTCATCGTTGCTACCTGGGTCTTGGCTACCAAATTGATTACAAGGAAAACCGACGACCACCAGTCCTTGATCTTTATACTGTTCATATAGTGACTCTAAGCCTTCAAACTGCGGCGTAAACCCACATTTACTTGCGGTATTGACGATTAATAATACTTTATCTTGATAATCTGAAAATGCTTGCGTACTGCCATCCATGCGCTCAGCGGTAAAATCGTAGATAGTACTCATTATTTATCCTTAAATTGAGGTTTTTATTGTTTTAGGTTTTTGTGCAATACTTTTTTTTAATCATATACATAATAAACACTATTGAAAAGGAAGCACTTTGTACTTCCCTTTCATACTTATAATACTACCTAAACTACTTACTTCTCAGTTTTATCTAAATCGATAGAGACTGAGTTGATGCAATAGCGCATGCCAGTCGTTTCACTTGGCCCATCAGGGAATACATGACCCAAATGCGCGCCGCAGTTACTACAAGTGACTTCTGTGCGCGTCATACCTAGCGAGTTATCGACATGCTCTTCGATTGCACTGTTATCGATACCTTGGTCGAAGCTCGGCCAACCACAGCTAGCATCAAATTTATTGCTTGAGTCAAATAAGCTAGCACCGCAACCTTTACAGCGGTATACACCATCATCGGTCACATCGTTATAAACACCAGTGAATGGGCGCTCTGTGCCTTTCTCACGCAGTACATGGTATTCGTCAGCACTCAATCGCTCTTTCCAATCAGCTTCTGTTAACTGGCTAATCTCTTCTTTACTTAGTTGATTGTCTTGCATGGTTTGTCCTTATTCGAGTATTTATTATCTAATCTCTGTCACTATTTATCGCCATATCATTATGAAAACGACGTGCCCTATCTGTTGATTACTTACGTACTATTCAAGGCATATATGAGTGTAATGCTGCCTATATTTTAGAATCATCATGTCATTAGATAGAATTTTATCTCACTAAAATATATCAAATTATCCCAAAACTAGAATGAGTAAAGATGTAATTTTGGTAGGTAAACATGTATTTAGATAACAATTATCATCACGAAAACCAAATATAGAAAAAGCATTGGGTAAAACTAACAACAATTGCAAGTTATTCTTGCTTTTATAAGTATAAATAATTTTATACCCACTTGTAATCATACTAATAATGCAATAATATCTTGCATTACCATTTAGTAAAAACAGTATTAGTTTGTATTATCTCTTTCACAAATCCAATTTTTAACAAAGGCTTGAACAATCATGGCTGATGACAGCAGCACTCAAGCAGAACGACTGGTACAGTTACGCCGTAAAAAAGGACTGACTGCTGAGCAGTTAGCACAAGCAATGACCGCAGCAGGTGCAAAGGTCAGCCGCGGTGCAATCTCGAACTGGGAGCGTGGTACCAATGGTATTGTCTCATCTAAATTACCAACGCTTGCTCGTATTTTGGGCTGTAGCGAAGGCTATTTGCTGCGGGGTGAGCTACAGAATGAAAACTCTGATGACACATTATCTAAGCATAACTTTTTATCTCAAGATAAAGAGCATCAAGGTGCTACATTCACAACCGTAGCCGAACAATCAGAAAGTCAGTCCAAAATACCATCAATAAGCCTCAACAATACCCAACATAATCCGATAAGTAGTGACACTATGAAGACCATAAAAAAATCTGACAAGTTGCAAAACGTCTGCTATGACATTCGTGGCCCCCTATTGCAGACTGCTAATAAGATGGAAGCAGAGGGCAAACGCATATTGAAGTTGAACGTAGGCAATCCAGCGCCTTTTGGTTTAGAAGCGCCGCATGAGATCTTGCGTGATGTGGCTATGAACCTATCTGAAGCGACTGGGTATTCGGACTCGCAGGGGATTTTTTCAGCGCGCAAAGCCATTTTGCAGTATTACCAATCAAAGGGGTTGCTGTCGGCTGTTGATGTGCGTGACGTATATTTGGGCAATGGTGTCTCTGAGCTGATTGTCATGACCATGCAGGCACTGATGAATGATGGTGATGAAGTGCTGATTCCGATGCCAGATTATCCGCTTTGGACGGCTGCGGCCAACCTCGCGGGTGGTACTGCTGTGCATTATCGCTGCAATGAAGAAGACAACTGGCACCCTGATATCGAAGACATCAAATCTAAAATCACGAGTAAAACAAAAGGCATTGTGGTTATCAATCCCAATAACCCGACAGGCTCGCTTTATAGTGATGAATTACTAAAACAAATCATTGAAGTCGCGAAAGAGCACGACTTAATTATCATGGCTGATGAAATTTACGATCGTATTCTCTATGATGATAATGTACATACACCGATGAGTACCTTGACTGATGAGGTGCTAGTACTCTCTTACAATGGCTTGTCAAAGTCACACCGTATCGCAGGGTTTCGCTCAGGTTGGATGATGGTATCTGGTCGCAAACAGCATGCCGCTGACTTTATCGAAGGCTTGGATATGCTCGCCTCTATGCGTCTTTGCTCTAACGTGCAAGGACAGTATGCTATCCAAACAGCGATGGGTGGGCATCAGAGTATGCAAGACTTAACCTCCGAAACAGGTCGTCTATACAAGCAGCGCGAAATGGCAGTCTCACGCCTTAATGCTATCAAAGGTATATCTTGTACCATGCCTCAAGGCGCGTTTTATTGCTTCCCAAAGATGGATCCAGCAGTTTATCCTATCACCGATGATATGGACTTTATGATGGACTTGCTCGTTGATGAAAACGTGCTTATGGTACAAGGCACAGGGTTTAACTGGGACAAACCCGATCATTTCCGTTTGGTATTTTTGCCCAATTTGCTTGACCTAGAAAATGCGATGGATAGATTGGATCGCTTTTTTGCGAAAAAACGTAAGCAGTTTGGTACCGAGTAAATCGTCATACGTCATTAAAAAACGCTTATCGGCCTGATGCTGATAAGCGTTTTTTATGATGCTGAGATAAGCTTTATTGATGGAGTCTATAGCTTAAAAAATATTTACCAATATGAGATAGCTAATTGCAGACATTGAGGCTGCCGCAGGAAGGGTAATAACCCATGCTAGACCAATTGGCTTCATAAGCTTCCAGTTAGTGTCTCTATTGACGATACCGATACCCAATACTGCACCTACCAAGGTATGCGTGCTCGATACAGGCAGACCCATCGTTGACGCGCCCATTACGACAGCAGCGGCAGCCAATTCAGCTGAAAAGCCAGAAGCTGGATGCATCTTCGCCAGATTGGTACCAACGGTCTGAATCACTTCTTTACCGATGAACCAAAGACCCACAATCAATGCGACGCCAAAGGTTAGCATTACAGCTGGCGGAACGGCTGCCTGTGAGGAAATTTCATTGGTACGGATAACGTCCATAATGGCCGCAAAAGGACCTACCGCGTTGGCAATATCGTTTGAACCATGGCTAAAAGCAAAAGCTGATGCGGTAAATACCTGCATCCAGCTAAACATAATAAACGTGGCTTTGGTCAAATCTTCTTTATGCTTACCACGGATACTCTTGGTATAAATATAGGTTGCAAGCCATACTAGCGCCGCAATCATGCCCATGATTAAAAAGCCTTGAAGCGTCGTCATGTTATTATTGACGTTTTTCAGACCTTTAAAGACAACTAAAGAGGCCATGACCGCGCCGCCTAATGCAGCAATAATAGGTACCCATTGTTTCAGCGCTTTTAAGGTATCAAGATTGCTACGCTCATTTTCGATTTCATAAAGTTCTTTGTAGTAATCGGTTTCTAAATCTTCAACGACGCAATCATCATCTTTGTAGATTTCTTGGTCACGTAACATCGCTGAGGTATAAGCCAGCTGCTCCGACTCTGTCAGGCCATCCAAAAAGTCTTTATGATTTTGCTTTAACACCTTTTTATTGGCTTTAAGCTCAACAATATGCGCTTCTGTTTTATCATTATACTCAATGATATTTTTCTTGATCTGTCCATATAGCAAATAGGACAAAACACCGCCTAGTAGCGGTGATAGAACCCAAGAGATGGCGATAGTACCAATCTTGCCCCAATTGACAGTTGATAACGCCATTTCAGTTCCACCTAAGGTGATACCCAATACAATGGAGCTACCAACCACGCCGCCAATAATTGCGTGTGTGGTCGAAACTGGCAGACCTTTTTTGGTGGCAAATAACAGCCAAAAAGCAGCAGCAATGAGCGCTGAGAGCATGACATAAATAAACTGGTTGGGCTCGACTGAAAGGCCATCTAGATCAACAATGCCGCTCCGGATAGTATCGGTTACTTCACCACCCGCAAGTACGGCTCCCGAGACCTCAAATATCGCCGCTACTCCTAGCGCCTGAGGAATGGTCAACGTCCCTGCACCCACTGACGTACCAAAGGAGTTGGCGACATCGTTACCACCGATATTGAATGCCATAAAGACACCAAAAGCGGTTGCCACAATAAACAGCGTCGTTTGCTGACGCATTGTGTAATCTAGACCCCACCACAAGAAGTAGCTGGTCATCGCAATCAATAAAATGGCAAAAAATAGATTTATTCTCATAGAGCCGACTGATTTGGTTGGCTCTGTAGAACTGCTGCTAATACCCATACGTTAATACGTCCTGCGTAAGCTGATTGAAATTATAGGCGATTGATGACATTGCGCAGTTATCAATATGGATGTTGACATCTCACACTGAAATAACATTATATAAATGCGCAACATGCTTCTTAAACAATGGAGCTTTTAATATTTGTTTGCTATCGTATCCACAGTCAAGCATCACTATTTGACGTTTGATTTAAGCTGTCGATATATGCTCTTTACTAAAATACGTCATTTCACATATCACAAAGCCGCAAGTCATATTGCCAAATCATCTGATTACAGCATCTTGCGGCTTCACAACTTTATGGTGTTACGATTATTTCAGGTTGCTAATATTACTCTATTGGTCTACGCAGCAATATTTTTATATACTTCTGCATCAAACAAAATAACCGCTATCTGTTAGGATAATCGGTTGCGTCATAAAGACCATAATGCGCCTATTATATTAAATATAAGCACACAATGCATGATGATATTACAAAATTTGTAACCGCACGTTTATGTTGCTTATCTTATTCGTTTCATGGGGCAGATCAAATCGTTTTAGACAGTATAGTAATACTCTATAAAAGAGTGACCGCGTGAGCCGCGCTTGAAGTATCACCTATACATCTGTACTCGGTTGCCTTGACGCTCTTTTAAACTGAATCAACGATAGACCGAACAATCAGTATTTTACCAAAAAAACCTCAACATTCTTAGCTATCGAAGCGTATAAACGGTCAATAACGCTGAACCATCAATCAGGATACTATTTGTCTTTGGACAATAACGATAGCTGCTCAATAGCATGATCCAAAACATCCAAACGTGCTTGATATTTTTCGTTGGTCGCGATTATACACCATGGTGCTGTCTTTGTGTCTGTACGTGCGAGCATGTCAGCGGCAGATTGCACATAGTCCGACCATTTGTCACGGTTACGCCAATCATCATCCGTCAGTTTAAATTGTTTGTGCGGTGTTGCTTGCCGAGATTTGAAGCGTTTGAGTTGTTCTTTTTTATCAATAGCCAGCCAGTATTTTATGACGATTGTCCCTGCATCAGCCAAGTCTGCTTCAAAACGATTGATCTCAGCATAAGCGCGTTGCCATTCATCATCAGTTGCAAACCCTTCAACACGCTCAACCAGCACTCGCCCATACCACGTACGATCAAAAATAGCGATACGGCTGATATGATTCGTTTGCTCATCAGGCAACTTTGTCCAAAAGCGCCATAGATAAGGATGCTGCGTCTCATATAACATGGGGGCACCAATATTGTAAATCTGATACTCGCGTGGATCGAGCGGCGCCACCAACCTTTTGATTGCGCCACCTTTGCCAGCGGCATCCATGCCCTCAAAAGCAAAGACCACATGATGGCCGTCACGTGCACGTAACAGCTCAGCGAGGTGCGCTTGTTTCTCTGCTAGCGCTTTGCGATAGTCGGACTTACTTATTTTAGCGTCATCAATAGAGGTTAGTTGCTTAGGTATCGGTACAGGCTCAAACATGTCTTGTTGTGATTGTGATTCAGACTTTTCAGCTTTGAACTTACCCTTACGCTTGTTCTTATTTTTAGACTTAGCATGATTTTTTGTAGTGTCATGAGCTGCTATTTCACTGCTTGCCAATGCTGTTTGCATTGCATATAAAACCTCGTGACAAAAGTTATCCGCTGCCGTTGACTTATCGTCGCCATCAATGATAACCCAATCATCCTGCGTCTGTAGCAGTGTTGCAGCCACTTCGTTAAAGGTTTCAATCACTTGCTTGTTGTTCCAGTCAATTTGATACAAAAACTGTGGGTCTGCTTCAGTGTCCTTTAGACGGCGGCACAACATCTCTATATCGACATGGAACCAGCATTTCAGTAGTTTTGTTTGATTGGCTGCAAGGTCTTTCTCAAACGCTTTTAGCTCATTTAATTGCTGATGCAGATAGTCCTGCCATTTGACACTAGGCAATGCGGACGCATCAACCTGTTTGTTATTTTTTGGCTGATTCTTGGCTTTTTTATTATCCGACGTTGCTAGTCGCATGACATTGTATAGCAAGTCCGCATACCAATTGCCAAAGTACACCATTACCTCACCGTGACGCGGCAACTCACTGGTATGGGTTTGCCAAATAGGCTGATAACTTAGCGGTGAATGGCCAATGGTTGCCTCAACTTTAAGCAGTCTCGGATCGACCCATTCCCTCAGCTGCTTAACCGCCATACCCTTACCCGCCTGCTCCATACCATTGACGAGCACGAGAAGCCCTGTTGGCTTGTTTAGTGTCTTTGGCGTGGCTGTTGGGGTTTGTTGGCGAGTGGCTCGAAGGGCATACTGTGCGGTGACCAGTGCCAGTCTTAGGGCGTTCTCATCCATCGAAAACTGACTGAGCGGATTGGGCACTAAACGCCGCTCAACGACTTGCTCACTAAATTGTGCACTCACCCCTTGTGGTACCTTTGGTTCAGTAGTATCATTTTTTTGAGACATAATTGCACTCACCATAGTAATTGTTGTTGAGTTAACAGCGGTTATGGAGCTGTTTGGCTATCGTTTAATCATAGCACTGAGCCAATCGAGTAAATAATAGTGCTATGTAACAGTTTGGCATTTGTATTCTTATTTATTTTCTTTTATGGTGAACACCATTTTGCACACTTATTAGGATAGATAATCAAAAATCTATTACACTGTCCAGTACATCAAGTGACTTTAGCCAATTAACCTTCAATTCAAAAAATTATCTACTTCTATAGGATTTACTGCCATGACTGCTTTAGCTGATTTACAACAGCATTTGACTCGTTTTTGGGCCTTGCCACATCATCAAGATGACGAGCTAAACACCAAGCTCAAAGACGTACAATCATGGCAACAAGCACGACTTAAAAAAACGCATCGTGCCTTATTTGAACAACCAAAAAATCAGCTGATGGCAGAATATTTTCTCACACAATTATATGGTGGTGAAGAGTTCAAACTGTTGGCCGAGCAATTGGCACGTATTCTCCCAAAAGCCAAAAAGCTAGAACGTCTTGCCAAAGAGTCTGCGTTAGAGGCGGGAAGCATGGGTATACAAGCAGCGATTTATGCGATTGAGTTGGATCTGCATTTGGCGCAGTGGCTACTTGACCAAAACTTGCCAGTAGATGAAGACAACATGCTAGCTGCCTACCGTGCGGTCAATGAAGAAAAAGAGCGCCGAGTACAAATTGCCAATCTAAAGGATGTCTGTTATCGCACGGACAAACACTTAAATTCGTTTATGCTCAAAAAAGCCTTTGCATTAGCGAAGAGCACGGCCTACCGTCATGGCTATCAGCCACTTTATGATTTTATGGATGCAGGCTTTAAGGCCATGAAGCCGCTCAAAAGTGTCAGCGATTTCATCGAACCGTTTTGTGAGCGTGAGCTGATGATTATTGACCAAGTTCATGATACGGATAATGGCAGTAAGCCAGTAGTGTTTGATGTATCATAGGGTCAATACCTTATACTATGGTTTGCTCGGCTGATAAAACAGCTTGCACACCACCTGATACAGACAATCATAAAAAACAAATTCTAGGACTATGCAATGACCGACACTTCAAGTAACAACACTGCTAACTCTGAACATTCAGTGACGACCAATGGCCATCTGCAAGACAAGCTGGTCAAAGACAGTATCGCCCACAATCAGCAAATCAGCGCGCAAATATTACGTGCTCAGACAGCGGCATCTCATACAGATGATGGTCAATCTACTAGCAACAACGACTTTACCAAAGTTCAAGACCTACCAACCGGAACGCCGCAAGGCCAACAGACCACTATGCCAAACAGCAGTGAAAACAATACTTCTACTAATAGTGCTGCGCAAAGCATCAAACAAGCGCTATTTAACCAGCGTGATGACATCAATAATCCGCATACGCTAGAAACTGACGGTGCCGAAGAAACGCATTTTGGCTATAAAACAGTTAATAAAGCCGAAAAACAAGCCCGCGTGGCCGATGTCTTTACCTCTGTTGCTAAGAAATACGACATCATGAACGACTTGATGTCATTTGGTATTCATCGTCTGTGGAAACGCTATGCCATTAGCCTGTCAGGCGTGCGTGCTGGACAGCATGTACTCGATATCGCTGGTGGTACAGGTGATTTGGCCAAAGTGTTTAGCCGCGAAGTCGGTAGAAATGGTCATGTAGTATTATCCGATATCAATGCAGCCATGCTAGAAGTGGGCCGTGAGCGCCTGATCAATGCAGGCTGCAACAACGTCGATTTTGTGTTGGCGAATGCTGAAACATTGGCACCATTTGATGATAACAGCTTTGATTTGGTCACCATTAGCTTTGGTCTGCGTAATGTCACGGACAAAGATGCGGCGCTCAAATCCATGTACCGCGTCCTAAAGCCAGGTGGTCGTCTATTGATTTTAGAATTCTCAAAGCCAATATTTGAGCCACTATCTAAAGCCTATGACTTGTATTCGTTTACCGCATTGCCAGTGATGGGCAAATTGATTGCCAATGATTCTGAAAGTTATCAATACTTGGCAGAGTCAATTCGTATGCATCCTGATCAACAGACGCTCAAACAAATGATGCAACAAGCAGGTTTTGAGAACTGTGATTATCATAATTTAACTGCTGGCATCGTCGCTGTACATCGTGGCTTTAAAGCATAATGCATCATTAGCAAGGCCATATTAGACCTAACCTTAATACCTCATAACCCATGCGCTGATGCTGCTAATGCAGAGGCGCTCATTTTACGATGCGAGAGCTTTATGCTGACTGTCTTACTATTGGCTAGTGCCGAAAAGCTGATTAACATTGCCATTGCTAGTGATGAGATTACCAAAGTGGGCCTCGCACCGCTGGCAGGTAAAGTGTTGCGTCTCAATATGGGATTGCCTGATATTCATTTAGATGTACTATTCACTCACGAGCGTTTACGCTTTGAACCCGTTACAACGGAGAGCGTGTTTGAGCCAAGTGGCCAGATGAATGAACGCCAAAAAGCCAGTATGGAGCGCGCCCGTTTGGGTCATAGCCGTCCGGACTGTACCATCACCGTAGACAATCCCGCTCAACTGCTCAACCTGATGCGCGGCGCGGAAGGTAACTTGCCAATTGAGGGTGATTACAAAGTACTGATGCAGCTAAAACAGCTGGTGTCAGGCTTTGACCCTGATGTGGCAGGCCAACTTGAGCCTTTTATTGGCAAGCCAATGGCCAGCCAGTTGCATCTGCTCATCTCTCATCTCAAAGGCAGTTGGCGTCATAGTGCCAAACGTGCTTTTGACGATGTCAGTGACTGGGCCAATGATGTGGCAGGTAACAGTACACCTGATCCTACTGAAGTCGCTGAAGTAAATGACCTCAAACAGCAACTCCTAAAATTGCGTGCTGATGTCGAACGTGAAGAAGCCAAGCTTGCTGCTATCAAAGAAGAGCAAGCACGTTTTCTCAACAACGCGTTTCATCAGTAATCTGCTTTATTAGTAGCGTATTTGATTAATCGTAGGCAAACGCTATTACTGATAGTGTTGTCTATCGTTAAAAACAGTGTCTACCCTATTTTCGTTTTTGTCCAGAGTACCTAACCTCATGCTACTATCCCACCGTGCCCGTCTACTTGAACTTTGGCGTATTGCCGCGACGTATCGTATTGATACCCATTTTTCTGTCGAAGAAGCACCGCAGCTACAACCTTTAGCGCGCTTGATTCGGTCGCATCCTGCAGCATGGGGTAAGAAGCACCAACCAAATGCCATCAAGTACGCACTTGAGGATATGGGCACGCTGTTTCTAAAATTAGGCCAACTCCTCTCAACGCGTCGCGATTTGGTACCGCCTGAGATTATTGCTCAGTTGGTTCAATTACAAGACAAAGTTAAGCCTTTTGACGCTGATATCGCTGTTGCTCAAATCCAGCACCCTAAATATGGTCTCGGTCAGTCTATCGACACATTGTTTGCTCGATTCGATATCAAGCCACTAGCAGCTGCGTCTATTGCACAGGTACATACCGCAGCCTTGCATGATGGACGTGAAGTGGTTGTAAAAGTGGTTCGTCCTGATATCCGTACTGTGATTGTTTCTGATTTTGAGCTGCTACGAGAATTGGCAAGCTGGGCATCCGCGCGTATTGAAGCGGCGCGTGCTGTGCATATTATCGATATTGTCGAAGACTATCGCCAAGTCATGCTTAATGAGCTAGATTTGACGCTCGAAGCTGACAACACGACGCAGATGCGCAATAATTTCTTAGGTTCGGCATTGATGTATGTGCCTGAAGTCTATGATGCGGCCAAAAATGTGATGGTGATGGAGCGTATCCAAGGTGTGCCTATCTCGCAAGTTGAGATGTTCGATCAGTTAGGTTATGACCGTGCAGCACTCGCAAAAAAAGGCTTAACGATATTTTTCACCCAAGTCTTTCGTGATAATTTCTTTCATGCTGACATGCATCCGGGTAACGTGTTCGTAGAGACACCACCTGTGCAAACATTGCATGCAGGTATGGCAGCGGTTGATTTGGGTCATGAACCACGCTATATCGGACTTGATTGTGCCATCATGGGCACACTATCAAAAGACGATCAGCTCATCGTGGCGCGGATGCTGCTGGCAGTAATGAATAATAACTTTACTGCAGTGGTCGATATCGTGAGCCGTGCAGGCTGGATACCACCCAATGCCGATAAGCATGCTCTGATGCGTGATATGAAACGCACCGTTGGCCCTATGCTACAAAAATCAATTAATGACATTGATTTTGCAGGCGTGCTCATGCAAATTTTGGACATTGCTCGCAGGCATCATATGAGTATCCCGCCACAGCTAATGCTTTTGCTCAAAACTTTGGTCCATGTTGAAGGACTCGGCCGCGATTTATATCCTGATCTGGATATCTGGTCACTGGCCAAACCGATTTTGAGTAGCTGGATCAAAGAGCAGCTTGATCCTATGCGTAATCTTCAGCAGCTACGCCAGCAATTGCCTGAAATGCTATTGTCTACCACTGATATCCCCAAGCTACTGGACCAAGGGCTACAAAGCCTTGCTTCACAAGGGTCACGTCAGGACAGTCAACTTCGCGAAATACAGCAAATACGCGCCGATATGCTAAATGACCGTCGTCGCGATTGGCTAGCATTAGCAGGATTTGCCATCTTCATCGCTATCGCGACGCAAGTCGTCGGTTGGCTATCACCTATCTTTTATATATTGGCTATCTTGGTAGTGGTTTGGCGAATTTTGGCTTAAAGGTGTTAGCTTAAACGCCTAGCAGTCGCCTGTATTAAAGGCTTATCAACATGCTTGAGCGCATTTTTATGGTCGTTCACAATTGAAGCTTTAACGGCTTCCTTATCATACGATAGCAACCAGTATCCGAAAATAAAATTAAAGCTATAGAGTCAAAAAGAAGCCCCTGCTTTTGATTAAAAGCAGGGGCTTCTTTTTGACTGAATACTGAATACTGAATACTGAATACTGAATACTGAATACTATAACATCTGATCAATCGCCATTTGGGTCAATACGCGACCGCGAGCAGTACGCAGTACATAGCCTTGCTGAATCAGATACGGCTCGATCACATCTTCAAGCGTGCCTCGATCCTCAGCCATTGCCGCTGCCACTGCTTCAACACCAGCAGGACCACCATCGAAGCGCTCTTGTAATATCTCGATATAACGTCTGTCTAAGTGATCAAGCCCTCGTCTATCCACTGCTAACATATCTAGTGCACTACCTGCAATCGCACCATTGATGCTACCGTCGCCTCTCACTTCAGCATAGTCACGCACACGGCGCAATAAACGGTTGGCAATCCTTGGTGTACCACGTGCACGGCGGGCAATCTCAATCGCACCATCTTCACTCATGGGCACGCGCATCAAGCGTGCTGCCCGACTGACAATCGTCGTCAGATCAGCAATATTATAAAACTCAAGGCGCTGCACGATACCGAAGCGATCACGTAAGGGTGAGGTCAATAGCCCTGCTCTGGTCGTTGCTGCCACCAAAGTAAATGGCGGTAAATCAAGCTTGATAGAACGCGCAGAAGGACCTTCACCAATCATGATATCCAGTTGGAAATCTTCCATCGCTGGATAAAGAATCTCTTCAATAACTGAGCTCAAACGATGAATTTCATCGATAAAAAGTACATCGCCCTCTTCTAAGTTCGTCAGCATGGCTGCCAGATCACCTGGACGCTCAAGCACAGGCCCTGAGGTCGAGCGCAGATTGCCACCCATTTCACGAGCAATTATATTCGCCAGTGTGGTTTTCCCCAGTCCTGGTGGACCGAATATCAGCGTGTGATCCAGCGGTTCATTTCGGCCTCTAGCAGCCCCAATAAACACCTCCATCTGCTCACGTACGACCGGCTGACCAATATATTCAGCCAACAATGCTGGACGAATATTGGCATCAGGCGCATCGCTTGCGCCTTCTAGCGGGTTAATTAAGCGATCTTGCATCATAGAATTTATCATTATATTAAAAGTTTAGGTAACAAATAGCATAACCAAACGCTGCGCATAAGTCATGCAAAACCTCATCAAGCAGGTGCTAAAACGAAAATAAGCGACACTTAATGTCGCTTATTTATTCGATATGTATTAATGCAATCATTGATAGCAACATTAGCCAAAACTACTTAAACGTTGATAACTGCTGTAACGTGGCTTTTAATAAGCCTTGAGTATCAGCGAAAGTATCGCCATTACTCTTGGCCGCTTTAATCGCTAGCTGCGCTTCTTTTTCTTTGTAGCCCAGACTGATAAGCGCGCCCTCTACTTCAGCAATGATACTGCCTTCATGAGAAACCGTTACCATCTGAGGCGTCAGCTCAAGCGAGCTATTATCAACCTCGATGTTTTTTAGCTTATCTTTTAGCTCAATCAGCAAACGCTGCGCTGTTTTTTTGCCGATACCTGGTATGCGAGTCAATGCCGTTTCTGAGTCTTGCTCGACGTGCATTTTTAGCTCAGCCGCTGACATTGCAGACAGCATGGCCAATGCCATTTTTGCCCCAACACCATTGATCTTGATCAATTGGCGAAAGACATCGCGCTCTTTACGGTCGATAAAACCATAGAGCAATTGTGCATCTTCACGCACATGAAAGTGCGTCCAGATACTTGCCTGCTCGTTCAGCTGTAGTTGGCAAAATGACGGCAATGGTAGCTCGATATCATACCCTACGCCAGAGGTGGTCATGATACAGGCCATCGGTGCCATCAAGTACTGCACCTGCCCAGTAATCAATCCAATCATCGCTTGCTACCTCTTATAGGGATTATTATAAAAATGACACTCGCTACCATTACACGACATATAACTGAACCATATCAGCATAGCTTCACTATCAATATCGCTTAAATTAGCGGCGAGCTAGTAAAAGTTCACCATGCCTTCTAGGCTAATTGGGCGAATTTTGTGCGCCTGACCTGCCGAACCGAATGCTTCAAAACGATTGGTACAAATATCTGACATCGCGACCATAGAGGCTTTAAAGTATTTACGTGGGTCAAATTCGCTCGGATTTTCTGCAAGAAACTTACGAATAGCGCCTGTCGATGCTAGACGTAAATCTGTATCGATATTGACTTTACGAACACCGTGCTTGATTGCTTCTACAATCTGCTCAACTGGCACACCATAGGTCTCGCCGATATTGCCGCCATTTTCATTAATGACTTTTAGCCACTCTTGCGGTACTGATGACGAACCATGCATCACCAAATGGGTGTTAGGAATGCGTGCATGGATCTCTTTTACACGCTCAATAGACAAAATATCGCCTGTCGGTGGACGCGTAAACTTATAAGCACCATGACTGGTACCAATCGCAATCGCAAGTGCATCGACATTGGTGTCTTTTACAAACTGCTCAGCTTCATCAGCGCTGGTCAATAGTTGCTCGTGGTCTAGTACGCCTTCAGCGCCAGAGCCATCTTCTTCGCCTGCCATGCCTGTCTCAAGACTACCCAAACAGCCAATCTCACCTTCGACAGACACGCCGCACGCATGAGCCATCTTGACCACTTCGCGAGTGACATTTGCATTGTAATCATAATCCATTGGTGTTTTGCCATCTTCACCAAGTGAGCCATCCATCATCACTGATGAAAAACCGAGCTGGATTGAGCGTTGGCAAATAGCGGCTGACATACCATGATCTTGATGCATCACCACTGGGATATGTGGCCATTCTTCGATAGCAGCAATAATCAAGTGACGCAAAAATGCTGACCCTGCATAACTACGCGCTCCTGCACTGGCTTGAACGATAACAGGTGAGTCACAAGCATCCGCCGCCATCATGATTGCACGCATTTGCTCTAAGTTATTGACGTTATAAGCAGGAACACCGTAGCTGTGTTCAGCAGCATGATCTAGAAGTTGACGTAATGATATTAAGGCCATAAAACGCTCTCTGATTGGATTTTGAATGGTATTTAAAAAATGCTTAAAAGGCATACATGATAATAATCACGTCAACATCTACCCAGCCACACTGATGGTATATAGGTTCGTGATGGCTGAATTGATTTGGTTGTGATTATTATGCGCCAATTATAGCAAATATTACGTGCTCTTCGTAGCAGTTGCCTGACTATTTGTCAGTCTATACAGTCTTATCGCTCAAATTTAGTCTATATATTAGTCTTTATCGAACAGACTATCTAATTGGTTTTACCAAAACATATAACGCAAAAAGCCTTGGTAATCACCAAGGCTTTTTTAGTATTTTGAGGCTTATAAAGCACTAACAATGACTACTCGTAAAGGTACGCTATCGATAGCGCCCCAATAAATCAGCCATTATAGTGCTTAGTCATTGTATAGCTTAATACTGTTGCTCTGCATCAACTGCAACATCATTTGCGCCATCAGCAACAGCAGCAGCACCGTCAGCAACGGCTGAAGCAGTGCCTTCAACGGCAGTGTTAGTGCCTTCAGCAATAGTATCACCAGTGTTTGCTAGAGCGTCTGTTGCAGCAGCACCAGCAGTGTCAGCGCCTTCAGCGATTTCAGCACCAGCGTCTTGAGCAGCAGCTTCAGCTTCAGCAGCAGCGGCGTCTGTTTCAGCAGCAGCAGCATCAGCGTTAGCAGCGGCATCGTCGCCCGCAGACTCAACAGCAGCTTCAGTGTTTTCTTCTGTTTGTTGGCTACATGCAGTGATTGCAAAAGTACCAGCAAGTACACTAGCAAGTAATAAATGACGTTTTAACATAATAAACCTCTCGTAAAGAATGCATGTCAAAATACATGGTCGCGCTATTTTATAGAGTGCGAATAGGACATGCAATAATAATTTTCAGTATATAAACAAATAATTAACGCTTAATAATCAATGACCACCACTTTTTGCTCACCAAATAAATTCAGCAAAATGACAGTCAAAACATTACTTCCACAGACTACCTGAGATACCAAAGGTTAGTTGTACGTCTAATGTTACCAAAATCCTGAATATTGTTAGATGTTTAGGCATTGGTTTGCAGAGCTGCCACTGCAGGAAGTACTTTACCTTCAACGAATTCTAAAAATGCACCGCCACCCGTTGACATATAACTGACGCCATCCGCAACTTGATATTTATCAATAGCCGCCAACGTATCACCGCCACCTGCGATTGAGAATCCGTCGCTGTCTCTTACTGCAGTTGCTAGTATTTGTGTACCTTGACCAAAAGCATCGACCTCAAAAACACCCACTGGACCATTCCATAAGATGGTTTTTGCATTGATAATCGCATCGGCAAGCTGTGTTGCACTCTCTGGTGCAATATCCAATATCATGTCATTGTCACCAATCGCATCAACAGACTTGATCGTTGCCGCCGCCTTTTGCAAAGAACCCGTAAAGTCAGCAAAATCAATATCACTCTTATCAGCAACGACGACATACTCAGGCAATAAGATCTCCGTCTTGGTCATGATGTCACGCGCCGTATCGAGCAAATCTGCTTCGTATAGTGAAGCGCCAACGCTATGCCCTTGCGCTGCTAAGAAAGTATTGGCAATACCGCCACCAACGATAATCTGCGTGCAGACTTCAGCCAAGCTATGTAACACTTCTAACTTGGTAGACACTTTCGATCCACCAACGATGGCAATCATTGGCTGTGCGGGTGTTTCAAGTGCGAGGCTTAAAGCATCAAGCTCAGCGGCCAATAATGGGCCTGCACAAACCGTCTTATCTGCTTGACGCATTGCTTGGGTGACACCTTCTGTCGAAGCCTGCGCACGGTGAGCCGTTCCAAAAGCATCCATCACAAAAACATCGCACAAATCAGCATATTTTTTCGCTAAAGTCGCATCGTTTTTCTTTTCACCGTCATTAAAGCGTACGTTTTCTAGCAATACTACTTCACCAGATTTTACAGCGGCACCTTGCGTCAGATAGTCAGTATTAAGACGTACGGGTGTTGACAATTGCGAGCCTAATTTGTCCGTCAAATAATCAGCGACTGGTGCCAATGAGTATATGGCTTCAGGATTACCTTCTGTTGGACGTCCTAGATGTGAGCAAACAATGACAGCAGCACCTTTTTCCAGTGCCATTTTGATCGTAGGTAGGCTGGCTTGTAGGCGAGCATCACTCGTGACCTTGCCGTTTTTGATAGGTACGTTTAAGTCTTCTCTAATTAATACCACTTTATCGGTTAAGCTCAGCTCACTCATACGCAAAAAATTCATTACCTGCTCCTATGCATCACTATATCTGTTAATTGACGATTGCTATTATGATTGATATGACCTAACGATCATCTACCATATGTATTTTGACAATTGGGCTTATTACGCTTCATTTTTACTATTTTTATCACTGAGCTCTCATACTAATGATCCACGCACGTTACTGGATCAAATAAGTAACTAGAAATCAGCGGCGGTGTATTCTATCAGCTTTCTATCACAGGCTCATGAGCAACCTGCCAAAATTTTAGCAAGAATACTGTATTGAGCCGATATTTCTAGACCCTGATTTCAATGAAACGATTATAGTTAAAAGCGTTGGGATGATTCAATAAACAGTAACATTTCGTGGTGGTACTCAGCAGTCAGGCTCTTTATGATAGAGGCGTTGACAATAAAAATAATCCTTTAGGAGAACACAATGAGTATTAATTTAGACACTGCTAAGCAAAACCTATTAACACTCAAAGATGAATATGAGTCACGTATTGACAAAATTGAAGATCATATCCAAAACCCACAAGATGATCTCAATAAGCACTGGGAAGATCAAGCCATATCTTATCGTCAAAATGACATGCGCAAAAACTTAATGGCCGAGGCACGCCAGAGTCTAATTTATGTCGAAAATGCTTTGAGTCGTCTTGAAAGTGGTACTTACGGTGAATGTGAAGTATGCGGCAAGCAAATCGAAGAGCAACGCCTAGAAGCATTGCCCTATGCTACCTTATGTATGGAACATGCCGAATAAAGCGTCATCCTCCTTTAAAAGCACGTCTTAAGCAGGCGTATTCCATTTGGACAACGCCTGCTGCCATTCATTACAGCGCTGAGCTATTTTCTCAACTGGCAAATCCATAATATCTCCCACGACGGCTATCAGCGCAATTGGTAAGTCTGCCAGCTCCACGACGTTTTCTGCCGTTAATCCTCCTATCACACATATTGGTATGCCTTGTTGACATCCTTCGATGAGCTGCTGGCGCGAGATCGTATCGGCATTTGGTTTGGTGGTAGAGGCAAATATAGCGCCCATCGCAGCATAGCTTGCACCATCGTTTTTTGCGGCTCTTATTAGCTCAACATCCTCATGACAAGTACGACCAATGATTTGATGCGGCGCAAGCACTTGCAACGCATCATTTATCTGTCCGTCCGTCTGACCTAAATGCACACCAACGCCAAGCTTTGCCGCAAGCTCGATATCATCATTGATGACTACTGGCACATTATACATTTTGGCCAATTTGGTAATTTCCTCTGCTTCCTCAAAAATCTTCGATGCGCCATTTGGTAGAGCAAGCGTTTTTTTACGCCGAATTTGCAAGAGGGCAACCAGTCCGGTTGCTAGCGCCCTATCCAGTTTTTGATACAAAATAGCAAAATCGTCATCGTTGGTTAGCAGATAGAGCTTCGGTGCAGTAAGTGCGATTGGTGACTGAGTCATAATGTATGTCCTGATTTATTAAGTTCAACACATTGACTTCCTCCCCTCCCTAAAAATGAAGGGGATTCCTACTAAAGACGGTCAAGCCCGACCGCGAGTATATTTTTGGCTCCATTAACGTCGCGTTGATGGACAGTTTGACAAGAACTGCAAAACCATACTCTTACACCAAGCGCTGATCTACCTTTCGGACTGTCTTGGCGAGAACCGCAACACGAGCAGGTTTGGGTTGTGTACGCTTCATTTACTTCAATATAGTGGCAACCTGCGTTCGCGCATTTGTAATCCAGTTGCCGCTTAATTTCAAACCAACCAGCGTCATAGACGGATTTGGCTAGATTTGTTGAAGTGAATGATTTTGATTTTATCTTTCCAACAACGATTAAGTTATTGGCTTTAACTAATGTATTGGTAAATTTATGAATCAGGTCTTGGCGGGTGTTTTTAATCTTGGCGTGGATCGCCTTTACTCGCTTTTTATGCTTAGCGCGTTGGGCGATTGCTAGTTTTTCAGCGTACTTATGAGTCAGCTTAGTGGTCAAAACATCACCATCACTGGTGACTGCTGAATCTTTACAGCCTAAATCAATACCAACTTGACCAGTACCACCACAAGCGGTTTTTGGAAACTCTTTAACAGTGATGCAGGCGTACCAGTTGCCGCGAGAATCTTGCACTAATTCACACGTATTGATGCTGTAGAGCGAGAGGTTGTAGCTGTCCCACAAATCAATAATCAGCTTTTGACCTTTAGCTAAGCTGAATTGCAGGGTGGTTTTCAAGCTTTTCTTACCTGATTGACGGGTTGCCAAGTGTTTGATAGCCGTCTTTTTAAAAGGAATCCAACCAAGTGACTTGCGTTTGGCTTTTGGGTTATTGGTGCGCCAATTGAGTTTGGCTTTTTTAAACTGTTTACGAGACTTAGCGTGGGTTTCAGTTATAGCTTGCAAGGTTTGGCTGTGCAGGNAGTTATAGCTTGCAAGGTTTGGCTGTGCAGGTTCAGGTATTCACCTGCGCCTTTGGTATAAGCAGCTAGATCATAAGCTGAAAAGAAATGAGATGTGCGCTTAAGGTGTTTGAAACTCAACTCATTGACGTAATTCCAGACAAAATTAACCGCACCAGCCAATATATTTAGCTGATTGGCGTGTTTGTCTTTGATGCGTAGTTTGAGTGTTTTCATGAGTTAAGTATGGTTGTGTGTTATATCAAAATCAATAGCCATTAACAGCTATGCGACAACTACTGACGCCTGATATCCACGCCCTAGAAGTGACGTGGTTTTACGGCGCTATTTGATAATAAAAAAGCCGTTATATAATATAACGGCTTCTCATATATTCGAAATAGCAAGATATTTAAAGCATCAAACTTATACCGTACGGCGGGTGGCCAAACTGTTTAGAATATTTTTGGCATCGCCCCATCGTGTCGCTGAGCTGTTTGCGCCTAAAATCACAATAATTGCTGGACGGTTATTCACACGGGTCTCCATCACCACGCAACGTCCTGCTTCATTGATAAAACCAGTCTTTGAGATACCAATTGGGTAACTGCCATCACGAACCAACGAGCTGGTATTGTTGGCTTTGTAAGTACGGTTACCACTTGAGTAGTTTGAGACAAAGAAGTCATAGCTCTTGGTCGTCGAAAAACGACGAATCACATCATAGTTACCGGCTGCACGTACCATTTTTACCAAGTCATTTGATGAGGCAACGTTGCGCTTATCTAAGCCTGTTGGATCACCAAAAAATGCCGTATTCATACCCAAGTCTCGTGCTTTGCGGTTCATGGCACGCATAAAGGCATCATAACCACCTGGATAGTTACGCGCTAGGCTCTTTGCAGCTGGATTTTCAGACTTCATTAACGCCATCAATAAAATTTCAGCGCGGTTCATGCGATCACCAGATTTTAGGTTAGAGCTGGCACGCTTAGGACCGACAAAATCTTCTGGATCCAAAGTAATCTCTTCGCGCATATCAAGACCGGCATCAAGCACGACCATGGCGGTCATTACTTTGGTGATACTGGCCATGGGACGTGCGATATCAGCGTCTTTTTCATAGATCGATTCACCAGTTTCCGCATCAATCACAGCGACACTACGAGAGTCCGTGCTGATAGGAATCATATCGCTGCTACCAAAAGCACCACGATAGGTCGTGTTATAGCGATTACTGTTGCTATTGTTACTGCTACCAAAGCTGGTCGTATTTGTGATATTGGTCGTACCAAAGCCATTATCGACTTTCTTTATAGCAGAGCCGCTGGACGTATACATGATGTTGCGAGCTTCAGATAAGCTATCAGCACCGCCCCAACTCATACGGGCACTAGAGCCTGTATCAGCGCTACCATTAATAGTAAGTGCCGCTTGTGCAACACTGCCCAAACTCAATGAAATCATAGCAGCGATTAATTGCTGTTTGGTTAATGGTAGTTGCTTCATAATGTCTCCTGCTGTCGCTATTACGCCAGTTACAGTGACTGACGCCAAGAACGTACGTAGCGTTTATAGGTGTGTTTGTAAGTACTCACATAGAGTTTTTGTATTTTTAGTGTATCATGGTTTACATTTAAGTTTAATCTATCAAACTGATTTAACGGTTTTTTTTAGTGTCGTTCAAACTTTGCTACAACCACTTGATGTTATAGAAACATTGATTTACATCGTAGCAATATAAATTAACGTTGAACAGTATGCTTGTTGTTATGTTATGAACATTGGTCGCACGTAATTGTAAGTGTATTACTGACTCTGTTTCGCAATGAATATGGATAGTTTGCAAGCGATGTATGCAGATATACTGACCATTAATACTTAGTTTTACGATAGCTTAAACATCTTTTATATTTCATTTAACAGTTATAAAACATTCATTCTGACAAACAATAATAAAGAGTATGGTTATGATTAAAGTATTGGTGGTTGACGATCATGATTTGGTGCGAATGGGCATCAGCCGTATGCTGTCAGACAGTGCTGATATCGAGGTAGTTGGCGAGGCTGATAGTGGCGATATGGCGATCAAGATGGCCAAACAACTGCGTCCTGATGTGGTATTACTGGACGTCAACATGCCTAATATTGGCGGGCTTGAAGCCACTAAGCGTTTGATTCAACTTGATATGGGTATTAAGATCTTGGCCGTTAGTAGCATGTCCGCACAGCCTTATCCTTCCATGCTGATTAAGGCAGGGGTGAATGGTTATATCACTAAGGGGACGCCGCTCGATGAGATGATACGCGCGGTTAACAAGATTTATCAAGGAGGTCGATATTTTAGTCAAGATGTCGCCGAACAGCTGGCCGATGTCTTACTCTCTGATAATGCTAACTCTCCTTTTGACTTATTGAGCGATAGAGAAAAACAAGTGGCCATGATGGTTGTCAACTGTCAAAGCCCTCAACAAATCGCCGATCAACTTTTCGTTAGTGTGAAAACCATCAACACTTATCGCTACCGTATCTACGAAAAAGTCGGGGTTGATAGTGATGTCAAACTAACGCATCTGGCCATTCGTCATGGCTTGATTCAGCCATAAATCAGCTTGGTCATCACCCTATTATTATGGTCAATCTATGAAGCCTGCTAGCAGCCTTGTCTCTGCCATTATTCGTTATGCACATCATGATGACACTCTATCGCTGCCGCAATTACGCAAGCTAGGTATCATCTATAGCAGTTATCGATTCGTCGTTAGCCTGTTTTCGATGCTCATGCTATACATTGCAGCACGTGCTGATAGTAGCGCATCTTTGCCGAGTTTTTTGCAGCAGACGACGCTGAGCTTTTATGTACTTTTAAGCTTGATTTTGCTCGGTTTGTTCTATGTGGTTAGAACTCAGATGCGGCGGCAGCTAGCAGTTGGACTGGTCTTAGACGTCATTATATTAAGCTTGTTACTCTATACAGCAGGTGCACCCGATTTACAGCTGACTATGCTATATATGGTGGTGGTTGCCGCAAGCTTTATGTTATTGCATAGCTCACAAGCGCTTGTCATTACCTTGCTTGCGATCATCTTTGTTATCTATCAGCAGTTTTTTTATGCCATTGCCAATAGCATGAGCTTAAACAACTTGGGTGATGCCTTATTAATGTCAGCCAGTTTTTTGGCCGTTGGCGGCTTGAGCTGGTCGATCTCACAACGCTTAGTACAGCTAGAAAAAGTCGCGGCCAACCACGCTAAAGAGGTTGAACGACTGAATGTCATTAATCAAGAAGTCATTACTCAGATGGTCAATGGGGTCATTGTCATTGATCGACATCATATCGTCTTAGCAAATCTGGCCGCTCACCAATTACTCAGTATTTCACTCAGTCCACTGCGAGCCACTCGTAGTACGTCTAATAATGAAGACGAGATTCTAGACAACGCACAAAGCACGCTTTTATCTCACTTTGAACAGCAGCTTACCCAGCAACATTCGCAGCTGTTCAAAGCCTGTTTGTCTGTTGCGACAGGACAGTCGCGCACCTTCACCTACGATGTACCTGCCATAGCCAACGCTTCTATATTCGGTAAATTACGCGTCCAGATTATTCCACTAAAGGACGATAGCAAGTTAATCCTACTAGAAGATTTACGCCGTGAACAAGCCAGCGCCCAGCAACTGAAACTGGCCTCTTTGGGACAGTTAACGGCCAGTATCGCTCATGAAATTAGAAACCCCCTAGCAGCCATCTCTCAAGCCAGTCAGCTGTTAATGGAAGACATCGTACAAGTCGATGTAGAAAGCACAACAGATGATGGTCTATTGGCAAGCAGCATGCCTGTTGACCTGGCTGGCAATCATGAGCTTTATGAGATGATATTCTCGCAGACAAAACGGGTAAACCGCATTATTGAAGACATTTTGAAACTGTCGCGCCAGCAAACCGCCACTCAGCAGTCCATTGTTTTGGCGCAGTGGCTACCAGAGTTTTTGGACAATCATTTCCAAGGTCACGATATTTTTCTGCGTGTAAAGACCCAGCCAACCATATCATTTGACACGCATCAACTAGAACAGATATTAATAAATCTCATTAATAATGGACTGCGTTACAGCAGCTATGCCCATCCTCATGCCTACGTAGAGATGGACATTTACTGTGCAGACAACGATGTTATAATCGATGTATTGGATAATGGTCATGGTGTAAGCGAGGCGGACCTGCCCTACTTATTTGACCCGTTTTTTACCACAGACAAAGCGGGTACAGGGCTGGGGCTGTATTTGTCACAGGCATTTTGTGAAGCCAATCAAGCACGCTTACTCTATATCCCTGAACACCCAAAATCCTGCTTTCGTTTAGTGGTACCTGCCGTCAACCCTAAAGACAACGCTCAAATATCAGAGTAAGTTTTTAATTGATATATGGCTATTTTTAAAAACTCAGGATGGGGTTTTATTATGTGCTGCTATAGTAAATGGATGACAGGCCCTACCCTGAGTACCAATATTTTGTAACCATCGAACATAATGAGATGATGTATGACAACACGTGCGCTAGTCGTCGACGATGAAGTAGATCTGTGCAGATTGATGCAAATCACGTTGACCAAAATGGGCATCAAGAGTGATGTGGCCTATACTTTGTCACAGGCAAGATCATACTGGCAGGACAATGAGTATGATTTCTGTCTGACCGATCTAAATCTGCCTGATGGCTCAGGTCTGGAACTGGTCAAAGAGGTTAGCAGTAGCTCTAACACACCAATCGCTGTCATTACGGCCCATGGTAGTATGGATCTGGCCATAGAAGCCCTAAAAATTGGGGCTTTTGACTTCGTTAATAAACCGCTTGAGCTACCACGCTTACGTCAGTTAGTCGAAAATGCGCTAAAAGTCATGCATCAGGACAACAATGCGGAAGCCACGCCCGAATGCTCTCCTGAACAAAAAATGTTAGACACTAGGCTGATTGGCAACTCCGCTGTGATGCACCCACTCAAAAACACTATCTTAAAGCTGGCACGGTCACAGGCACCTGTTTTTTTATCGGGGGCTTCAGGTACGGGTAAGGAAGTCGTTGCCAGACTGATTCATGATCTGAGCCCGCGACGAGATGGTAGCTTTGTACCTGTCAATTGTGGTGCGATACCCTCTGAGCTGGTAGAGTCTGAGTTTTTTGGTCACAAAAAGGGCAGTTTTACAGGCGCCGTTACTGACAAACAAGGACTGTTTCAGCAAGCCAATGGTGGTACGTTGTTCTTAGATGAGGTAGCAGATTTGCCATTGGCGATGCAAGTCAAACTACTGCGTGCTATCCAAGAAAAAACCGTTCGAGCCATTGGTGACACCAAAGAAATACCCGTCGACATTCGTATCTTGTCCGCCACTCACAAAGATTTGAATCAACTGGTACAAGATGCTGCGTTTCGACAAGACTTGTACTATCGCATCAATGTCATTGAGCTAAAACTGCCTACTCTCAATGCACGCCGTGATGACATACCTGTTTTGGCAGAGCATTTTTTGACCATGATTGCTGCTGAGTGGCAACTTGAAGCAACGCCCTCGTTGACGCATGAAGCATGTGAGCGTCTACAACGTCATGACTTTGCTGGCAATGTGCGTGAGCTTCGAAACTTGCTTGAACGTGCAGTGACCCTTGCTGAGACCTCTCAGATTGATGTCAGTCAGTTGGGACTTGCTGATATTGAGCAACCGCTTGAAAACCCGCAACCCCAAAACGAAGTCACGCCTATTCATCAGACGCAACCGGCTGACCCTAGTATAGAAAACCTAAACCATCAGAGCAGCTCTCAATCAACACATCCTCTCAGTGGTCAATCTGCCAGCGATGCAATGAGCGCGCATACGAACCAAAGCACCACCAATTTACATCCCTATCGTACCAATACCAATCATTACCCTTCAATGATGCAGCGCTCATCATCTACGCACGCTAATGTTTCAGAAGCATCAACCAATCCAATCACGATTGATGAAAAAGAGCCAACCGTTGAAACTGCTCAATTTGCAGTCGATGATACCATCAATCTACAAGAGCTGTCAGATGGTCAACTGCCACCCAAAGGGTTAGAACATTATTTACAAGAGCAAGAAAAACAACTGATCATCACTGCCCTTAAGCAGACTGGTTGGAACAAAACCCAAGCAGCTGAATTGCTAGGAACCACTTTTCGCTCTCTGCGCTACCGTATGAAAAAACTAGATATTGATGAAGATCAAACTTGATGGCCATCTTTTGATTGAAAATTTGAATAATAAAAAAAAGCCTGATTACTAGAGATAGTATTCAGGCTCTTTTGATAGACAGATTAACAAGGTTAAGGTCTGTTGAGTTATTCACTACGTTTAAATCTGCCAGCGCTCCCTTAACTATCTTGTCCATCAAACTACGACTACTTATTTGTCATAATACGGTTTTAATAGTGAGCCATGCGCTACTTGACAGTCGGATCAATAGTCGTGGCCTTACGAATAAATCGAATACCTGAATCAAGGGCACGCGCTTTTAACAAGTCTAACGCCTGCTGCTCCCACGTGCTCTCACTACCTGATAAGGTCACATCAGGCGTGACACCGATACCATCAATCTGTTTGCCTGTCGCTGTCACATAGTTGGCAACCGTCAGTTTGACCGCTTGCTCATCATTTAGTGGTATCACTGACTGCACCGACCCTTTACCGTAACTGACTTCACCGACGATTATGGCGCGTTTTTGTGCCTGTAAACTACTAGATAATACCTCTGCTGCTGATGCTGAATAGCGGTTCTGTAACACCACCACGGGTAGCGGTTTGAGTATCGCAGTGCCTTGGGTGGATAGCACGCGCGCTTTACTCTGACGTGCTTGTACTTGTACCACATCCGTATCGCTCATAAACAAACTGGCGACACTCACCGCTGATGTCAGTACGCCACCTGGGTTATCGCGCATGTCTAATAAGATACCTGACACAGGCGCATCAAGATTAATCAGACTCTCTAGCACCCTTTCACGACTATTGTTTTGAAAGGCGGGCAGTTTAATAATCGCAATGCCGTCTACAATTTTGGTCTCAACAAGCTGAGGATGACTGTTATTTCGCTGTAATGTGGTCGTATGCTTACGTCGGCCAGCTTTAGAGGTCACGATGTCGACTTGTGTCCCAGCAATACCTGTCAACAGCTGCTCAACATCATTCACTTGTCGTTCCTCATCAAGCTTGAACTCATCAACTTGGTGTAAGTAATCGCCAACAGCGATGCCTTTTTTGTCCGCAGGTGAATCATCGATAACGTCTGTAATGATCCAATACCCATCCCTTGGCTGATAAGCAACCTTAATACCGATATCGCCTACATCACCCTCTGTAAAAGCGCGCAAGTTCTCATAAGCCTCTGCATCCAAAAACTCAGCATGGCTATCAAGCTTGGTCAACATACCGCTCATTGCATTGTTGAACAGCTCTTCATCATTGACCGCATCTACATACTGACGGCGTACTAAATCCACCACTGCCACAAAAGTCTTGAGCGTTTCAGGAGAAATCGCATTCAATGATACTTGTGCCACTTCTGCTGGAATACTGGTGTCAATCTCATTAGCATCATCGGTTAACGCGCTTTCATCGGCGATGCTGTCTATCGAATCATCAGGCTCATCAGCGACATCCAGCATATCTGCGATATCTGATAAGCTGTCATCATTCTCCTCTGCAGCGATCTCATCGGCATTCAAGCTAATAAGCTGTAAGCCATCTGTAGGGCTAGTGGCCTCTGTAGAAGTCGCCGCGTGGGCATGCATCGCAAGCGCACTGATGCCAAGCAGGCTGATGAATAAAGCAGGCTGACAGAGTGTCGTCATTATAGAGACCGTTGAGCGCTTGGCACAGATAAAAGACATAAAAAACTCATTTAAATAATAAAAAATATGAAGTAATAGTTGATTCAGTTTAAAAGAGAGTCAAGGTAACCGAGCGCAGAGGTAACTGTGATACCTTAAGTGAGGTTAACGCTGTCACTCTTTTATAGAGGATTGACTATATTATAATTATATATTGCCGCTTCAATATACGTAACATGTAAAGCGACCGAGTGGCCATGCCTCATTGCCTCATTATAATGCCCGTCGGAATATCTGATAAATCCAATGAAGAAATAGCGATATAAAATGTACCACAAAAAAGGAAGCGATAATTCATATCGCTTCCTTTTTATTTTTCATTCCAACCGACCTACTCTGACCATCGAGAGCCAAATTACGACATTGGAAGCAATAGCGTCTTTCCAGTCATCTCAGCAGGCGCATCGATATTCATGAGTGCTAAAATGGTTGGCGCAATATCACTCAGCTTACCACCCTGACGCACGTGCAGTTTTTGCTCACCCACATAAATCAGCGGCACATGCTCGGTTGTATGCTGTGTATGTACTTGACCGCTTTCATAGTCCTGCATCTGCTCACAGTTGCCATGATCTGCGGTGATCAGCATATCGCCACCGGCGGCTCGCACCGCTGATTCGATGCGGCCCACGCACACATCTAGCGCTTCTACTGCTTTTACTGCAGCATCAAAAATACCAGTATGCCCAACCATATCACCGTTTGCATAATTCACCACAAGCACATCATATTTACCAGACTCAATCGCAGCGACCAACTTATCAGTCACTTCCGGCGCGCTCATTTCAGGCTGCAAATCATAAGTAGCAACATCAGGAGAAGGTACTAAGATGCGTGTCTCGCCTTTGTACTCTTCCTCACGGCCGCCGCTAAAGAAAAACGTCACATGCGCATATTTTTCAGTCTCGGCGATACGTAGCTGTGTTTTACCTTGATTCTGTAGGTACTCTCCCAATGTATTGGTCAAAGACGTCGGATAATAAGCAATGCTGGTTTTTGCATTATCCGCCAAGACATCTGAATACTTAGTCAGCATCACAAATGCTGCAAGTTTTGGTTGCTTTTGGCGGGCAAATCCAGAAAACTCATGGTCTGGTAACACAAAGGCTTGAGCAAGTTCACGAGCACGGTCAGCACGAAAGTTCATAAATATCAGCGCGTCATTATCTTCAACAGTATATGGCACTTCATCACGACCAATAACGGTCGTTGGACTAATAAATTCATCCGTCTCACGGGCTTTATACGCGGCTTGAACCGCACCATCTGCTCGAGTTGACAAGCGATCAGCTTTGCCCTCAGTGATCAACTCATAGGCTTTTTGTACTCGATCCCAGCGGTTGTCTCGATCCATCGCATAATAGCGGCCAATGATACTGGCAATCTGTACGCGGCCACCTTCATAGTGTGCATTGAGCTTGTTGATGTGCTCACGCAAACGATTGATATATTTATCAGCGGATTTAGGTGGTGTGTCACGACCATCTAAAAAACAATGGATAAAGACGTTCTTGGCACCATGGACGAGCGCTGAATGGCACATTGCTTCGATATGATCTTGGTGCGAATGCACACCGCCATCAGAGAGCAGACCCATAATATGCACATTGCCGCCCAACTTATTGGCGGCTTTTACGGCATTGACCAATGCCTCATTTTTATAAAACTCACGATTGACAACCTCGCTTGAGATACGAGTAGAGTCTTGATAAAGAACACGGCCAGCGCCCAAGTTCATGTGGCCGACTTCTGAATTACCAAACTGACCATCTGGTAGACCCACGTCTTCCCCTGAGGCAGAAATCAATCCATGAGGATACTGCTGATAAATCTTGTCTAAATTTGGCATGTTTGCCGCCGCAATGGCATTGTCTTTATCTTCTTCACGATGACCAAAGCCGTCCAAAATCATTAAGACGTGCGGTGTTTTCTTGTTCTGTGCGCTATTGTTATCGTTACTAGCACTGTTGCTGCTAGTGCTATGCTGCGCTTGTGTATCATTAATAGATTCTGATGCTTGCTTGGTACTGGTCATATATTACCGCTCCTCACGTGAATGAACGCCTATCGTGCTGTATTGGGATATCGAAAGCCCTCTATATTAACACAAATCTCAAAATAGCTGAAAAACTGACAATCTTTCACTTATATGGGAATAATCCAATAGAGCAGCAATACCATGATAGCTATAATCAGCGCATTACCAACACTGCTGATAAGTGACGGTACGTATTAATCTGTAAATCATACTTGCAATCACTCATTTCATTGGTTAAGATAATTATATTCTGAAGTGTTGGCTAGTAGATGTTTATTCCCTGAGCCGATAATGCTTTACCAGGATGTGGTACCTATTGTCTCATTGTGTATGCCTGCACCGCTTGCGGTGTATCAGGAAACCTGCAGAGGTAATGACGCATCCGCCCTGAACTTCACGGTTCATGGGTCACCATCTTACAGCGGCACTTCGGTTGTTTCATTCGGTTTGTAATTATATTGCCTATAATCAATATGTTCACTGCCACTAAAAAGCCCCTTCCGTCATTGACGGAAGGGGCTTTTTTTATGTCTACTATTTGAGTTATTGACTACTCATCATTGGCAGACTTCGTGATTTTCTTGACATCTTTAGGAATATTTTTGGCAGTGCCATCAACCGTGGTATGTTGTTTGAACACATCACCAAATGGGTTTTGCTGCTGTTGACCAAACGGATTTTGACTATTCATACCATTTGCGCCGCCAAATGGGTTTTGTCCACCCATGCCACCAAATGGATTTTGACCGCCCATTTTTCCGCCCATCTGCTTTGCCATCATTTCCATCATTTTTTGTTGATTGTTCATGACATAATTATTAGCAAAATCTTTTAACTTCTTTTGTACTGGTGGCAATATCACCAATAGTGCGAGCAGATCACTGAGCACACCAGGGATCAGTAATAAAATACCAGCGGCAGCCATCGCGATGCTCTTAATCATGGTAGTCTCTGGCGGACGCATCGCAGGATTCATCATGCCACCCGCTTTCATCTGCTGGGCCATTGGATTGAGCGATGCCATGCCCTTACGTATGAGTGAGATACCAATGACGGCAGCGATAATAAACCACATGAACACCCACCAGCCACTCATAAATTGAGCAAGCAAATACCACAGTAGCATCTCGATAATAAACCAAACGATGGCTATACCAACTATCTGACCCATAAAGTGTCGTCCTATAAAATAAAAACCAATAAATTGAGCGCCATGCAAATTAAAATGGCTAACATATGATGTATATGGGGATTGGTTGCTATACTATCAAACTTAAGGCTAATTTTTAAGCCATAAAACAAAATGTAAGCAAGATGGAATACTATGGCAATTATTATCGGGATTGACCCAGGATCACGCATGACGGGTTATGGCATCGTGCAGCAGACGGGAGATAAGCTCACCTACATCGATGCTGGGACGATTCGCACAGATACCAAAGAAATGCCTGAACGTCTCAAGCGTATTTTCAATGGCTTAACGCGCATCACACAGCACCATTTAAAATATGCTGACGAACCCATTTATACGGCAATTGAGCAAGTATTTATGGCAGAAAATCCTGATTCTGCGCTTAAGCTTGGGCAAGCACGGGGTGCTGCGATTGCAGCCATGGTGGCATTGGATTTAGAAGTATCAGAATATACGGCTCGTCAGATTAAGCAAGCGGTATGCGGCTATGGTGCGGCGGCTAAAGAGCAAGTACAGGAGATGGTCTGCCGGATACTCTCACTAGACGTTGTACCCCAACAGGATGCGGCCGACGGTCTGGCCTGTGCCATTTGTCACGCACACTCAAGCCATTCCATGAATAAACTACTACTCAACAGCTCTATGCGAGGACGCGGTGGTTCTAAGAAAAAAGGACGCTGGCGTTTGACTGAGGAAGATTTGGGTAACCTACGCTAAAATTGGAATAGATAGGCAATAAAAAACACGCGCTATTGAACGCGTGTTTTTTTGTGAGAACAATCATGGTAGTTTTCAATCTTTAAAGTGCTAAATGATAGCAAATCACTCTGCGACTTCGCTTTCAATAACAGCGTCTAATACATAAGCATACTGTTTATCATCGGTATCATCTACTGATGACTCATCGATGGCTAATAAATTGCCATTGTCTAGCTGATAGCGCTGCACGCGTAACACTTCTTCATGCCTATTATCATGCTGATAGCCGTCAATTTCACCAGCAAACAGTCGCCATTCTCCTTCATGAATTTTGATGCCTTGATCGTTATAGGTGACGGGTTTAATTTGCAAGCACTGCTGGTCGCCATGCTCTTCACAAGCTAATTTTTTGGGGCTGACTGCCAAAAACACCGTCTCGCCCTTGCTATTGTATTTTGCTTGAGAGGTGAGCCTACCATTCCAAACCAAAGTGACATTCTCATTGGTAAACTGCGTCAATACTGGATGCTCACCTTGCTCAACTTTTATTTCACTGCTGCCTACCATCAACGTATTCAGAGTGCTTTCAGCTTTATCAAGATCGCCACAAGACATTTTGGTACTCATGCCATCCTCAATAGTCAAAGTCTGACCTTGTAGCTGATAGGCTGCACTAATCAAGTTACAACCTACGCTAAAACTTAGCGTGTCTTGCCCTTGATATTGGTTAAATGCGAGCGTTACCTGACCGTTAATCTTTGCAAACTCAGCCATAGAATTATGGTTCGCATCTATCGCACTCGTCAATGTCCAGCGATGTTGAGACAAAGTCGTTATCAGTTTTCTCTCAGGCGTGATTTCGGTCGAATCAACTGCACTTGTTATAGGACTCACATTAGATGCTAAGCTTTCGCTAGCCACCGCATCACTAGGGTCAGTGATACCTGATGCATCGTCTTCGCTAGATAATGATTCAGGTACTGTTTCTTTTTGACAAGCGCTTAGCATCAAACTTGCGGCCAATACGCTTGGCAATAAAAACAGGGTCATTGCTGATTGTTTGGCTCTACCTACCATATGATGTACCTCTTAGTAAGCGTGTATCACTTTTCTCTGTTGCTTTTCTCTCATACTTGCTTTTCTTTCGTCTCTCAAATGACTGTTTTGAATTATCATTAGAGCCTGTCTTCATTTTGAAAATGGTAATAAAAATGAGATAAATTGCCATCAAACAAGGAAAATAGCACAAATAATATCGAGATATTAGTCAGCTATTTGACGCCGTTTGGCAAGATTTAGCCGTTTTTAAACCAGTTAGATGTCTATCGATTGGATTGAAGACACTCCCTAGTATGATAGAGACAGACTAACCACTATAACCTTGACGCTATTACCTTATGTAATGAAATGTTGATTTTTATTATATTTCAAATAGGGAGAGTAACGCCGTAGCCGTTTAGTCGTTCTCTGACTGTATCTATCTATTGGTTAGCTAGTCATGTCATCAATAGAAAAGGAGAGCCAACATAAAGTGTTTGCTCCCCTTGATATCGTCTGTGACAAGTCATCCTCTAAATATGAGTCAATCTTGCCAGCTGTCTGTCTATTTATCTATTTAATCGTTGGCTACGGCAGGTTTGGCTTTTGCCATATTTTTAATACTGAAACGCTCATTCATCATTTGATAAAAACGGGCCAAGTTTTCACCTTGCTCATTCGGATTGACTTTCAATACTTTGCCAAAATCCAATCCCAAGTACAATACGATGTCAGCAAAGCTTAATTGCTCGCCCACCAAATACTCACGGCCTTCTAGTATATTTTCAAAATAAGCGAGTGTTTTAACTCCCCGTGCAATAGAGGGTGCAACGAACTCTGGCACTTGCTCAACACGCTGGGCTTTGGCTGGGTTACTGTGTTGAAACGCCAACATGAAATTATACAGTACTTCAAACTCGGCAATGCGGCGCATAGAGCACACTTGCGCGCGTTGTATGACATCATTGCCCATCACCGATCGCTCACCATAGACGCGGTCAAGGTATTCGCAAACGGCCTGTGAGTCATTAAGTACGGTGCCATCAGACAATTTCAACACTGGCACAGTACGCATAGGATTCATTGCAGTGAACTCGTCTGAGTTCTGTTCATTAGCGGCAAAATCAATATCAATGACATCAATGTCGTCCATGTCATCAACATCAATTCCTTTTGATGCTAATAAAATTAGTGCTTTGCGTGGGTTCGGTGCAGTACGAGTGACGTATAATTTTTTCATGGCAAACTCCTTGTAAGATGATTAAGCATTAACTTAATACAGTTAGTTTTTATGACTATTTTCTTATAGTGAATAACGCTTATCGAAAATATATCATTCAAAAACGATATTACCTAAAGATAATTGATGACTTTTTATCTTCATAGCAAAAAACCCCATAACGTCACGTTACAGGGCTTTTATTTTTAGCCAAAGGACAATAAGAGCTTTCAGCTTACTTGTTTGGCGCAGGTGTAGTACGTAGATAAGGCTTCACTTCTGTATAACCTTTAGGATATTTCGCAGCGATGTCTTCGTTTTTGACACTTGGTGGAATGATGACATCATCACCATCCTTCCAATCTACTGGCGTCGCGATGTTGTACTCATCTGACAACTGCATCGCATCAATGACGCGGATGATTTCATCAAAGTTACGGCCACAGCTGGCAGGGTATGTGAGCGTCAGGCGAACCTTCTTATTTGGATCAATGATAAAGACACTGCGTACGGTATGCGTGCTATCGGCATTTGGGTGCATCATGTCATACAATTCAGCGACTTTTTTATTCGGGTCAGCGATGATTGGGAAATTCATCTCTGTCCCTTGGGTCTCGCCAATATCACTCGCCCATGCTTTGTGGTCTTCTAAGCTATCGACAGAGATACAAATTGGCTTGACGTTGCGCTTTTGGAACTCGCCATTAAGGGCGGCTGCGCGGCCAAGCTCAGTGGTACATACTGGGGTAAAGTCTGCTGGATGCGAGAAGAAAACCACCCAATGATCACCTGCCCACTCGTGGAAATTGATATCGCCTTCTGTGGTTGCCGCGTCAAAATTCGGTGCGGTATCGCCTAAACGTAAATGTGCCATGCTTTATTCCTTAGCTATGTTGATGAGCGCTTGTATCGACCTGTGGCCTCGCGCTCTATTATTATCATCGACGTGCTCACCATAAAAAAGCAAAGCACATCCTTAAAAACTGACTTTATCTTATCAAACTGGTTATGAATGTCTTGTGACGGATTGTAATGCCATTATTCCGTTTGCAAATAAGATCACAATGAATGATAACGACTCATTAGCTTATCAGCGTATTACTCAATGCTAGCCAGATTTAAACATAGGCGCACCATTAATTTTTAACTCAACCTTATCACCCTTCCATGCCAACTGTGGCGTTGCCTCACTCATACGCTTACTGGTCTCCCCTGAATGTTGCAAGGTAATGCCCTGCTCATCAATAATGGCGATGCCAATGACGTAGGTATATACGAGATTGCTTTTGGCTTTAGGGGAAGCTTTTATGTTAAAGACACATTCTATAATTTGATCTTTATATTGCATTCGCATTTTGGGCTGCAAGGAGGCGATGGAGACTGCGCCATTGGATACAGCGGAATAGACTGAAAATACCAGCGCGACTCTGCCGCCATAATGTTTAGCAATGTCTGAGCTGACCAAAACGGTCTCTTTTCCTGGCTCATTGGCACTAGCAACCTTAATATCGCCTTGATGCTCAATATAAGGCATACGGCTCAAACTACCGCTTTGCTCTGGTGCATGGACATAGCTAATGGCTTTACCATTCTGTGCCAGTATGCCAACACGTAAATCCAAGTCATCATTATTGGCGCTGGCATCACCATTATCTATCCATATTGCTTCTACTATTAAGTGATCACTACTTCCTTTAGTAAGGTTAATTCGATGCTCACTACCAGGTTTGTCTAATGTGACTTTCTTTAAATTAAAAGGTTTTGACTGACTGTCGGGAATATCAGTAGACAGCGCGCTTTCTGAATGAGGCTGTGTCGAGCGACTATTATCATCCGCCACTTCACCACCGAAATGGGTGACCAACGCACTCAAGCCACCGCTAAAACCTTGGCCAATCGCGTTAATGCGCCAAACCTCATTTTTGCGATAGACTTGTAATAGCATGATGGCGCGTTCACTATCAAAGCCGCTGCCATCGAAATGGTAAGTGGCTAACGTTTGCCCTGCTTGCTCTAATATTACTTTACTAGCACCAAGCTCTCGCATGGTGGTTTGCCCATCAATGGTCGCGGTCAATACCAAATAATCTATCGTATTGGGCAGTTTATTCAGATCTATATCGAAGCGCTGCTGCTGATTTGTCGCTTGCCAACTGACTGCCCCACATGGCGTCTTTGGCTGATTATAAAAAGTCATATAATCATCACTTGCCAGCTTTTGCTGACTATCTAGCCCAAAGCAGGCTACGTCTATAACCGCGCTATTGGTCATCAATTCTACCACCAAAGTAAACTGCTGTGCGATTCCTACATCCGTAAACTTAGCTTTTTGACCCGTAATGAGATTGAGCATTATATTCATCCTAAAAATGAGGGTAAGTCCGTTTTAATATCTACTCTTAGCTAATTAGGGCGTGTCTTCATTTTAAAAATGGTAATAAAAATGAGATAAATTGCAGTCAAACAAGGAAAATAGCGCAAATAATATCGAGATATTAGTCAGCTATTTGACGCCGTTTGGCAAGATTTAGCCGTTTTTAAACCATTTAGATGTCTATCGATTGAATTGAAGACACGCCCTAATACTACGCCATTGAATCGACTGCTTTGTACTAATTTTAAAGACTTAAACCACCATTCCAGAATCCCATAAACAAAACTCGCCGTTATAATCATGTACAAAAAAACCCATCCCTAGCGTACTAGAAATGGGCTTATTTGCAAACTACTATTGTTCAGTATTATGTCAAAACATCTGTTTGAACAATGATATTTCTATATTGAACCAATACAAATTAAGCTGGCTTATAGCTGTCACGCAAGCTAACGATTTGGTTAAATACAGGTTCATCAGTGCTGTGATCTTCGCTGTCAGAGATAAAGTAACCCTCACGCTCGAACTGAAAGCGCGTGCCTGCATCCGCATTGACCAACGATGGCTCAACCACAGCATTTAGCTCAGTCAATGAGTTCGGATTTAACGCTTGATGGACGTCAGCGACGCTACTTGGGTCTTCAACACTGAATAGCTGCTCATACATACGCACGGTGGCTGGGACGCCTTGACTGGCCGATACCCAGTGAATCACACCTTTCACCTTGCGGCCTTCAGGATTTTGACCCAAAGTAGTCGGGTCAATCGTTGCTTTTAGCTCAACGACATTACCAGCGTCGTCAGTAACATGCTCGGTCACTGCAAGCACATAAGTATTGCGCAGGCGGATTTCTGGCTTTTCTGGTGACAAGCGCTTATACCCTGCTGGCGGCTCAATCTCGTAATCGCCTTGGTCGATATAGATGGTCTCAGTGAATGGAATTTCACGCTCGCCCATATCGACATTAGGATGATTCGGCTGAGTCAACCAAAGCGTCTGAGTTGCATCATCAAAGCGTGCAATAACGCTATCAGCTTTTTCAGATTCCCAGCTGCTAGCCGCTTCTGCAAAGTTCGTAATGGTCACTTTTAGTGGCTTTAAGACTGCCATGCCACGTCCCGTTGTCGTCTCTAACGACTGACGAACGCTAAATTCCAATAAGCGAAAATCAACCACGCTATCGGCTTTGGTCACACCTACACGCTCACAAAAATCACGCAAACCCTCTGGCGTATAACCACGGCGACGCATGCCAGCGACAGTCGGCATACGCGGATCATCCCAACCGCTCACGATACTTTCATCGACGAGCTGCTTGAGCTTACGCTTGCTGGTCAATGTATGGTCAACATTTAGGCGGCTAAACTCATACTGATGCGGCGGCACATCAAAGCCTATTTTTGCGATAACCCAGTCATAAAATGGACGATGATCTTCAAACTCAAGCGTACACAATGAATGGGTAATGCCTTCTAGCGCGTCAGAGAGCGGATGCGCAAAATCATACATCGGATAGATGCACCATTTGTCGCCCGTTTGATGATGTGATTGATGCATAACACGGTAGATAACAGGGTCACGCAAGTTCATATTTGGGCTTGCCATATCAATCTTGGCGCGCAAAATAGCCTTACCTTCCGCATACTTGCCTTCTTTCATATCATTAAAAAGTGCTAGGTTTTCCTCGACACTAGCATCACGCTGCGGAGACGGTGTACCAGCTTCAGTGAATGAGCCACGGTTTTCTTTGATCTGCTCAGCTGACTGTAAATCCACATACGCATCACCTTGCTTAATCAATTGAATTGCCCATGCATGCAACTGATCAAAGTAACCTGAGGCATGATGTGCATCCCCTGCCCACTCAAAACCAAGCCATTTGACATCGTTTTCGATATTATCGATGAAATCTTGCTTTTCGGCAGTCGGGTTGGTGTCATCAAAACGCAGGTTGCACACACCGCCGAACTCTTTGGCCACCCCAAAGTTTAGGCAGATAGATTTGACATGACCTAAGTGCAAGTAGCCATTTGGCTCAGGAGGAAAGCGCGTGACAATTTGTGGGTATTTTTGCGCACTGACATCATCACGAATGATATTACGGATAAAATCGTTTTTTGGTTCGTCTTTTTGTGCATTATTGTTTGAGTGTTCACTCATCGGGCATTGCTCCTAACGCAAATTATCAGCTCATGCTGCGTGCCATCACGTAGCACGAGACATTCAAACTAAAGTATTAAAATAAAATGGAAATATAAAAATTCAGACAGTGCGACCGCATTATCAAAATTCATCAGAAATGGGTAAAGTTGCGTTATTCTATCAGGTTTCACAAACGCATTAACAGCCTGATACATGACACGGGATAAAAAAGCCGTTAGACTACCCGTAACTTTTTATCCACCAACTTTTTACCCACCACTTGACAGTGTCATTTAAGGCGCTGCAATCAAAGAGGAATATCCCATGGTAGACATGCCACCAGTAGTAGAACTTGAAACCAATATGGGTGCGATCGTTATCGAACTCAACGAAGAAAAAGCACCAAAGACTGTCGAAAACTTTTTGAACTATGTAAAATCTGGTCAGTATGACGGTACCATTTTCCATCGCATCATTGATGGTTTCATGATTCAAGGCGGTGGAATGGACGCTGAGATGAATGAAAAACCAACCAACGCACCTGTTGAAAACGAAGCGGACAACGGCCTAAAGAATGATAAAGGTACGATTGCGATGGCACGTACGCAAGATCCGCATTCAGCGACTAGCCAGTTTTTTATCAATGTAAAAGACAATGACTTCCTAAACCACACTGGCAAAAACATGCAAGGTTGGGGTTACACCGTGTTTGGTAAAGTCACTAGCGGTATGGACGTTATCGAAAAAATGCGCGGCGTACCAACAGGCCGTTTCGGTATGCATGCTGATGTGCCAAAAGAGCCAGTCGTGATCACTTCAGCGACCATCGTTTCTGAATAACGATTGTTTCTAAAAGAGCATTGCCACAGCTACCTAGGTACATAGCGTTACCAAGGTAGCAACCATGATAAGGACACCAATAAATGCAAAGTTTTAATCATTTAATCACAACCCGCCCGCATCAGGTGCGGCAGGTATTGATTAGCGATTTGCATTTATCACCTGAAGAGCCTGCCTTAGTGCAGGCTTTTTTGGCGCTGCTGGATGACTGTCTTGCCCTGCCAGCGCTCAAACGCTTATTCATCTTAGGTGATTGGTTTGAGGTATGGCTGGGCGATGATATGTATCTGTCCCTATTAAAAGAGAAAGGGTCAGAGGACGAGCAGCCAGAGGGTGAACAAAAAGCGCATTGGCTGACCCCGCTTATCGTGAAGCTCAAGCAGTTACGAATCAATGGGTGCGAGATACTGGTCATGCATGGCAATCGTGATTTTCTCTTAGGTCAGCCGTTTTGTAGTCTGTTCGGTGGTGAGCTGATTTATGAGCCATACAACTTGACTGTTGGACAGCAGAACTATCGCTTGGAACACGGCGATGCACTCTGTACCGATGATAAAAAGTATCAGTTTTTTCGCAAAGTCATGCGCAACCGTTTGACCCAGTGGTATCTGCTCAATAAATCACTAGAAAAACGCTTGGCTATTGCAGACAATATGCGCCAACGAAGTCAGCAGAACAATGCCAATAAAGCGGCGCACATCATGGATGTGAACGATGAGGCCGTCCGTCAAGCCATCACGGCTAGCGATGCGCTATTACACGGACATACCCATCGTCCAGACATACATCAAGCGACCGCTGATAAAAAACGCTATGTGCTTGGCGACTGGCGCTTATTAGACAAAGATACTCGCCAGCCAAAGGTAAGCGCTGTGATTGGCACTGTGACAGCAGATGATGGTTTAGGTAATAACGACGCTCAGTTTGAGTTGTTTGAATTTAAATTTCTTACTTAAGAGCTGCCGTTATAAATAGCGTTTGGCTGTTTTTAACATAAGATAGTTTAAATAATATTCCTTGAACACAAAAAGGGTCTGTTGAATTGTCAACAGACCCTTTTTGTGTTGGTCATAGTAGAGGCTCATACGGCTTTGCCATCTAAAACCTTTCTAACTCGACTCTAAATTTACACAATTAATTTAAACAATCAATTTGAAAAAGTGCTGACGATAGTGCTTTAGCTCACGGATTGAATCGCGAATATCATCCAATGCTAAATGACTGCCACCTTTTTCAAAGTTTCTTAAGATGTCAGGACGCCAGCGGAAACACAGCTCTTTGATAGACGACACATCCAGATTACGATAATGGAAGAAGCGCTCGAGCTCTGGCATTTGGCGCGCCATAAACCGGCGATCTTGACAGATAGAGTTGCCACACATAGGCGACTTACCACTATCGACCCATTTATTCAGGAATTTGATGGTTTCCGCTTCCGCTTCTGCCAAAGTCACCGTACTACGGCGCACACGGTCGACCAATCCTGACTGACCATGTTGCTTGGTATTCCAATCATCCATCTTATTTAGGACTTGATCTGATACTTTGATCGCAAAAACAGGCCCTTCGGCAAGCACATTCAAATCTTCGTCAGTGACAACGGTAGCAATCTCGATAATCTCATCGTTTAAAGTATCAAGTCCGGTCATTTCTAAATCAATCCACACCAGCCCTTTTTTGCCTTGATTTCTGATTTTAATCTTATTGGGATGGTCACCGATGGTCATAAAATATCCTATGGTCAATAAATTGTGAGACAGTTTTAAAAAAATATACGGCGCAAAAATGTGGTGCGCAGACAGCATGATAAGCGTTAATGAGTGGCTAAAATCTCGCCGACATCTAAAACATTACAAAACCACTGCCTGTCACAGGCGCTTTAGGCTGTATGTTAGCAAATTTTCACGCTACACTTAGCAATATTTTTATAATAGGTTCAAACCCATGGCATTAATCCGGCAGCGCAAACTGACTAAACAACAGATTCGTCGCATTGACAAGCAGCAATTATTAAGTCAAGACAGTATCGACGACAGCTTGATGGATGGTGTGGTCATGGCGCATTACGGTAAGCAATTAGAGGTGCAAGTCACCAGTTTGCCTGCGGTGATACCTGAGCAGCCAGAGATTGGGCCTGATGATCCTGAGCCGTTTTGGCAAACGCTTGAGCTGGGTGATATTTGGCGTTGTCATGTGCGTACCAACCTGCCGATGCTAGCGGCAGGCGACCAAGTGCGCTGGAATGCTGACTCCAATACAGGCTTTGGCCGTATCGAGTCCGTCAAACCACGAACCTCGCTCGTCTCTCGCCCTGATCGTTATCATAAGCTCAAACCAGTCGCCGCCAACGTCGATATTTTGGCCATTGTCTTTGCCCCACTGCCTGCTGCTGCCCCCACACTGATTGATCGCTACTTAGTGGTTTGTCATCTTGCTGACGTAACGCCATTATTGGTGCTTAATAAAGCCGATTTACTGGCGCAAGAAAATGGCGTCGATACCAATGAGTTATTAGCGCAATATGCCGCACTCGGTTATGAGAGCGTCTTAACTTCCGTTGATTGTCCTGAAAACGTCGCGGATAGCGATGAGCAAGAAGGACTGGATGAGCTAAAACGCTACATAGATAAAAAGCTGGTTATCTTTGCGGGACAGTCTGGTGTTGGCAAGAGCAGTCTAATCAATGCGCTACTGCCAGAATCTGGTCAAGTGGTAAATATCATCTCTGAAAACTCGAAGCTCGGTCAGCATACCACCACCACCAGCCGTTTATTACCGTTTAATCCAGACGACTTGACCCAAGGTGGCATCGTCGACACCCCCGGTATCCGTGAGTACGGTATTTGGCATTTGAGTCCAGATGACATTATATCGGGCTTCGTCGAGCTGGCACCACTGGCTGGTTACTGCCAGTTCCGTGACTGTCGTCATACCCACAACAGCAAAGGCTGTGCGCTATGGGAAGCGGTGGCTGCTGGTGAAGTGTTACAGCGCCGTGTCGAAAATCTCGTTACATTGAGAGAAGAGGCTGATACTAAGCCCTATTAATCGCGACGTTATTAGCAGATGCTTTTTAGTCGATATTTTTAGTCGATATTTTTATGAGGCTCATAGGTAAAATTACTGCTCAGTTATCGCCCGTTTACTATAGATGACCTTATCGGTATAATAGCGCCTTGTTCGATATCGTTAGGCTGTCTGTTCAGCTTAACAGAACACTTATTTTTTGGAGGTATGGTTTGGATCGTGCGCTGGAATTTGTGGGCAACCACCCGTTTTTATTTGGTATATTGGCCGTACTTGCGATACTGTTCTTTACGATTGAGAACAAACGTAGCGGCAGAAAAATATCGCCCAACACCCTTGGCATGATGGTCAACTCTCAAAACGCGCAGCTGATTGACATCCGTGCCAAGAAGAAGTTTGAATCAGGCTATATTCAAGGCAGCCGCAACATACCTTTTACTGACCTCAAAGAGCGCTTAGAAGAAATTCGTGCGATTGAGCATCCAGTAATCATCATCTGCGACATGGGCGTGCAAGCAGGCGCTGCCATTCAGATGATTGGCAAAGCTGAAGTCTATCGCCTAGAGGGCGGTATTGGCGGCTGGCAAGGCGCTGGCATGCCATTGGTGGGTATCAAAGACGCCAAGTCAAAAACCAAAGGTAATACAAAACCAAGTCTAAGTAAATAGCGAATCAGTATAAGTGCTTGAATAAAACGTCTTTTATAAAGTTTTTGATTTAAGTACTTATACAAGATGCTCAGCTTATATTGCTACTGGCTCATTGACAACATAAAAAAAGACACCTTATAAAAGGTGTCTTTTTTTATGGCATTTTTAATGCTATAAAACGTTTTAAGTTAAGACGTCTTGAATTTGTCATGGCCATCCCCACTTTAGTAATGAGCATCACCGAATACCGTTGCACTTTATTGATTGATAACAGACTATATCTATAATCTCGCTGTTATCGCACACATTTATAAATAAGGATTTATCATGACTGTTTCTGTTAAAGTTTATACCACGCCAATCTGCCCATACTGCTCAAACGCCAAACAACTATTAAAAACCAAAGGCGTTGATTATGAAGAGATCGGCATGCACGACATGAGCCGTGAAGAGCGCCAAGCACTGATGGCCAAAACCAATAACTATCGCACTGTGCCGCAAATCTTCGTCGGCGATACCTTCGTTGGTGGTTTTGATGAACTCAATCAAATGAACCAGCAGGGCAAACTTGACGAGCTATTGGCAGGTTAATCTGCTACCTTGCTTTACTGTCTGTCTTTGTTTATACAAAGACAGACAGTAGCGAGAGTGGAAGTCATCAAAAGACATCAAGCTAAAAAATATCGAGACAATATCGAAAAATAGTCTCTACTTATATTACAATGACCTTTGATTAAAGTGACCTTTTCCCAATTATTTGATTCGATTTTAGAGGATTTATCATGGCTGAAGAACAAGCACAACCACAATTGGCACTAGAGCGTATCTACGTAAAAGATTTATCACTTGAAGTACCAGGCGCTAGCGTATTCACCAAAGAGTGGAACCCAGAGCTGGATATTAACTTGTCTAGCAATGCAGAAAAACTGGATGATGACCATTATCAAGTCATCTTGACCGTCAGCGTGACTGCAAAGAATGCTGATGAAGCGGCATTTATCGCTGAAGTGCATCAAGCAGGTATTTTCTTGCTAAAAGACATTCCAGAAGACCAAATCGGTCAAATCTTAGGTGCATACTGCCCGAACGTGCTATTCCCATACGCTCGTGAAGTCATCAGTGACATCGTGACACGTGGTAGCTTCCCGCAATTGCTACTAGCCCCTGTCAACTTTGACCAAGCTTACGCACAGAGCCAACAGCAAGCGCAAATCGATGCTGAAGGTAATGCATAAGTTTTAAATCATAAGTATGCTAGCGTTATAAATAGCATATTTTGATAAAAAGCCGTTTACTTTTTATAAGTGAACGGTTTTTTTGTGGCTGCTGTTTAAATAATTATTTAACTTTAGTCCAAGAGTTGATTTTATTCCAAGAACTGAAGAATAACTTTTAAATTAAGCATAAAAAAACCCTGCTAATAAACAGGGTTTTTTTATGTCTAATAGACTATCGATTATTTACAATCAACCATTAGCCTTTTAGTGCAGACAAGATTTGCTGCTTAACATCATCAATGCCTTGCGTGCCATCAAACTTATCATACTTAGGCGCATCAGCACCTTTGCTAGCTTTGTCTTGATAGAAACCAACGAGCGCTGATGTCTGCTCATGATACGTCGCTAAACGGTCACGAATGGTCGATTCTTTGTCATCTTCACGCTGAATTAACGCTTCACCAGTCACGTCATCGATACCGTCGACCTTTGGTGGATTGTGATGAACATGATACACACGGCCTGAACCTGGATGCTGGCGACGACCAGAGAGACGGTTGACAATTTCATCATCAGGTACGCTGATTTCTACCACGTGGTTGATTGCAACGTCAGCATCTGCAAGCGCTTGCGCCTGTGGAATCGTACGCGGGAAACCGTCAAAAATACAACCATTGACACAATCAGGCTTAGCGATACGCTCTTTCACTAGGTTGATAATGAGATCATCAGAAACCAGACCACCAGCATTCATGATATCTTTGGCTTTTTTGCCAAGCTCGCTGCCTTCTTGGATTGCTGCACGCAGCATATCGCCAGTTGAGATCTGCGGAATATCATATTCTTTAGAAATAAACTGGGCTTGGGTACCTTTACCGGCGCCTGGTGGACCTAGCAAAATAATACGCATCATTATACGAGTCTCCTCAATAGATAGGATTTTAGGGATTAATAAAACTTAGGGATTGGTTGTTTGCAAGGCTACCTTACCTTGTGGCTTTGCAAACCTCAAGTATTTTAATTATTGCTGCAGTGTGTGTCTATGACTTACCTGTTCATATAACGCAGTTGCGCCTTGATGGTCTTAGCAATGAAATCAATGGCATCAAGGCTATTAATGTCATGGGTTGTGTCGTTGGGTCACTTCAAAATTAATACTGTACTATCGGTATATTAATTTTATTTCGAACTTACTATATCAGCAACAAACCAATAAGCCTGTGGTCGGTCACATCTAAAAGAATGAAGCATCAACCGAATGCAGAGTTCATACTGCAAGCAAGGGCAACGCTGTCACTCTTTTATAGCAAGTTGGCTATAGCTATACTATGGGATTTGTTGATTAATCTCAACATTGACCTGAGTTTGATCAGCACTAATCACGACAGGATTGCCTGACAGATCTCCTGACTCAGCGCTCGCTGTCCCACTATGACTGATACGGGCGATGACCGCTAACTGTACCTTATCTGAGCGAGCAGATCCCAGCGTACGCTCTGGCATCATCGCATCCAAATCACTTAGGCTAATAACAACTTCACCTTGCTTAATAGCAGTAATCGGCAAGCGTTTGGCAGCAAATGGTGGACCACCGTTGACATCACGAATGGCCACAAACAGTACATCATCAGGTCTGACCAAGGGTAATAAACTTGCATCAATTTTAACCGTTACCTCGACACCTTCAGAGGCTTGCTGCTTCTGAACCGTCACATTAGCACTCAGCTCATCTAGGCTTGACAAGGCCTGCGTGTGATCGCCTGGTTTGGCAGAGATACTATCACGTAAGCGCTTGATCCAGCCCTGTGCTTGGTCAAAGTTACTGGCACGTGCTTCACCCATTGCCATCAGCATTTGCGCGCCCTCATGAGCTGGGTTCTTAGCCAGTACGTCTTCTAATACGCGGCGTGTATTGGCATCTAGCTGACCTTTATTGGCAAAGAAGCTAATCTGTGCGTACGTCGTGGCAATCTCTTCGTTATCAGGCGATAGACGATAAGAGCGTGACAGTGCCTCTAATGCCGAATCGGTGGCTTCTAACGATAAGAAAAGCTCTGAGAGGCGCATCCAGCGATTGTAATCACCTGCATGACGATAGACGTTGGTCTGCATGGCACTGATCAGCTGATTACCATCTTCGATGGCCCAAGCCGGTGGCTGATCAATTTTACCCGTTAATAAATCGTCAGCCACTTGACCGACTTTGTCCTCAGCCGCCCACAACTCAAATACAGGCGTACGATTACCAACCATGAGGTATGCCATTGCTGCCAGCACTGGTACCCAAACCATGATAATTAAACGGCTTTTTATACCTGGTGTGACCATTGGCGCAACTTCACGCTGAGCATCTAATAGCTGGCGTTCCAGCTCAAGCTTTTGGTTGTCATAATGATTGTCATCAATGATACCACTGTCTTTATCTGTTTTTAGCTCTGCTAGCCGCTCACGAAACACAGCGACATTGATGTCTAACAACTGATTGTCGACAGATTTGCTATGCGTGCGCGGGGCTCTTAGCCACGGTACGATCGCAATCATAGCGAGCACTAAAGCCATGAGTAAGCTTAACGCAATGAATAAGCCAATAGTAGAAAATATGGTCATTTTTTGCCCCCAAGGCTGGTAATATCGTGATCATCTGTATCGTTATCAGCACGTGATAATAGACGATCAAGTTCGGCTTTTTCGGCAACAGACAGTGCTTCTGATGGGCTATCTATCTTGCTCCCGCTTGCGCCACTAGCGACCAGCTGACGTCGTTTGCTTTGCCAAAACCACCCGACTAATAGAAAGATGAGCAACAATGGCGGGAAAAACCACAGGATCCATGTTGAGGGACGTACAGGCGGCTTATAACTGATAAAGTCACCATAGCGTTCCTGCATGTAAGCTCGAATCTCGCCATCACTACGACCCTCTTTTATTAGGTCATAGGTTTTCTGTTTTAAGTCTTGAGCAATAGGGGCGTCAGACCCTGCCAGATTTTGATTTTGGCATTTTGGACAACGTAGCTCTTCGATAAGGCCACGATACTGCGCCTCTTGTTGCACAGAGTCAAAATCATAAACATCAATCGCTGCAAAACTGGCCATACTAAAGAGACAGACGATGATAATGCTTGCGAGCTTTACCATTACAGATTTCATTTGATACGCTATCATTGACAAGCCTCCGCAACCTGACTCGGATCTGGGCTGACATTATTACTATTAGCGTCATTGAGCACCATCAAGCAAGGCGCGATACGACTTTGCCAATTGCTCTCATTGATCTCACCAATGATATGCTGACGAATAATGCCTTCTCCATCGACAATGAATGTCTCAGGTGCACCCGTCAGACCCAAATCAAGCGCAAACTGACCAGATAAATCTTGAATAGACATCGAAAACGGATCACCGCCTCGGTTCAAGTACCCAAAGGCATCGCCAATCTCATCTTTATAATTGACCCCTACTAGATTGACACCGCGCTCCTCAAGCTTCATCAAAAAAGGATGCTCGATGATACAAGTGGGACACCAAGAGCCCCAAATATTCATCAAAAACGGCTTATCAGGCAAATTGTCATTGGTCATGATACGACTGGTGTCTGACAATAATGGCAGCTCAAACGCAGGGACAGGACGCTCAAGCGCAGTATTGGTGACGATATCTGTCGGCTTACCCAAACGCATATATAGCATGGCAAGCAAACCAACAAAGATTACCAAGGGAATCAAAAATCCAATTTTCAGTGACTTTTTGCGTTTGACCTGAGTAGTACCACTCGCTTTATCATCAGGCGTGTTGTTTGAGGTAGTCATATTAACGCTCCCCTATCTTTGTAGCTGACGTATCCAAATCTGCAACCGTAGCAAAACCTGTTTTTTTGGCAGCGATTTGTGCTGGTGTTTTGGTTTTTTTGATACGGTAACGATGGTCTAGCATGCTGAGCAATGCACCAAACGCCATAATAAGCGCACCTAGCCATATCCAGCGAATCAGTGGTTTGACGTAGATACGAAACGCCCACTGGTTGCTGTCTTCAGCAATTGGCTCACCTAGGGCCACATACACATCACGCATGAGACTGGCATCAATTGCCGCCTCGGTCATTGGCATCATGCTGATAATATAATTGCGTTTTTCAGGATACAAGGTAGTGACATCTTGACCGTTTTTGCTGACCGTCACTTCTGCTTGTGTGGCATCAAAGTTACTGCCTTTCACTTCACTAAAGCCTTTAATCGTAAAATCGTAGCCTTGGACATTGACACTGTCATTTGGTCCTAGCGCTACATCTCGCTCAATACTCAACGTGCTCGTAAAGGCGATACCAATAACTGCCACGATGACACCGATATGGGCAGTCTGTTGACCCCAATAGCTGAGATGCAATTGACGTAGGCCCCTCAGTCGGCTTGGTGCATTTTTGGTTTTGTCTCTGAAATCGACCACCATCCATAGCAACACCCAAAAACTAATCGCCAAGGTCACGCCAATATTGAGCATGGCTGATGGGCTAGTAAAGTAGGCAATGATTGCGGCCAATACCAGACTGCTCGCTGCGATGACCATGCCGACGCCTAGTAAGGGTCGACTGTCTTTTTTCCAGCGGATGTTGGAGCCCATACCCATTGCCACTAGCAGCAGCCATGTCAAAGGAACAAACAGCGCATTAAAATAAGGAGGGCCAACGGATACCTGACCCAAGTTAAAGGAGTCAGCAATAATAGGATAGAGCGTACCGAGTAGTACCACTAAAGTTGCAATCAAGATAATGACGTTGTTAATCACTAAAAATGACTCACGTGAGATCAGTCGATACTGACTCTCAACGGTCAAACGCCAGCCGCGTACCGCGAACATCAATAGACCACCACCGATAATCACACCAAGTATGGCTAAAATGACTAGACCACGCGTTGGGTCAGCAGCAAATGAATGCACGGATGTAATAACGCCTGAGCGTACGAGGAATGTACCCAGCAAACTGAGTGCAAAAGCAAAGATTGCTAGCATAATCGTCCATGCCTTGAATACACCACGCTTTTCGGTCACCGCCATCGAATGAAGCAATGCCGTACCTGCCAGCCATGGCATCAATGAGGCGTTCTCTACTGGATCCCAGAACCACCAACCGCCCCAGCCAAGCTCATAATAAGCCCACCATGAGCCTAGCGCGATACCAACTGTCAAGAAGCCCCAAGCAGCTAGTGCCCATGGGCGCGACCAGCGAGTCCATACCGCATCCAAACGCCCTTCCCACAGTGCCGCCATACAAAAAGCAAAGGGCACAACCAAGCCCACATAACCCATATAGAGCATCGGTGGGTGAATAATGAGACCAAAATCTTGTAGCACAGGATTGAGATCGGCCCCATCCACAGGCAAATTGGGCAATGTGCGATCAAAGGGCGATGAGGTAAAGATCAGCATCGCCAACATCATCATCTGCACGCCTGCCAATATCACCAGCACGCGCGCGCGCATAGACAGCGGTAGACCACGGCTAAAATAAGAGACCAGTGCACACCAAGTGGCCATGATGGTCATCCATAGCAGCAATGACCCTTCATGCCCGCCCCACGTCGCTGACAGCTTGTAATACCAAGGCAGTAGCGTGTTGGAATGCTGAGTGACATAGACGAGACTGAAATCATTGTAATAAAAACCTGCCATCAGTGCAGCAAATGAGGTAATCATTGCCGCAAACTGCGCCCATGCTAGGCTTGGTGCCAAACGCTGCCAAGCCACGTGGTCACGCATGATGCCAACGGTTGGTAGTACTACCTGCAAGATCGCCAATATAAAAGCGGCCAGCAAAGCAAAATAACCCAATTCTGTGATTAACATACGGTCTAACCTTGTTTACCTTGGATACAATTAAAGGCTCACCGATGGCATTGCTAGCCACTGGTAAACGCTAAATAGTCCTTTATGCGGTCATAAGTTTACGATTAAAAACTGAGGTTTCAATGGCTATAGAAGCACCCAAAACCCGCTACTATCATGGTGATATATCAATATGAATAACTGATACAAACTGCTTGTCTGTCAGGGGTACTGATAATACTGACAGGGAGGTGCTAATACTAATGTGTTCGACAGTGTTCAACAATGTTAAATAGTCATCGACTAACGGTATTAAACTAAAAAAAACAATGTAAAATTGAGCAACAATAAAGGGCGATTAATGCCTCATTGCATTGAAGGAAAAAACACCAATACCAAATGCAACCAACCTGCCAAAAACCCTGTCAAGCCGCCCAATACAATCAAGGTCATCTCATCCTCACGAAAGGCTGGACGCAACAGGTTCTGAAACTCATTGGGTGTCAACGCACGTATCCTATCGCGGAACAAACCAAATATCTTACTGGCTCGGCTCTCATTTAGCTCAGGGTCACGTAATGGCACCATCGTTGCGACAATCGATTTATCAATGATGGTGTTCTTCAACTGACCATAATCACGGCGACCCAGTCCGACACGTAGCGTGGTACTGATCACTGGCGACTCTAGCACGTCGTACAAATGCGATTTCATGAGCTCACGGGTTTGCGCGGCTTTATCACCGTACATCATCTCATTCATGATGTTCTCTAAAGTGACCAAATCTCGTACGACAATTTCAGCGAAAACCTCAGAGACTTCCTCTTGGCGCTTCATAAAGCCGCCCTGCAAACGATATCGTGCGATATGCGGCATCACTGGCTTGATAAAGGGGAAACGACTCTGTACCGCAAACAACTTTAAATAAGGAATAAAGTGCGGCTCAACGGGATTAAAAACCATCCAAATCGCAATCCAGTTGGTGAGAAATCCCCAAATAGCTGCAAAAAACGGCACGGTCCAATGCTGCGGCACCACTAAAAATATAAACATTTGGATAATACCGAATATCAGACCAATCAGTGCACTGATATGCCAAATAAAATCAATTTCTTTTTGACCGACTTTTAGGAACATATTGACCATCAGACGACGGTCTTTTTCCATCGTATTGACGATCATTTTGCGCATATCGACCAAATCTTCGACATGGTGGGTCAAATCTATCACTAGCGACTGCATGATGCTAGGCAGCTCTTTATGCGCTTGGGCATAGACGCGGCGCTTTAACGCATAAGGCAAATTACCCCACAGTGCTGGTGAGTGATCGAGCATAATTTCATCAATCAGTGGCTCGAGATTTTTGTCCACGGTGTCGGTGACAAATATCGCCATTTGCTCAGGCTCCATCGCCTGAAAGAACTCATCGAGCGAGCCAAGCTTTGAGAGCGTCTGATCAACAATCACGCCAGATATCTTACCAGCCTTACGCGGGACGATACCCTGCCACCCAATACCCGGCAGTCCAAAAAATGGAAAATTGGGAATACGGATGCCCCAAAACTTAACAGGATAAAACAGCATTTTAAGCGCCATCCATACATGTATCCAAGTGACAAATGCCGTCACTGGAGGAATGGTTAGCATGGCGAAAAACTCTGGGTGTTCAGCTATCGTCTGCCACAATGAATTTACGTCCATGACTTAACTAGTCCCTGACAAGTTGATGGTCGTTGCTAATCAAATGTGCTTAGCAAAATTAGAACGTTTCAAATTGACGCTCTGCTCATAATAACCGCGATAAAATAAATCGCCTGATTTTAGCACACTTTGCCATTTATTAGCACCCTGTAGTAGTGCCTAGACAGCTGTGATCATTTGTGACTCAGGTGCCTATTTTATCAGTGCTTTCTATATGGCCGCTTTATGGCGGCGTTCCAATACGCCTACTCCTGCGACGATTTATACTGGCGTATAAAATAGCAACCTACTTACTGCGCCCTCGCATTTGTTCTGTTATAATTTGTAGTGAGACCACAAAGCGTTGATGTGTGTAAGCTGATGCTGTGCTTTTTGACTCAAATCATCCTATGTGATTGAAAACCTTTGATTTATCCTTTAAACTCGCCGCACTTTGGTTGACTCAACCATCCCTCCATATTTTTTACTGACTCATGTCTACTGACTCACTGACCGTTTGGGCGCTGACTTTCTATGAATAAACCGTTAACTCCCAACACCGAACAAGCCAATAGTGTTTTTACCAATCGTATTATTATTTTTGGCATAATCATATTGCTTGGTTTGGGCGGCTTGATAACGCGTTACGGTTATTTGCAGGTGTATGCTCATGATAAATACACCACGCAAGCAGACAACAATCGCATCAAACTGATATCTGCCCCACCTAGCCGTGGCTATATCTATGATCGTAATGGCGTGATACTGGCGGACAATCAGCCCGTGTTTACTGCCATGATGAGTCCTGACGAAATCGACAATCCTGAGCGCACACTGAATCTGCTTGCCCCTATCTTTGATTTGACAGAAGAAGACATCACCGATATTTTGGCGCGGCTGAGTAAGAACAAAAACGATCCCGTGACCATAAAAATCGATTTGACCGATGCACAATTGGCGCAGTTCAGTGAGCGTAAGCCTTTTTTTCGCGGTGTCTCTATTCAGAGTAAGCTGACACGTGACTACCCTTATGATGAGCTGTTTGCTCATGTAATCGGTTACGTCGGCCGTATTAACGATAAAGAGTCCAAGCGCATTGATAAAGACCGTTATGCTGGTACAGATCTGATCGGTAAAATCGGTATCGAAGACTACTATGAGGACATCTTGCTTGGGCAGCCAGGCTATCAATCGGTTGAAACCGATGCTCATGGCAATATATTACGTCAATTAGATACCAAGCCGCCAACCGCTGGCAATGATATCACATTGAGCCTAGATTACGGTTTACAGACGATCGCACAGCAGCAGCTGGATGGTCGCCGCGGCGCAATTGTAGCGATAGACCCCAAAAACGGCGATGTACTAGCGTTTGTTAGTAACCCAAGCTATGACCCCAACCCCTTTATATCTGGTATCTCCTTCAAAGACTATGACGGTCTGCGTGAAGATCTTGATCAGCCTCTATACAACCGTGCCCTGCAAGGCACTTACCCACCTGGCTCTACCATCAAACCATTTGAGGGTTTGGGCGGTATTCATTATGGTCTACGCAACTGGGATACCACCATTTATGATCCAGGCTATTTTAGCTTGCCTGGGGACTCGCATCGATTCCGCGACTGGAAACGCGGCGGTCACGGCACGGTAAACTTAAAGAAATCTATCGCGATGTCGGTTGATACTTATTATTATAAACTGGCTTATGAGATGGGCATCCAACGCTTGCATGACTGGATGGCGCAGTTTGGCTTTGGTGAAAAAACAGGTATCGATCTGCCTAACGAAAAATCAGGGATTATGCCATCACCGAAGTGGAAAAAAGACACCTACGGTAAGGGTTGGCTACCAGGTGAAACCATCTCCGTCAGTATTGGGCAGGGTTACTTTTTGGCGACGCCGCTACAGATTGCCAATGCAACCGCCATGACAGCCAATAAAGGCCATCATATCACCCCACATTTATTAAAAAGCAGCGATGGGGCCGCAGAGGTTAAAGTCATTACCAAACCAGATGGCAAAATTAACTATAACGGCAAACCCTCTGACTGGCTACGCATGCATGATGCCATGGAGAGCGTGGTAAAAGAGGGTACAGGGCGCGGTATATATACGCCGCGCTATCGTATCGCTGGCAAAACAGGGACGGCACAGGTAAAGTCTATCGCTCAGGGCAAACGTTATGACAAATCAGCAATCGATAAGCGCCACTGGGATCATGCGTGGTTCAATGGTTTTGCACCAGTAGAAGACCCAGAGATTGCACTTGCGGTCTTGGTCGAAAATGGCGGCGGTGGTAGTGCCGTTGCCGCCCCTATTGGTCGCGCCCTATTTGACTATTGGATGTTGCAGCGCAAAACCGACCCTATCCTGCCACCTTCTGCTGATGAGCTAAAAGTCATCAAACGTCAAAAAGCCTTTGACAAAGCATTACGGGATGCTATACGAGACAAAGAGGCCAAAGCATTAGAAGAAAAAGAAGCGGCAGAAGCAACAAAGCAAGAGAACATTGCTGAATAATAGTGCTGAACAATCATGACATCTAACTAACTCTATTTACCGATATTGAACTAATGTTACTGAGCCGAGCTAAAGATATTGAAATAGTTTGAGAGGCGCTAGCCTGAAACTACATAAGCAGCGCTATCTCAATAGCCATGGTCAAACAATATAAAGATAAATAATAAAAAGTGAGCGAGACACGATCATGAGAAAAACCGCAGGCATGAAGAGTACTGCAAACGGGCGCACAACGAAACATGGCACGACTGACAAAAAAGCAGCGGCAGGTGACGTACGTATCATCGGTGGGCAATTCAAACGTCGTGTCGTGAGTTTTATTGATGCCGATGGCTTGCGTCCCACACCAGATCGCCTACGTGAGACCTTATTTAACTGGCTACTGGCTGATATCCACGGCGCACATGTGCTCGATAGCTGTGCTGGCAGTGGCGTATTGGGGTTTGAAGCATTGTCTCGCGGCGCTGCACACACAACTTTTATTGAAGTAAATAACGCACAAGCTAAGATGTTACGTCAGAGTGCTGAGCAACTACGGCTCGATGAGACGGCTTATCAAATCATCACTGGTACTGCTGAGCAAGTACTGAGTCAAGGGCATCTGACTGCCCGCCCCTTTGACATCGTGTTCATCGATCCACCTTATGCTCAGGATCTGTGGCAGCCTATTTTAACTACTTTGATTGATCATGATTTAGTGGATGCCAATACGCTCATTTATCTAGAAGCGGACAAAGATTTGGCCACGCAGTTGCAGCAATTGGAAGAGACACTTAATAATAATCAAGATACCTCATCAGGTACTACTCAGCAAATAATCCGCTTTGAATGCTTGAAGCAAACCAAAGTCGGACAAGTTGTTGCTGGACTTTATCGCCTATCATCGTCATAATTGCCTAGTTAATGAAAGCCGTTAACGACTTTTATAAATGTTTAGAACCGCTAAAAACTGGCCAACGCTGCAGTTTAATGTATATAAGGCGAAAATAAACCCCAATGCAGCTTGCAAGCGTAGGCGCTACTGCTTATAATGTGCAGTCTGTTTTTTGAGAGCCCCGTTCCCAGCTAAACTCTCAACGAATTCTAATTTTAAGGTTTTATCATGAAAACACTTAGTGCAAAACCAGCTGAAGTGACCCATGACTGGTATGTCGTAGATGCTGACGGCAAAACCCTTGGTCGCTTAGCCACTCAAATCGCTAGTCGCTTACGTGGCAAGCATAAGCCTTCTTTTACGCCGCACGTTGACACTGGTGACTTCATTGTTGTCATCAACGCTGACAAAATCACGGTAACGGGTAAAAAAGCACAAGACAAAAAGTACTATCGTCACAGTGGTTACCCAGGTGGTATCAAAGAAACCAACTTCAGTAAGTTGCTTGCACATAAGCCTGAAGATGTTCTACACAAAGCAGTTAAGGGTATGCTTCCAAAGGGCCCTCTTGGCTATGCGATGATCAAGAAGCTAAAACTTTATGCGGGTACTGATCATCCACATGAAGCACAGCAACCTAAAGCACTAGACATCTAAGGATACACTTATGGAACGCAATTACGGAACTGGTCGTCGTAAGACTTCTACTGCTCGTGTCTTTTTATCAAAAGGTACTGGTAGCATCGTCGTTAACGGCAAGCCGCTTGACGAATACTTCAGCCGTGAAACTTCACGCATGGTTGTTCGTCAGCCATTAGAACTACTAAACTCTGGCAACGCATATGATTTATATGTAACTGTTGCAGGTGGTGGTATCAGTGGTCAAGCTGGCGCAATCCGCCACGGCATCACACGTGCATTGATCGAAGCTGACGAAACTTTGAAGCCTGCCCTAAAAGCAGCTGGTTTTGTTACTCGTGATTCACGTCAAGTTGAACGTAAGAAACTGGGTCTACGTAAAGCACGTAAACGTCCACAGTTCTCAAAACGTTAATCAAAACGTTCTCTTATTTCTTTGCTGCTGTGTGCTTTTTCTCGGAGCCAATGCAGCAATACTAAATAAGAGTACAGTTTTGCAAAACCTTATAAGCTGGTCACAGCTTATAAGGTTTTTTTATGTCTAGGTTTTTTATGCTTAATAGTCTCTAGCAATGCGATGGTCGAATGTTCATCACATCCTATCTTCTTATGCTGAGTGCTATTAATCAGTACGGTATAGTCAATAGCCCATCACATTCTAACTTGCAAAGCGTTTGACGCTACCCCATCATATTGATAACTTTTTATCATTAGCCGCGATGTTATAGACAATGCTGTAGAAGGATATTATGAAAGCGCCTGAACAATACGACCCAAGCAAGCCATCTACCGATGGCGTGCCACCAAAGAAACAGCGGTCTGCCCAGTCTCATAGGTCGCCCGCCATACCGGCTGGCACTCCAACGATTACGCAGAATCAAAAACGTACTGCTCAGGCAGATTACAAGCCTTTTCAGTGGCAGTTTTTATCTCCTAAATACTGGGGCATTTGGTTACTGTTTTTGGTCATGCTGCCGCTGATATATCTGCCGCTACGTTGGCAGTTCTGGTTAGGTCGCAAGCTTGGTATTTTGATTTATAATGCTGCAGGCTCTCGCAGACGCGACACGCTAATCAACCTCAAACTGGCTTTCCCAGAAAAGCCAGAAGCTGAACGCGAATTGATGGCCAAGCAAGTCTTTGTTAATCAAGGCATTGGCGTGTTTGAAACCTTGTGTGCTTGGTTTCGTCCCAATGTGTTTACCCGCACGGTTTCTATTTCGGGGTTACAGCATCTCGTCAATGCGCAAAATGAGCAGCGTCCAGTTATCCTGCTAGGTGCACACTATACGATGCTTGATTTGGGCGGATTATTATGTGCGCAGTTTTTCCCTGTAGACTGTATGTATCGCACGCAAAACAATCCTTTACTTGATTGGTTTATCTATAATGGTCGTACCAACATATTTGGTAAGCAAATCTCCAGCCGAGACATGCGAAACTTGGTGACCTCTATTAAGGCAGGACACGTTATTTGGTACTCGCCAGATCAGGACTATGGTCTAAAGCAAGGCGTCATGGCGCCATTCTTTGGCGTGCCTGCAGCAACGATTACCGCATCTCGTCGTATGGCAAAACTGGGTAGCAAAACGCATCCGCCTGCTGTTATGGCACTACATACCTACCGTCAGACACCTGACAATCTGCCACGTGGTAAGCGTCCACATTATCATCTGACGATTACGCCAGAGTTAGATCAGTATCCTAGCAATGACGAGGTCGCTGATGCCACTCGGGTCAATGAAGTATTAGAGGGGCTGATTCGTATCGATCCTACCCAGTGGATGTGGTTTCATCGTCGCTTCAAACATGGGCCTACAGGCCGCAGCAATATCTATAAGTAGCGCTTTATTTCCAAAAATACTGGTAAATTTTGCTATACTTTGCAGCTAATATTTAGTGTCTTAAATAGCGTATAAGTAGCAACGAACTGATAATAATTTGATAAACCAAATAACGGATTTTCCATGAGTACTAACAGCACCTCTGACAAGCAAGCTTCTGATATCTCAGCCCCAGTTAAACGCATTTTGACGGGCATCAAGCCAACAGGTACGCTACATTTGGGTAACTATGTTGGTGCAATACGTCCTGCCATCCAAGCTATTCAAAATAGTGATGATGAAGCGTTTTTCTTTTTGGCAGACTATCATGGCATTATTGGCTGCTATGACCCTGCGATTATTCATGAATCGACTAAAGCTATTGCCGCGACTTGGATCGCATGCGGTCTCGACCCTGAGCGTGTGACTTTTTATCGTCAATCAGATGTGCCTGAGATTCCAGAGCTGGCTTGGGTGTTAAATTGCTCATGTGCCAAGGGACTGATGAACCGTGCCCATGCTTATAAGGCGGCTGTCGATATCAATATGGAAAAAGAAGATGTCGATGCTGACCAAGGTATCAACATGGGGCTATTCGGCTATCCTGTACTGATGGCCGCGGATATCTTGATGTTCAATGCCACGCACGTCCCTGTTGGTCGTGATCAAATTCAGCACATTGAAATGGCGCGTGATATCGCTGGTACGTTCAATCACCGTTACAAAACGCTCTTTACTCTCCCTTCAGCGGTCGTTGACGATAATATCCCGCTATTAACGGGGCTCGATGGTCGTAAGATGAGTAAGAGCTATAGCAACACCATTCCCCTATTTGGTGATTCAAATCCGCAAGTGAGTGCTGAGAAACAAATGCACAAAGCCATTATGAAAATCGTCACCAACTCTCAGCTGCCTGATGAGCCAAAAGATCCTGATGACTCAGCCATCTTTGAGATTTATAAAGCCTTTGCCACCCAAGAAGAGATTGCTGATATGCGTGAGAAGTTTGTAGCTGGTATTGGTTGGGGAGACGCTAAGCAAGCGCTATTTGATAAAATAAATGATGAAATTGCCCCATTCCGTGCACGTTATGAGGAACTCATGGCCAATCCAAAAGAGCTGGAAGAAATCTTGCAGATGGGCGCAGATAAAGCCCGTCGCCATAGCCGTAAGCAATTAGACAAGACTCGCCGCGCTATTGGTATTCGCCCGCTTGCCAAACTTAAATAATTCATTGGATACGAGTCATTTTTCAAGTATGAAACCGGTATCTGTCGACAGCGTTCATGGTATGTCATTACGTATCTATCAGACACCGGTACAGCACCTGCCAGATGACCTGTATGTGCCACCGCAGGCCTTTGCAATTTGGTTAGAGCAGTTTGCAGGGCCGTTAGATTTTCTGCTGTATTTGGTCAAAAAGAACAATGTTGATTTGACGCAAATGCCAATACTACCAATCACTGAGCAGTACTTAGCCTATATCAGCGAATTGGATACCGAGCATTTTGAATTGGCAGGTGATTATCTGCTGATGGCATCAACGCTCATTGCCATCAAGACAGAGCTGCTATTACCAGCCCCTGAAACACCGACCGACGAGCGTGACCCAAAAGCAGAGTTGATTGAGCGCTTAGAAGCCTATGCGCAAATTAAAGTGGTTAGTCAGCGCTTAGATGATTTAGTACGTTTAGAACGTGATGTGTTCTTAGCGATGGTCAGTATGCCTGGCCAAGACATCATGAATGCAGAGTTACCAAACTACTCGGCCAATCTGCTGATTGATAGCTTGTTTAAGATGCAACTACAGCCCGACTATCAAATGCATACTATTAAGATTGATGCTGTACCACTTGCTGATCGCATTGCCAGCATCAGTCGGCAACTGAGTACTCAGGGTACGCGCTCCTTTTATGAGTTGCTAGATAAAGCACAAGGTAAAATAGGCGTGGTCGTGAGTTTCGTGGCGGTGCTTGAGTTAATCAAGCGGCAATTGGTTGGTGTGGTTGGCACCGGCGACCACCTTACTGATGCAGATGATATTGGTAATACCGCTGACAGCGCCAGTCTTAGTTTATCAAATCCAGACAATGAATCCTCAAAGCTTACCTTACAATGGCTTGCTTAGTAATCAAGGTTGACCTCAAAGGTTCGACCAGTTATTCGCTTTTGAAGATATAGTCGATAGAAGAGCCTACTCACGATGACAGATATTGACGATACAAAACTGCTTAATGATACGCCACCATCTATATCAATAGCCAAAAACCATGCTTTTTTTGAAGAGACAAGCAAGCATATTGAAGTGCTGCTGCACGCCTCAGAAGCGCCGCTCACTGCCCACGCCTTAAAAAAGCACTTGTCACTGTCTACCAAAGAGTTGCAGCAGGCATTAACGCTACTACAGCAACGCCTAGATGCAGGTGTACTCCATCTACATGAGACTGCCAGTGGCTATCGTTTGCAAATAGCGGATGACTATAGTCGATTGATTCAGCGTATATTCCCGCAGCGTCAGGAGCGCCTTAGCCAAGCCCTGCTTGAAACTCTGAGCGTCATTGCTTACAAACAGCCGGTGACACGAGGTGATATCGAACAAGTACGCGGTGTCACGCTATCGAGTAATATATTGCGGCAACTGTTTGATAAAGGCTGGATCTTAGAGAAAGGCTACAAAGACACGTTAGGTCGCCCTGCACTGCTGCATACCACGCCGCAATTCTTAGATGCATTTGGGCTCAGCCATTTAGATGAGTTACCACCACTGCCAAACATGGCCGCTATCAGAGCATTGCCATAGATACCGTCACAGCGTCTACTAACATAAATCTTATCTCACAAAAAAGGACAGACCGCATAGGATCTGTCCTTTTTATTAAATCACGTCATTAAATCACTAATATAAAGATATGCCCTAGCATGTCTCTACTGATTAATAACATCAACCCCTTTAGGCGGCGTAAATTTAAACTGGCTGCTGCTGATACTTGGATTGAGCTTAATGCCACTAAACTTGATAGAAGTTGTCTGACCTAAGCTATCGTTTAGTACCATCATGACAGGCTTACCACCACTAAAGCTCATTGATAAGCTCTTAAAACTGGCACTGTCTGATTTTGGATACAGCACATAGTAATTTTTGTTGTCGTATGGCTGAGTAATCTTAAAGTTTTTGTCAAGTTTACTTGGGTCGCCTGACAATAATAGCGCTGGCGTATTGCCCACTTGGCTGTCTACATTTTGCTTGGTGGCTTGCTCTAAATCTTTGTCATAGACCCACATAGAGTTGCCGTTGGCAATAATGAGCTGCTCTGATGGTGATTTGGTTTCCCAGCGGAAATTGTTTGGACGTTGAACACTCATAGAGCCGCTAAACGTGCCACTGCTTGCGCCTTTGGTCGTTTGGCTAAAATTGGCCGTCATGCTTTTCGTATTGGTCAGCAGTTTATTCAAACGTGTGGCTGCGGTGATATTGTCCGCTGGGGCTGCTGTAGCAGACTGGGTCAATGCCATCATAGGCGCTGCCACACCAAGCGATGTCATCAATACACCCGCTAGCGCACCACTCATCATTTTTTGTTTGGTTGATTTTTTCGTAGATAAGTTCATCATAAATCCTCTCTAAAAAAGCATAATCGCTTTAAAGTTGTTGCTAAAAATAAAATGTTCTATTGAAATTTTTGTTTTCTATAAATACTGACCTTACCAAGCTAAAACTGGTAACCGTCAGCAATGGCAACAGTGTGCCAGTTTTTTTATTACGCGCCTAGTCACGATTTGCAATCTTTACTACGGCTGCCATACACGCTTGTAACCAATGCCGTTACACAATAGCAATTTGCATATATACCAACAGCTATCACAGATATTGGACGCTTTGACATACTAACTATTTGACAGTATTAATATTAACCATTATCTATAAAAACAATAACCTTACAAACGTAAAAAACCCCTACTACCATAAGGCAGCAGGGGCTTTTTTAATTATCCAATCACTTCATTCAAAGAAGAAAATGATTTAAATAGATAATTATGCGTTTTCAACCGTCACATAACGACGGTTAAATTTGCCTTTGGTCGCAAACTTTACAACACCGTCATTCAGTGCAAATAAAGTATGGTCACGACCCATGCCAACGCCTTCGCCTGCGTGGAATTCTGTACCACGTTGACGAACGATGATGTTACCAGCTGTGATAGCTTGGCCACCAAAGATTTTTACGCCTAGCATTTTTGGGTTTGAATCACGACCGTTACGGCTCGAACCGGCAGCTTTTTTATGTGCCATGAGAAAATCTCCTTGTTAATTTGACTTACCGCTGATGCGATAACTCTTAAGCATTTAGTGCACTGTTTAGCAAAAATTGCTAAATGGGTAATTAGGCATTAATGGCTTTGATTTTTAACAAGGTATACCATTGGCGGTGACCTTGTTCTTTGTGATAATGCTTACGACGGTTGTGCTTGACGATACGGATTTTTTCGCCGCGACCATGCTCAACAACTTCAACTTCAACGCTAGCGCCATCAACAACAGGCTGACCGATTTTGACGTTATCGCCGTCAACAACCATCAATACGTCTTCAAATTTGATTGTTTCGCCTTTTTCTGCTTTTAGTAATTCTACTTTAAGCAATTCATCGACGACTACACGGTGCTGTTTACCACCAGTTTTGATTACTGCGTACATATATGACTCCGTTTAACCCGTGTGCCGTGGATGATATTATACCAACGCTTTTACGACGAACACGACAGGGAAAAATTAAAGGCAAGATTTTACGGCTTTTTGCTCAAAAAAGCAAGCCGCTCATCTCGTTTTTGTAAGGTGGTTATCTAAATAACGACCATCCATACTGCCGCCTATACGACAAATGATAGAGACGCCATCGATGGCGATCTACATCAGCACATATAAAACAGTCAATAAAAATAATAGCCTGTGCCCAACAGGGGCTATTATAACTTATGCAATCAGTTACTTACAGCCTTTTATCACTCATTTATTAAGCGCTCTATTCAATCAGTCAATTGGTCATTCTATGTCATGCCTGCGTTATGATTTATCAGTAATAATACCTATCAAAACGAGACGCTCATTTTATTTATGAGACGTTTTAACGCACAATTTTGAGATATAGCTATGCTATCATAAGTAAAATAATGCTTTCCTTATGTGTACTCATAGTGAAGGCAATAAAAACCTTCCTTATCATTATTAATATGACTATTTATTATGACCAGTATCTCTTTAAATAACACCCCTTCCAAATCTCCATCAACTCCTAGCTATGCTGATATCCAAGGTATCGTGGCAAATGACTTTGAGGTAATGGACAAGCAAGTATTCGGCAGTCTGAACTCAAAAGTACAACTCGTTATGAGCGTCTCTCAGCATGTGATCAATGCTGGTGGCAAACGTATGCGCCCGCTCATCACGTTGTTGTGTGCCCGCATGTTTGATGACAATCCATCAGAACAAGCGATGCATCTAGCTGCCATTACTGAGATGCTACACACCGCAACCTTAGTCCATGACGATGTGATTGATGAGTCAGGACAGCGCCGCGGAAAGCCAACGGCCAATGCCACTTGGGACAACGCCACTGCCGTACTGGTTGGTGATTATCTGATTGCCCGTGCCTTCAATCTGTTGGTTGGTTTTCAAAGCTTACCATTGTTGCAAGTGTTCTCAGACGGCACCTGTGACATTGCCGAAGGCGAAGTATTACAGCTACAGCATCAGCATAACCCTGCCGCGACAGAAGAAGACTACTTGCGCATTATCGATGGTAAAACCTCACGATTGTTTATGATGGCAACCCAAGGCGCTGCTATTTTGCAAGATAAAACAGAGCACATGGCGGCATTGGGCGATTTTGGTCAGCACTTTGGCAATGCCTTTCAGATTATCGATGATGTGCTTGATTATAGTGGTGATAGCGATGTGATGGGCAAAAACCTCGGGGATGATCTGGCAGAAGGTAAGCCCACGCTACCTACCATCAAAGCGCTTGAGTTACTAAAAGACAGTGATACCGAAGGCTATGAGCAGCTCCGTATTGCGGTGCAAACAGGTAAAACACCAAATGCAGCTCAGCTTATCGAGCTGGTCAGTAAATCAGGCTCATTAGATTATTGCAAACAGCGCGCGTTGGACGAAACCAAGTTGGCACAGCAAGCACTTAGCAGCTTGCCGGACAACCGCTATCGTCAAGGGCTATATCAACTGACAGAGCTTGCCAGCGCACGCTTAGTATAATTAAATAGGAGTCGTCTTTATTGTTGATCAGACGACTCCTTTTCTAACAACGTTTTTTAGTAGCATTTTCTAGTGATTAGCATATGAAAAGCCAACAACCAAAAAACCAGCCCTTTAAAGACTAATTTTTCAGCTAAATCGTTACCTTTCTTTAAGTTTCATAAATCCTTGCAGTACTATAATCGTGTAAGTGTTTTTTTGACGGTCGGATGATACTGGATCACGTTTAATAGAGACTTGCAGACAGTTACTTTTTATGGCTGTAATTAGGGGTTGCTAAAATTGTCATTTTGTTGACAAACCACTATTCTTACCACTTAAAGACCTTTATACACCTAGGGCTTTATAAAAATAACAAAAATTTACACTAAGCGGTAACAGTATCTTGTAGAGCCCTCTATTAGCTGTTAGCTAACGCGACACTTACCATAGCGGTATTTTTTGTATCCGTAAAATGTAATATGGCTGCCTCTTCCCAATCCCTCTCTCTTAAATCGCTTGACTGTGGGGTTACCCCAATAGTTTATAATATGTCACCAAATTTACGAATATACTTTGGGTTTTATCTACAACTTCGCTGCATAAAAACACCGCATTGGTGTTTGATGCATGGGTCTTTGATATATCAGTATTAGATACCCTACTATCGTCTCTCTACCAAGTTGATTTATCCAAAAATGCACTTGGCAGAGAGGTTATTGGTGCGTAGTCTAAATGAAACATAATAAATAGAGATTTCATACTCAATACATCAAAATTTATTGATTCACTTTTTATACAGTCATTATTTATATATTGCCGAGGACCTTGATGAAGCATTCTTATCTTGCGCTTGTAATAGCATCTGTACTATCTACAGCGGTACTGGTTGGCTGTGACAAAAACGATGACGCGGCTGGTGAGCAGGCCGCGCAGCAGCAAATGCCCCCTGCGGTTGTCAACGTTCAGACCGTCACTTTTGAGACCGTCCCTCAAGTACAGACTTTTTCTGGACGTACAGCAGCCTATCAAACTGCTGATGTACGACCGCAGGTCAATGGGGTGATTGACGAGGTGTTGTTCCGTGAAGGAAGCAACGTCAAAAAAGGACAGCCACTGTACCGTATTAATACGGACAACTATGCGTCTTCTGTCACAAGCGGACAGGCGTCAGTACAGCAGGCAGAGGCCAACTATCAAACAGCACTGGCCAACAATGCCAGTGCGAAAGCTGAAATGATCAGTCGTCAAGCGTCGCTAGCACAAGCACAGAACGATTTGCAGCGTTTGCAAGGCTTAGTCAGTATCGACGCCATCTCAAAACAGCAATATGACCAAGCACAAACGACCGTTCGTACTGCACAGGCCGCTGTTCAAAGCGCTGCAGCAGCTGTTGGACAGACACAAGCCGGTATCGAAAGCGCCAAAGCTGGTATTCAAACGGCAAAGTCAGGCCTAGATGCCAGCACCTTGGACCTTAATCGTACTATCGTACGTGCGCCTCTTACTGGTCGAACCGATCGCTCTAGCGTGACCGCTGGTACGCTGGTTAGCGCTGGTCAAGCTGATCCACTGGTGACCATCTCACGCCTAGATCCTATCTATGTCGATATCAGTCAGTCCTCATCTGAGCTGTTGAAACTACGTCAGCAGATTGCTGATGGTAGCGCTCAGGCAGGCATGAACTCTGTGGAATTGGTACTAGAGGATGGCTCAGTCTATCCCGTACGCGGCAAGCTTGCTTTGTCTGAAGCTAAGGTTGATGCGTCAACTGGCGCTGTCACCTTGCGTGCTATTTTTCCAAACAGCAACAATATCTTGCTGCCCGGTATGTATGTCACTGCACGCCTGACACAGAGCGTGATTACCAATGCAGCCCTTGTGCCACAGAGCGCGGTCACACGTACGCCTAAGAGTGAGACACAAGTTTATATCGTTGATGAAAACAACAAAATCCAAGTTCGTCCAGTCACCATTAATGGTACGTATGATGGACAATGGGTGGTCACTGATGGCTTAAAAGCTGGTGACAAGGTGGTTATCATTGGCGGATCTAAGGTCAAACCTGAGCAAGAAGTGGTCGCAAAGCCATTAGAAAGCGCAAATCCAGCACCATCTGTAAAAGCTGCGCCTAATGCTAAAACACCGCAACAAGCGGCAAAGACCGTGGATAAAAAGCCAGCTGGTAATGAGACTTCTAACGCAAAATCAACAGAAGCCGCTGCTAACTAATTCCATTCAAAGACAGGAAGACTTAGGGATATACTATGTCACGTTTTTTTATTAATCGCCCTATTTTTGCATGGGTGCTGGCTATATTGGTCATGCTCATCGGGGTGTTATCGGTTCTTAATCTGCCGATTGAACAGTATCCACGTATTGCACCACCGACGATTTCGGTCAGTGCAAACTATCCTGGTGCTAATGCAAAAACCGTTGAAAACTCAGTCATTCAGGTTATTGAGCAACGTATGAAAGGGCTTGATGGCCTGATGTACATGTCATCATCGAGCTCATCAAACGGTAGTGCGTCAGTGACGCTGACCTTTGAAAACGGTACAGACTCTGATACCGCTCAGGTACAAGTACAGAACAAATTACAAGCGGCAATGAGTGCCTTACCTGAATCGGTACAGCGTCAAGGTGTCAACGTCAATAAATCATCTAGTAGCTTCATGATGGTTCAGGCATTCATCTCTGAAGATGGCAGTATGGATCGATCAGATATTGCCGATTACATTAACTCCAATATCCTTGACTCAATCAGTCGTGTGGAAGGTGTGGGTGACGTTCAGGTCTTTGGTTCTACTTACGCAATGCGTGTTTGGCTTGACCCTTCGCGCTTGCGTAGCTACAACATGGTGCCGTCTGATGTCGTTGGTGCGATACAAGCACAGAACGCTCAAGTATCTGCGGGTCAGTTAGGACAAGCCCCTGCTGATACCGACCAACAGGTCATCAACGCGACCGTTACCGTTCAAAGCTATCTACAAACCCCTGAAGAGTTCAAAAACATTCTGTTAAAAACAGACACCTCTGGTGCACAAGTGCGCTTAGGCGATGTGGCTAGAGTCGAGATCGGTAGTGAAAACTACAGTGTTTTGTCTTTGTATAATGGACAAGAAGCAGCTGGTTTGGGTATCTCACTTGCTGGCGGTGCCAATGCGTTAGAGACTCGCGAGGCCGTTGGCGCGCGTATGGCAGAGCTTGAAAAGAACTTCCCAACAGGTCTTGCCTCAGTCGTTCCTTATGACACCACGCCTTTCGTACGCTTGTCTATCGAGCAGGTGGTCCATACGCTGATCGAAGCCATTGTCTTAGTATTCATCGTCATGTTCATTTTCTTACAGAACTGGCGTGCGACTATTATTCCAACGCTTGCGGTACCTGTCGTGCTACTTGGTACGTTTTCCGTGCTGTATATTGCAGGCTTTAGTATCAACGTACTGACCATGTTTGCCATGGTACTCTCCATCGGTCTACTGGTCGATGATGCGATCGTTGTGGTAGAAAACGTCGAGCGAATATTGGAAGAAGATCCTGATATTTCTATCAAAGACGCGACCACCAAATCCATGGGTGAGATCAGTAAGATCGTTATTGGTATTGCGCTGATTCTATCTGCAGTATTTGTACCGATGGCCTTCTTTGGTGGCTCAACTGGTGTGATTTATCGCCAGTTCTCGATCACTTTGATTACCAGTATGGTGCTATCAGCCATGGTTGCATTGGTGTTCACCCCTGCTCTATGTGTGACACTACTCAAACGTGGCAAGAGCCATGAAAAAGGCAGTACTGAAAAGCAAAAAGGCTTCTTTGGTTGGTTCAACCGCGGTTTCTTTAAACTTAGCCGCTCTTACGAAAACTTCGTTGGTAAAAGTATTCGTTTTAAATGGTTATATATGATTGGTTATGCAGCCATTATCGGCATCATGGCGGTTGTATTCTTACGTATTCCTGGTTCATTCTTGCCAGAAGAAGATCAAGGTATTATGTTTACCTTGGTTCAGTTGCCTGCTGGTTCTACATTAGATGAAACCCAAGACGTACTGGACAAAGTCAGAAACTATTACGACACCCAAGAAACAGACAACATCGCTTCTGTCTTTACCATTGCAGGCTTTAGTTTTGCAGGACAAGGACAAAACATGGGGCTGGCGTTTGTTCGTCTATCAGACTGGGAGGAGCGCTCTGGTGATGAAAATACTGCCCAAGCGGTGGCTGGACGAGCAATGGGTTATTTCTTTACCCAGTTAAACGAAGCACAAGTCTTTGCGATTGTACCACCTGCTATTACCGAGCTTGGTAATGCCAGTGGTTTTGATTTAATGCTCCAAGATAGCGGTAACCTCGGACACGATGGGCTACTTGAAGCCCGTAATATGCTACTGGGTATGGCCGGACAAAACGACCAAGTCGCGGGCGTCCGTCCTAATGGGCAAGAAGACTCACCACAATTAAAAATCAACATCAATCAAGAACAAGCCGCCGCTTATGGCTTGTCGCTAAGTAGTATCAACAGTGTCATCTCTACTGCGTGGGGCTCAAGCTACGTCAATGATTTCATCGACCGTGGCCGTATTAAGCGCGTCTATGTACAAGGTGAAGCGAGCAGCCGTACCAATCCTGATGACATCGGCAAATGGTATGTACGAAATGACATGAATAGTATGATTCCGTTCGATGCGTTTTCTAGCAGTGAATGGCAATCAGGCTCACCGCGTCTCACACGTTACAATAGCTTACCATCCATGAATATCCAAGGTAGTGCTGCGCCAGGCCTGAGTACTGGTGATGCAATGAGCTCGATGGAGGCGATGATAGACAAGCTCCCTGAAGGTATCAGTTACGAGTGGACAGGCATGTCGCTAGAAGAGCAAAAGTCAGGTGCTCAGGCGCCGATGCTTTATGCGCTTTCAATCCTAGTCGTATTCTTGTGTCTAGCAGCGCTCTATGAGAGTTGGTCTATCCCAGTCTCTGTCCTACTAGTGATACCACTTGGGGTACTGGGTGCGGTGATATTTACCTGGCTACGCGGTTTTGCCAATGATGTTTACCTGCAGGTCGGTCTATTGACTGTCGTCGGTCTGTCCGCCAAAAATGCCATCTTGATTATTGAGTTTGCAAAAGAACATCAAGAGGAAGGCTACAGTCTAAGAGAAGCGGTCATGACTGCGGCACGCCAGCGCTTACGTCCGATTATTATGACCTCACTTGCCTTTGGCTTAGGTGTTGTGCCATTATTCTTGGCAAATGGTCCAGGTTCAGGCAGTCAAAACGCTATCGGTACCAGTGTGGTTGGCGGTGTGGTAACCGCAACGCTATTGGGTATCTTTTTTATCCCAATGTTCTACGTCTGGGTACGTAGTGCGTTCCCGCACAAATACGACAACAACAAGCCAAATGACAGAGACGGTGGCAATACGCCTGACTCACACCCAACGACTTCTGAGAGTTATCAGCCTGCAAGCCTTGGAGACAACACACAATGAGTGCTCAAAAAACAATTACCTCTAACGCATCACCGGTCGCTATGACAGCGACCGTTGTTCAACCCGCATTATCTCGGATTCGCAGAAACAGCGGTCGTTTGCTAGGGCTAACCGCTCTTGCGATGAGTATGGCCGCTTGTAACACGATTCCAAAAGCGGACATGCGCCCTGTCCTAGCTGAGCCGAACATTGCGATGCAGCAGAGCTATGGCGCATTTGACAAAGAAACGGTCAGCTCAGTCGAACAGCCAAGTATTGCCAGTCAACGCTGGCAGAGCTTTTATAATGACGAACGCCTCAAAGGCCTCATCGCCTTGGGACTTGAGAACAACAAAGACTTTGAAAGTGCTCGTCTAGCGATTGAAAAGGCGCGTGCGCAGTATCAAATCACCGATATCAATGACCTGCCAGCCATCAATGGCAGTGCAGGTTATACGCGCCAAGCGCAAAATCATACGGATCGAAACGCCAACAGTAGCTACAACGTCAACCTAGGTCTTGCCAATTACGAGCTAGATTTTTGGGGTAAAATATCTAGCCTAAAAGATCAAGCACTACAGAACTTTTTGGCAACCACTGCGGCCAAAGACGCGACCCAAATCAGTCTGGTCAGCAATATTTCACAAAGCTATGCCAATCTAAGTTATAGCTTGGCTCAGCTAAAGCTGGCTGAAGCAACCGTTGAGAGTCGTGAACGTTCGCTGTTTATCGCAAACAAGCGTTTTGAAGCAGGTATTGATCCTAAGCTGCCATCACTGCAAGCCAGTGCGTCGCTTGAAAATGCCAGGCTTGCCGTATTGCGTGCACAAAGCAGTATCTTAAAGGCACGAAATGCACTGCAATACTTGGTCGGTGGTCCGATTCCAAGCGAGCTGATTCCGACGCCTGCTGTCAGCAATATCACCAATCAGCAGATCTTTAATGCAGGTCTGCCAAGTGAGCTGCTACGCTATCGTCCTGACGTGCTACAAGCAGAATATAGCCTAAAAGCGGCTGGTGCCAATATCGAAGTGGCACGCGCCTCTTACTTCCCCTCTATTAGTTTGACCAGTAGCGTGGGTGTCAGTAGCGGCAGTTTGAATGATTTGTTTAAAAATGGTTCTGTTGGTTGGTCGTTTGGCCCAAGTGTTAGCGTGCCGATTTTTGATGCAGGACGTCTAGACGCCAATTACGACGTGGCTCAGATCGAGCGTGACCAAACGCTGACAAGTTACGAAGCCTCTATCCAGACGGCTTTTCGTGAAGTGTCAGACGTACTGGCTACTCGTGCCACGCTTGGTGAGCAGTTAGAAGCTCAGTACCGCTTGCAAGATAATTTTGAGCAGACCTATCAAATAGCCGATGCACGTTTTAAAGCGGGTCTTGATAATTACTTAGACGTGCTCGATGCACAGCGCTCGTTGTTTTCTACGCAACAAGGCATCTTGGATTTAGAGCTACAAAAAATCGTCAGCCAAATCGAGCTATACCAAGCGTTAGGTGGCGGTGCCAATCTGGATGTACCAACGGCTATCCCTGTACCGCAGCATACCAATTTGGCTCAAATTGTCACAGGCTCTGTGACGAGTGCCAAAACCAAGGCGACAAATGCGATTAAGGCCGCAGGTTCAGCACGTGTGACCTCTACGCAAGAGGCTGTCGCCATTAAGCAATCGCAAGGGGTCGAAACCACGACCTTCAAACCGACTGCTATCGTTGATGTTAACGATGATGGTAGAAAAGATGCAGCAGTAGGTGTGATGACTGAAGAGACTCGCTATGATGGCAATATGGTCGAAGCGGTTCCTGTTACACAGATTGTTGAGCCATAAGAGTTTATGGTTTGTGGTTCATTGAGTCGTCATTCATGAAGTTATGAAACCATCACTTATGAAACTACTACTTCGTGATACCACAGTGTCATTATATTGACAGTCGATAAGTACAACTTGCCCTACCAGCTGAACGTGGTAGGGCTTTTTGCTTTTTATCACCGCTTTTGGGTATAGTGTAGCCCTCATCTGTTTACATAGAAGCCGTTTATACATCAGTGCTTTTTAACTACATTGTCTATAAATATATGACTGTTAATGTCCTATAAAATCGATATATCAATAGCGACATCTCTACCAAGCAATACCATAACTATTAAAAAACAGTAAGGAATTCATATGAGCTATACCTTTAATCGCCAATACCCTGCCACTCGCCTGCGTCGCCTACGTTATAACGATAATGTACGTGCCATGATTCGTGAAGTGGAGCTACATCCTAAGCACTTTATCGCACCCGTCTTTGTACTAGAAGGCCAAAATCAGCGCGAAACTATCGCTAGTATGCCAGGTGTTGAGCGTCTATCAATTGATTTGCTCATTAACTATGCCAAAGAGTTATTATCAGAGGGTGTCACGACCATCGATATTTTTCCTGTCATTGATAACTCACTAAAGACACCGGATGGCAGAGCTGCTTATGACGAAAACGCCCTGACTGCACGTACGATAAAAGCGGTCAAAGACGCCGTACCAGAAATGGTTGTGATGACTGACGTCGCTTTAGATCCTTATACCTCACACGGTCAAGATGGTCTACTCGATGACAGCGGTTACGTCATCAATGATGCGACTATCGAAGTATTGGTCAAGCAGGCACTGGTGCATGCTCGTGCTGGTGCTGATATCATCTCCCCTAGTGACATGATGGATGGACGTATCAAAGCCATGCGTGATGCGTTTGAAGCTGAAGGTTTTGTCAATACGGCTATCATGGCCTACTCTGCCAAATATGCGTCTGCTTACTACGGTCCATTCCGTGATGCCGTTGGCAGTGCTGGCAACTTAAAGGGTGGGCACAAAAAGCAATATCAAATGGACTTTGGTAATCGTGCTGAAGCCTTGCATGAAGTGGCCATGGACATCAATGAAGGCGCTGATATGGTGATGATTAAACCTGGTCAGCCGTATCTTGATTTGATTCGTGAAGTCAAAGACACCTTTGGCGTGCCAACCTTTGCCTATCAAGTCTCTGGTGAATACGCCATGCATATGGCTGCTATTCAAAACGGCTGGCTCAGTGATGCCGTCATTTTAGAGTCTTTGATTGGTTTCCGCCGTGCGGGTGCTGATGGCATCTTGACCTACTTTGCACTAGAAGCTGCCCGTCAGCTAAACAATGCTTAGTATTTAACCTACATTCTATATCTTAAAAAAGCCCCAGCTACTAACAAGCAGTTGGGGCTTTTTTTGTGCTGACACTCTATTAAAAGAAAAAGATTTATTGCGTGTACTAACTATGAGTATCTACAGCTGCTCACGATCATGCGCTGTCGTAAAATCAATCACAGGGCCGACAGGGACGATACGCGTAGGATTAATATTGGCATGACTGGTGTAATAATGCTGCTTGATGTGCGTCATATTTACGGTCTCTGCGATACCTGGTACTTGATACAAATCACGCAGATAGCCCCAAAGGTTTGGATAATCAACAATACGACGCAGATTACATTTAAAATGCCCAACATAAACGGCGTCGAAACGTACCAAAGTCGTAAACAGTCGCCAATCGGCCTCAGTGATCGTACTACCTACCAAATAACGCTGAGTTGCTAAGCGACCTTCAAGCGTATCTAGTGCTGCAAACAACTCAACCACTGCCTCTTCGTAGGCCTCTTGTGTGGTCGAAAATCCAGTTTTATACACGCCATTATTTATCGTAGAATAGACAAAGGTATTGATATCGTCGATTTCTTGCAATAACTCTGCTGGCACAAAGTTACCTGCTATTGCACCAACTTCATCGAAAGCTGAATTAAACATACGGATGATTTCTGACGACTCATTACTAACGATCGTATTGGTCTTCTTATCCCATAAAATAGGTACCGTGACGCGACCTGTATAATCTGGCTTGGCCTTGATATAGAGCTCATAGGCATTCGATGCATGGATATTCGGATCGCCAATCCCCCCTTCTCCCGCTGCAAATGTCCAGCCATACTCTCCCATAAAGGGATGCACTACAGATATCGGAATGATATCCTCTAAGCCTTTAAGCTTACGATAAATCAAAGCACGATGCGCCCAAGGACAGGCGAGCGACACATACAAATGGTAACGATTGGGTTCCGCTTTGAACCCTCCTACGCCCGACTGCCCTGCGCTACCGTCTACCGTGACCCAGTTCCTAAAACCGGCATCCTCACGTTTGAAGCGGCCACCATTGGCTTCTGTGTCATACCATTTGTCCTGCCACTGTCCATCGACCAATAAGCCCATGTTATTCTCCGACTATGTCTCGTTTCTATTCAACGCTGTTAGGCATGACTGACTCTAAGTCATTATTATTATGACTCTCATTTCAGTTAGAGAGATATCATACCAGTTATAGGCTCTTATCCATTAAGGTTCGCTCTCTTATTAACAATAAAAACTACACCAATTAAATTAAATATTTAGAAAAAATACACGAAAAGCTTTAATATAAGTCTCAGTATCAAATATTATGATAATAAATTAGAATTACGATAAAAAAGACTTGCAAAGTCTGAGAAACTTGCTAAAATGCTCAACCTAAATAGGCGTATAGCTCAGTTGGTTAGAGCGCTACCTTGACATGGTAGAGGTCAGCAGTTCGAGTCTGCTTATGCCTACCAAATATTTAGAAAGCCCCAATCGTGAGATTGGGGCTTTTTTTGTCTGTAATATATGGGCTGTAGGGGAAAATTCTTGCTTGCATCGACTCGTAATCATGATTATTTAATCAGCTTTAAATCATTTGAAAAAGCGACGGTGACCAAATGGTGACCAAAACGTGACCGACCCTTAAAAACAATTAAAATTAAAACCCTCTTTTTGACCTCTACTTCAAACTCTAGGCTAGAACCTATTTCTTAGTATTTTTCTCTTTATCCTCTTTTACATATTCAAAAATATCTCCTACCTCTACTTCTAAATAGTCGCAAAGCTTATCTATAGTATCGAAATCAATTCTAGATGATTGATCGTTATATATCTTGTGCAACGTCGTTTTGCTTACTCCTGTCGCTCGTACAGCATCCGCTACTTTTAGCCTTCTTTCAGCTAACAAGGTTGGTAGATGGTTAACTATCATCCCATAAACTCCAATTATAATTATAAAAAGTACTTGCATAGTTATAAATTTATGGTAAATTACAACCATGGTATTTAAAAGTACCATTATGGTTAAACTTTATATAAGGAACATATTATGTCACATACCTACCTAACTACCCAAGAGCTTTCTGAGCTCATCAAATACAACCCTCGTACTATCCGTAATGAGCTTAAAGATAGTGTGCTTATCGAGGGCATTCATTATATACGCCCGTTCGGTGGTCGTAAGATTTTGTACATTTGGGAGGAGATTGAAAAAGATATGCGCACTGGCGTCGCCGGTAGCATCAATGCCATGGCACTTCAATAAGGAGAAATAGGATGGCTAGTATCAGAAGTAGATACGGTAAGCTGGTTGTCGATTTTTATTACATGGGTATACGCTGTCGGGAGACGACAAACCTGACAGACACGCCAGCGAATCGCAAAAAGCTTGATAAGGTGATTGAGAAGATGGAAGCAGAAATCATCCTAGGTTTGTTCAACTACGCTAAGTACTTTCCCAAAAGTGACAAAGCAGCAGAAATGGTAGCATTGAACGATCGCAAGGAATGCATTAATACCAATACACCTTACTTTGAGCAATTTGCAAAATTATGGTTTTCTGAAAAAGAAATTGAATGGCGTGATACTTACAAGCGCAAAATAAAGGAGATTATTGATATGTACTTGATTGTTAAGTTTGGGACTAAGCCCATTCATCTCATAAAAAAGACAGATGTATTAGCCTTCCGTTCATCGCTCGCCAAAGTAACGTACGGAAAAGCTAACAAACATCTGTCAGCGGCACGCATCAATTCGATCATGGTACCTTTAGGTATGATACTAAAAGAAGCAGCTAAACGCTATCAGTTTGACAACCCTTACTACGATATCAATGCACTCAAACAGCCTAAGACAGATATTCAACCATTCACACTGAATGAGGTTTGGACGTTTATTAATGGTGTGAGAGCAGACTATCGCAATTATTATTTAGTACGTTTTTTCACAGGGATGCGTACGAGTGAAATTGATGGGTTGACGTGGGAGAACATTGACTTTGATCGACGTGAGATTGTGATCAAACAAGCTTATGTTAAAGGCAAAATTGTTCCTCCTAAGACTCAAGAGTCTTACCGTGCGATTCAAATGTCACCTTGGGTCTATGACGCTCTAAAAGAGCAACAAACGATTACTTATGGACGCTCTGATTATGTGTTTTGCGCGCATACCGGTGAACCACTTGATTATAACAATGTGAATAAGCGTGTTTGGCATCCTACTCTTAAGATTTTGGGTCTCAAGAAGCGTAATGCCTATCAGAGCCGTCATACCGCAGCAACGCTATGGCTAGCTGCTGGCGAAAGTCCTGAGTGGATAGCCAGCCAAATGGGACACTCTACGACCAAGATGCTATTCAACACTTATAGCCGTTACGTACCGAACATGACTCGGCAGGATGGTAGTGCATTTGAAGCATTGGTCAATCGCAGTCAGATTGCTCAGGTATCTACTGACAAGGAGACGTCACGATGAAAATGATTGATTACGATAAGCTGCATGCAACGTTCAAACCTAGTGGCTATGTCAGTAATGGTGCAGATAATATTGCTAACTATCTCATTTGTGAGCTCTGCATTCAGTCAGGTAGTGGTTTGGCTCGTTTCTTAAATGTGGATAGCTGCTTTGATAATCATATGGCGCTGCGCATATGGGTTCAGAAGCGCTTAGACGCTAATCTCGGCTATGCCGTTGATGATATGTGTAGTCAGCTACAGAGTGAGCTTTACGGACTTTTACCACACACTGGCTATGGATACTAAGGAGGATATTATGAGTATGAACTTCGTCTTTGGTTTAGCTCTAGGGGGTGCAGAAAAGCATTTGTGCCATGAGTATTGGTCTTATGTGTCCCCTAGTGATTATATAGCGCATTTGGAACTGCTTTGTTACGACCACGACATGGAGCTTGATGCATTGTTTGCTACGCTTACGAAATGTCAGGTTTATTTAGATGACATACACTGTGAGTACTGTGGTCGTCCCTATCAATTAGATGTCCCAGCAGATGTACCTTATGCAAGGAGATTAAACTCTTGGTTCTGTGACGGGTGTATCAGCTTTTCTGGTGGACAGCTTGTCTTAGGTAGGTAGAGCTTTAGATAGTGAGGAGTATCTGCTAGATTTGAATCAGAAAAATAAAAAAAGCCTCAGCTCATAAGTTGGGGCTTTTTCAGTTTAATCAGTTCAGCTATATTTTAACTAGAACTTTTATAAGATTACACTGTACAGACTACGCTAGCTTCTTTAGCCTTATCATAGACCCCGTAAGCATCTATGAGGAAGTCATACCATTACTAGATTGATTTGAATAACCTAAAAGACCCATCTCGGCTAGTACACTTATCGAAAAAATGGGTGCTAATTTCATTATCAATTCCTTTTGATAGTAGTCATAAGTTCATTAATTTAACTTACGTTTTTATAGTATTTGACGAGTAAGTTAAATACACCATTAGTAGTGGTTATACATAGGTAGGTCAATATGTACTTAATGTACACTTAAATACTTACCTGAAATTATCAACTAAAGTAATAGCTGTCAAATCATTTAATGACTATTCTCTGATGTTTATGCTAATGTAATATCTTACAAACATCGGCTATCTAGGCGATCTAAGAAATTCAGACGTTGCATACTTTTTCTGGTATCTAGATTCTTTTAACGCGTTATTTTAGTCATCCACTGCAAGCAATGTTTTTATAAAAAATGTATTGGAGATAAAGAAGTTTAATGAGATAAATAGGTGCCTAGTACCATTAAAATGCATTGATGCCTTATAAGAGGCTAATCGATATAAAAGCATTCTTACTGTGGCATTGATTGAATTTAAGAAAAAAATATCTAAGTGTATATATATCAAGGAAGAACAGAATGACAGGGATTGAATTCTATACTAATGGTCATATTCTCAGCGAAGCTGACAGCATGCGCCAAAAGCTAGGTGTTTTAGCAAAACAATATTCTGCAACATCAGCCATCATTATTACAGATGCTGGTATTTCCGAATTAGGCTATGTCGATATCGCTCAGCAATCCTTACAGGAAGCCGGTGTTAATGTCGTTGTGTTCGATAATGTCGTTGCAGACCCACCTATTGAAATTGTTGAAAGCGCTATTGAGCTTGCAAGAGACAATCAATGTGACTTGATCATTGGCTTAGGGGGCGGAAGCTCTATTGATACAGCGAAGATTGTCGCCTTGTATCCAAACGACTTTCAGTCCGTTAATGATATTTTGGATAAAGATATTAGTGGTTTCAAAAAACTGCCACTATTTGCCATACCTACTACTGCTGGTACGGGCGCAGAGTCTACCTTTGTCTCCGTGATTACCGCAAAAGATGGCAGTAAAAAAGCCATTTATACTCCTAAAATCCTACCTGACGTCGCCATTTTAGATGCAACATTAACACTAAAATTACCCCGTCATATCACTGCAGCAACTGCGCTTGATGCCATGGTGCATTGTATTGAAGCCTATACCAGTCGCACTAAAAAGAATCCTATTTCAGATGCACTAGCCCTAAAAGGCTTACAGATGCTTTGGAATAATTTTGAAAAAGTGTTAAACCAAGGTGACGATATTGATGCTCGTGCCGATATGCTGTTAGGTTCCACACTGGCAGGCATCGCCTTCGTCAATGCCTCTGTAGCCGCTGTTCACGGGCTCTCATATCCCCTTAGTATTAACTTCCACATTCCACATGGACATGCTAATGCACTCGTCATGTGCGGTGTTTTTACATTTAACTTATCAGAAGCTGCTCCTCTATACGCAGAGCTTGCTCGTGCTGTCATGCCTACTCAAACAGCTGGAATGGCAGATTTAGATGCAGCGACTTCATTTATTAGTCAACTAAAAATGTTTTTGGAAAACAGTGGTCTTAAATACCGTTTGAGTGAATTGGATATTACAAAGAACGATATTCCTGCCCTAGCCGACATAGTTATCAATACCTATGCACGGCTAATCGCAACCAATCCCAAAGACATGACTTTAGAGGAAGTCACTGCAATATATGAAGAAATAGCCTGATAAGAAATATTGTTTAAATAATTTTGTCTATCAATCAAGGAAGATGATTATGTCGAAATATGAAATAGAAGTGGCTGTTGATGGCTTTCACTATTTAGAAGGGCCTCGCTGGTATCAAAATGCGCTATGGTTTGTCGATTTCTATACTCAAGGCGTTTATCGAGTTAACGATGAAGGGGTAGCAGAGAAAATCATTCATGTTGAACAGCAACCTTCCGGTTTAGGATGGTTGCCTGATGGGCGTTTGCTGGTCGTATCGATGAAAGACCGCAAAGTCTTACGACTAGAAAATGATGGTAACTTGGTCATTCACGCTGATATTTGGGAGCATTGCGGTGGTCATGCAAATGACATGGTGGTTTCAGCCAATGGCAATGCCTATGTCGGCAACTTTGGTTTTGATTTGATGGGTGGCGCTGACCATGAAAACACAGGGCTTGTGTTGGTTAAGCCTGATGGAAGCTCACAGGTTGTCGCTGAAGGATTGGCATTTCCGAATGGCATGGTTATCTCTGCAGATCAAAAAACATTGATCGTTAACGAGCTATTTGGCAATAAAGTTACGCAATTTGATATCAAAGAAGATGGTAGCCTCGGAGAAAAACGTGACTTTGCTAATTTTGGAGAACTAGGTGATGAGCCGAATCTTGGTCTACGTATAGGAAATGCCAGCATATTACCTGATGGTTTGGCCTTGGATGCCGAAGGTGCTGTGTGGATCGCAGATACCATAAATCAGCGAGCAGTACGCATAGCAGAGGGTGGTGAAATTTTAGAAACTATCGATACTGCACCTGATGGTGTCTTTGCAGTCGCACTTGGCGGACAAGACGGCAAAACACTATTCATGTGCGCGGCGCCAGACTGGGATGAGGCCTCTCGCAAGGCAGAAACTAAAGGACGTATGTTAGCTGTGCAAGTTAAAGTGGGACATGCAGGTACGCCATAATTAGAAATTTTTTCAGAACATAAATAAAAAGCAAGCCACCTCTAGTGGCTTGCTTTTTATTTCTTAGTCTATATCTCCTGAACAATATATAAAAACGTACAACTAATATAGTTTTTTCTTATTTAACCTTCAAGATGTCGAAGGTCGATACTGACGGTATTTTCTATTTTAATAACTACATACCAATCTGAGTCACTAGGAAATATACAATAGTGCCTACATAATTTCCAATGACATAGCCTACCGTACCGATAACCAAGATAGGGCCTACTAAGTTAGTCCAACCCTTACTAATAGCTAACGCTGCCGCAGTCGTCGGACCACCAATATTGGCATTACAAGCCAGCACTACTTCTTCAACGCTAAACTTGAACAATTTACCCACACCCATGGTGATCGCTAAATTGACCATAGCAATTATCAAGACAAATACAAACAGCAGTGGTGCTTGAGTCACTATCAAACCAATTGATGCTGGAATGCCGATGACTACAAAGAACAAGTAAATGCAGTAAGTACCCAACTCTTGACTACCATTAAGCTTTTCAAAAGAGCTTTTAAAGATAGAAACTATTATAAACGTGATTGTCGTTAACAAAAGATACTTATCAGTAATCAAACTAATGATAAGGCCAACTACAATATTATCGCTAGTGCCCAATAGCGCCTGTAAAAATGCTGATAGCTTGAACGAAATTAATACGATTAGCATTGAAGCAGCTAAGCAAATCGCAATATCTTTTAAAGAAATAAGATTGGGCTTCCAGAATGCTTCCGACAATGTACGACTGTTTAACATTTCCGGATTTTTCTCAATTGCATCAGTATGTGGCGAACTCCATATGCGACGTACAATAGGTATTCCAGCTAAGCCAATTAATATCAAGAAGTAAAAAGCCATCATCATATTGTCAGCCACAATAGTAGCTGCATTGATGCTTTCACTTGGTGCTAACTTGGCTGACATGGCGGCGTAGTTCACCCCTCCACCACTGTATGACGCTGAAATCATGCCACTTACTTTGTCTAATTCTGGAATGTAATGACGTAGAGCCATAAATGCAAGAATAGTACCAACCATAGTTGCCATAGACGAAGCTAAAAACAACAGTAATAATTTCCAGCTCTCTTTAATAAGAGACTGTATATTGGTTTTGAACAATAGCAAAGGTATTGCTAGTGGGACAATATAACCCCAAACGATGTCATATGTAGGTGCATCTGTTGGGATGATTTTTAGGTTGGATGCGGCAATGGCAATCAATAGTGCAATGACCGCACCTGGAATTTTACTTGCCCATTTATAACGTTGTTCGATAAAAATAGCAGAGGTTGCTGCGACCATAACAAAAGCCCATAAGGCTAAATGATCATCTGCTTGAATCAATGTTTCCATAATGTCCCTCCTTGAACTTGATATAGATACGTCTCAAAATAGAGAAGTAGTAACCATTAATGGGTTACAGCATCCCAATGAGCGGCGCCATAAACGGCATGATTTTGTTGGTTATAATAGGCCCAAAGTGGATTTCCATAATCAAAATGCCACCATTCAGTGGGTAAGTTGGTGAAACCCACATTACTCATAACTGAATATAACAAGCGGCGGTTTTGACAAGCAGGATGCTCAGGCTGATCTTCATAGAAATGAGTATGTGAGCGTTCTGTAGGTTCATCAAAATCAGCACCCATATCTAGCCACTCACCTGTCTCACGCTCAAACAAAGTGATATCTACAGAGCCCCCTGTTAAGTGCGGGCTAATAAAATCTGCTCGCGCGGGCGCAACAAAATCTGATAGAAGCTGTTGTTGCTCACTGACACTAAGATGTGGGTACTTAATCTTAATAGTATTACCAACTTCTTCTTGAATGGCTTTTTGAACAGCTCGAGAACGCCAAGCATCAAGTACCAAAATACCTAGATGGTCAGGAAGTAAGTTAGCAGCTTGCTGTAATCTTTGGGTAACAGAATGCCTAGCAACACAAATATTGATGGCATGAGGAATATTATGATCAAAATAAATGGGAAATTGCTTTAGGTTTTCCGTATTTGGGATGGTTAGCAATGACTCATTTGATTCAATAATAGAAATATTTTCTATGTTTTTCCAGCTATGCTGGGTAGATGTAGGTATGGAAGATATAAGCATTTCATTTCTCGAAATAGTCTTGTAGCTGTTTTTCTAATAGCGCACTGTAAAGATGCAGCTGATACTTAGATCAAGTCAACTGGCAGTTATAAAGTAAGATAAAAAGAGCTGTTATAAGACAAAAGGTGAAATCAATTTAGCATTCATGATAATTTTCTAAGGGATCTAAAATTATCGCCATCAATCAACAATAAAGACATTTGTTTGTTCTTATACAGCAGGCAAGTATACCAATAATATATATATTAGTAACCTAGAAAAGGGAGGATTATAGAAAATTAGAATGCATTTTATGAAAATCTCGATAGATGGGACTGTCTATGATCCTAGAGTCATTGCTGTAGCAGCAATGACTAATACTCACTCATTCAAATAAAGCTCAGCCATTCCATCAAGCCTAGCTTTCACCTCTTTCCAGTTCGGCATTACTTGCATTAGTAACCGCCAGAAATGCTCGCTATGGTTGTGCTCAGCGATATGACAGAGCTCATGTAGTATCACGTAATCGATGCATTCCTTTGGTGCTTTAACCAAATGAGGATTAAGTATTAGATTGCCTTTAGTAGAGCAGCTACCCCACTGCTTTTTCATAACTAACAGTCTGAAAGCCGGCGTACCAGTTACCCACGCTGCTTTAGGTAATACCACCTCTCGGCGTTCTATAAAGATGAGCTTGGCTTTGTTTTTATACCATTCATCAATAAGGTCTTTAACTATCATAGCTCGTGCTTCGAGGTCTAATGTAGAATCACTTTGAGACAATTCTACATTTAACTTACCGCGACTGAGCTTCACCGTGCTGTTTATTCCATCAGCAGCTTCTGCATCCGTTATTATTTTTAACACATAACGACGACCTAGATAAAATTGGGTCTCACCGCTGACATAACGCTTGGGCAATACATGATCTTGTTGCTTGGCAAAATCCTGTAGGCTTTGCCATATCCAGCGAGCACGCTTCATCATGGCATCATAAATCATCTCATCCGTCGCATCGACAGGTGCAGTGACGACCACACGCTGATCAGGATGTACTTTGATGACTACTTTTCGAGGTTTGCTAGGTTTAGTCTTTTCAGTAATCAGCTCATCGCTTTCAGGCTGGTTTATCTTTTCTTTATCAGTTACTTCTTTACGCACAACTTCATAATCAATTTTATCTTGACCATAATAAAACACACCATTCTCAGTCATTGCCTACTACCCTCTTGCTGCTCTTAGGCTACTTGTCTCTTGAAAGTCCAAGACGGGTAATCTTTAGCACTTCCTCGATGAGCTGTTGCGCTTTATCGATACCCAAATCCATAAATAACATCGGTAGCAATTTGACACTAATAGCATTTTCTATTTCTGCTGGATTGATAGAATACTCAGCCACTGCTGTCTTGACGATCTTATCAATCTCAAAGGCATAAGCAACTAGCTTGTCGTTATCTAACTCTTTATCTATCAAGAAATCAGCATCAAATAAATGCTTAAACAAACCAAAATATGCCTGAGCATGTTTGTTTAACTTACCACTATCATCGATAAACTCATTTGGCACATCAGCGACCTCACGGTCTTTGACGGCTTGCTCAAAGTCAGCAAACATCATGTACTGCTTCACGGGTGCATCGAACATCGCCTTAGCTTCTTCAATGGCTTTTTTTAGGAGCTTAGAGAAGTACTCTTGCGCATACGGATCATCAGCCAGATCTTGTTCAATCATCTTAGTGACACGACCAGTGATTTTATCGGTTTGGTTACGAGCTTCATCGTCACTCATCGCTTCAGGCTTAACATCCTTACCTAAATTATCGACTAGGTAAACGCCCTTTGCTTCACGAACTTCGAGCCCTGCGATGTGCTTATCGAGTAAGCTACGAATATCAGCCTCATACTCATCGTAATCGATGGTTTCATCAGCATCTTCGCGCACTTGCTTGCGTAGATTAACAAAGGCTTTTAGATCTTGTTTATAACGATCACGTTTACTATCAAATGATTTGTCTTCAAAGAAAGACGCTGATTGTAGAGCAATTTTCATAGCGTTAGAAAACTCGGTCAAAGCCGCATAAAAGTCATCACGTTCTTTGAGCTTGGTATCAATTACTCTGCCATCTACTTCCTGCATCTTTGGCGCAAGCACTTGTCTTAACGCTTGCCCATCCTGTTTATTTTTCACCGATGAGAATATCGCCCACAGCTCACTATGCAGTCTAGGTAGCTGCTTGTACTCAGTATCCATCGCGTTATACAGACCTTTAAGGTCTTCGATATCAAAGCCACCTTGCGTACGTTCCGCTAAGTCTTGGTATTTCTCAATGGTGATATCCAGCTCTTTTAAAATGCCGCGATAATCAATCAAATAACCAAAACGCTTCTTCTCATGCAAGCGGTTTACCCGTGCAATTGCTTGAATGAGGTTGTGCTGTTTTAAAGGCTTATCGATATACAGCACGGTATTCTTTGGCTCATCAAAGCCCGTTAGTAGCTTATCAACGACAATCATAATGTCAGGGCCGTCATCCTGACTAAAGGCTTCTATGATGGCTTTGGTATAGGCTTTTTCATCACCGCCATACTCTTTGGCGACATTGGCTTGCCACCAGTTTTGTACGATGTCTTTTGATTCACCATCAACAGTGTCATGCCCCTCACGGGTATCAGGTGGTGACATGGCAACCACTGAGGTGACTTTGCCAATCTTATCTAACGCCATTTTATAGCGGATAGCTGAGGCTTTAGAGTCACAAGCCAACTGGCCTTTTAAATTCTGCTGTTTAAAGTTTTGGAAGTGATCAGAGATGTCATGAGCGATCAGCTCAATACGACCTTCAACCTGATAGATTTGACCTTTTTGGGAGAACTTACGCTTGAGGTCAGTTTTTTGATCATCGGTAAGCTTTTGGGTAATACGGTCAAACCATGCATCAATGGCTTGGTCATTGGTATTGAGTTCAGGAATACGCTCTTCGTATAACAATGGGGTAACGGTTTTGTCTTTGACCGCTTGCTGCATGGTATAGGAGTGAATGATGCTACCAAATTTATTCTCAGTCTTATCATCCTTTAGCAATGGCGTACCTGTAAAAGCAATAAAAGCAGCGTTTGGCAGTGCTTGCGCCATACGAATATTATTCTCACCGTTTTGGCTACGGTGACCTTCATCGACCATGACGATGATGTTTGGGCTGTCGTTATAACATTCATCATACTTAACGGCTGAACCAAACTTATTAATAATAGAGAAGATAACGCGCTCGTTACCGTGCCCGATTTGCTGCGCTAGACGGCGACCGGAAGTTGCCATGGCATCGGATTTATCGCGATCACTGAGCACACCACCAGAAGCAAAAGTTTGACTAAGCTGAGTTTCTAGATCGACACGGTCGGTGACGACAATGACGCGGCACTTGGCGAGATCCTCTAACCAAATAAGTGCTTTGGAGAAAAACACCATCGTAAAAGACTTACCACTGCCTGTGGTGTGCCAAATGACACCACCTTGCCGACTACCCGACTTACCATCAGGGCCATCAAAGGTACTGATACGTTCAATCAAGGCTTTGATACCAAAGACCTGCTGATAACGGGCAACAATTTTGCCCACCTTTTTATCAAACAAGGTAAACATGCGCGTCATCTCAAGCAGACGCTGTGGCTGTAAAAGGCTGATGATTAAGTGGTCTTGGTCGGTGACGACTAGATCACCGCCACCAACTAATGACTGATATTCCTCTTTGATAAAGGTAGGACGATCACCAAACAAATTCTCAATTTGCTTGGGACTGAGCGCTTGGTTCTTTAAACGATGAAACTCAGGCTCAGAGATTTCTTCTTCGACCCATTTTGCCCAAAACTTTTCAGGCGTACCGCAAGTGGCATACAAACCGTCATTACCATTGATGGCCAGTAATAACTGGCTATAGGCAAATAGATGCGGGATTTCTTTTTGATGTTGATTGCGAATATGCTGGGACACCGCTTGTGCATTGGTCGATTGCCACTCTCTACTGGAGTCAGGGCGTTTGGCTTCGATGACTACTAAAGGCAGACCATTCACAAAGCAGACGATATCAGGTCTACGACTACTCGTACCCTCACTATTGAGTACCACCAGCTCTTCGGTAACGTGAAAGCTATTATTGTCGATAATATTCCAATCTATCAAACTAATGGTCTGCGAGGTTTTTTTACCGTCGATAAACTCAGTCACCGTCACGCCATACAGCATAGCGTTATATAGCGCCTTATTTGCTGCCTGCAAGCCTAAGTTCATGGCAGGGTTCAGCTCATGCATGATCTTATCAATGGCGCTGTCTGATAAATGATACGCCTGACCTTCGAACATAAAGGTTTGCTTTGCTAAAAACGCACGCATGATGGGTAGTAACACCACTTGATTGGTGGCTTTGTTTGACGCTGCTTTTGAGCGCATGGCACTGCATTGGTTGGGCGAAATAAACTCGTAGCCTAAAGTAGTCAGCAAAGTTAAGGCAGGAAGCTTTGAGCTGAACTCTTCTGCAAAGTTGATGCTTGTACTGGCGCTAATATTAGAGATTGGATTGGTCATATCTACCACTTTAGACATATGTTTGTTTGGTTGCTTATTTAGTTATATCGATTGTAGCCGATACCACTGTAAAAAAGGCAACAAAAAACCGCCAATACTGCGCGTTACCCAAAGGGCACTAAGAGTGGCGGTTATGTGAAATGTTAGTGCTTATCTACCTTCTGGCCAACAGTCTGTTGAACCGCAAGGTCGACTTTTTTTCTTCCAAGGCCAGTGCCATCCTTCTTCTTTATCCATTTCAACATCATTTGAATTATGGATCGCTTTTGGTTTTTCGCCCATGTGGTCATTTTCATTGTGCATTTTCATGGTGGATGGTGCAGCATCATTGACACTCATCATAGAGGTTTCTGAGATACGTAAATTTTGGGTATCAATATCTTCAGCATAAGAGACAGCCGCTAACGGCAAAATACAAATGCTGACTAAAATAGCTTTTAATAGTTTCATCGTTATAGTCCTTTATAATTAATGAACTAACAGCACTTTGCTTTCTCTACATGTTTTACTTTTTTCTTTTGCCAAGGCCAACGCCATCCTTCTTCTTTATCCATTTCAACATCATTTGAATTATGGATCGCTTTTGGTTTTTCGCCCATATGGTCATTTTCATTGTGCATTTTCATGGCGGATGGTGTCGCTTGATTGACACTCATCATAGAGGTTTCTGAGATGCGTAAGTTTTGGGTATCAACGTCTTCAGCGTAAGAGACAGCCGCTAATGGCAAAATACAAATGCTGACTAGGATAGCTTTTGATAATTTCATAGTTATCGTCCTTTATGGTTGCTTAACTCCAATACATGAGATTAAAATCCATATAGCCAATTAATTTGATTAGTAAAACTAACCAAATTAATTAGTATAACTAGGTATATCAGAAATACTCATCATTTTCCATGAATATATTTTATGTGGTAGATATGGTTAACATGTCTGAAACCAGATAATAAAATGATGCGTTAACCTTACCCATCAATCAAAATCCGCTTCTTACCCGTCAACAAAACCTGCATCAGCGCCTTTTTCTCTTGCTGCAAATCAGCCAATTGCTGCTCAAGCAACTCTATTTCTTTATCGGCATTGGTTAATACGGTGGCGATTTTTTGTTGTTCTTTAACTGAGGGCAAGTTTATTGGCATTTTCTGGAACATTGGCAATCTCAAAGACTTAACAGTACTACCAACGGCTTGAGATAAGAAATAATGGCGATAATAACCAATGTAATAAAACAGGAATTTACCATAAGCATTTTCAAAATCCATAATGGCATAGGTACGTTGATGAAGGTCAAACTTACCCTCAAAATACTTTGGCACAAAATCTTGCCCTTCGCCACCTACAATTACTGCCTCAGCATCAAACAAAAATATTCCGCTAGTTCTAACATCAATAGAACGATCAAAAAAAGCATATTCACCTGTCAGGGAAGAATCTTCTCTGTTTGAGCTTCCAGTAGTGATATGACTTATATCGCCCAGTAATACACTGCTCCACTCACCATCAAACCTTTTTCCCGACTCATCAAGCAACCGCTTTTTCCCCGTTAGCAATTGCTGCATCAGGGCTTTTTTCTGCTGGGTACTATTTTCAATCAGGCGCTCAGTCGTGCTAATCGCTTTATCCCAAGTAGATAGGATTTTGGCGATTTTTTGTTGTTCTGAGAAAGGTGGAACGAGTAGTTCAACTTTAACCAAGTCTTTTTGACCAATATTTGCTCTAACAGCCCCTTGTCCAAGCTTTATAACTTGCTTTCGAAAATTACTATCTTGAAAAGCATATACAGTATATTTAGGGTCTAGATTATTTGTTAATGGTCGCCCTCTAATCACAAAACCACCAAAGGTTGCATCTGCATCATCTAAATACACAGCCGACATTGCTATTTCATCGAAGGTTTCTGAGGTTCTATTAAATAGTACATCCCCATACTCCAGTCTATTATCATCCAGCTTTTTGTCTGAAATACTAATTCGACCGATAATTTTAGGTTCGGTTAAAATATTATTTCCAAACACATCCATGACGTTAACAAATTTAACCCCCTGTCCATACTGGCTTTTATCAGCATTAATACCATTTCTAAAATCGAAAACCTCACCTAATAAAACATTCTCCCATCCATTAGGCACCATAACCCAACTCCTTTAAAAACCCTGCCATCTCAACTTCTAGCGTATCGAGTTCAGCTTTTAACTCAAGACGCTCAGTACGTACCGCATCCAAATCAATCTCCGCCTCTTCCTCAAATGTATCGACATAGCGTGGAATATTAAGGTTAAAGTCATTTTCTTTAATTTCATCAAAGCTCGCTAAATAAGCATATTTATCAACGCTTTCACGCGCCTTATACGTCTCAATGATCTTAGCAATATTATCTTCAGTCAGCTGGTTTTGATTTTTACCGGATTTAAACTCATTGCTGGCATCGATAAACAGTACCGTATCATCGGTCTTATTCTTTTTAAACAGCAAAATAGCGGCTGGAATACCTGTCCCAAAGAACAGCTTTTCGGGTAAGCCAATCACCGTATCGAGTAGGTTTTCTTCGATGAGTTGCTGACGGATTTTGCCTTCACTTGATGCGCGGAACAGCACGCCATGCGGTACGACCACACCCATACGGCCAGTGCTTGGCTTAAGCGTTTCAATCATATGACTGATAAAGGCATAGTCACCCTTGGTCTTGGGCGGTACACCGCGATGGAAGCGACCATAGGGATCGCTGCTGGCATCCTCATGACCCCATTTATCCAGTGAGAACGGCGGGTTGGCCGTCACCACATCGAACTGTAATAAGTGCTTGCCATCGTTACCCAGTAGCAGCGGATTACGGATGGTATCGCCCCACTCGATACGGTGGTTGTCCTCACCATGCAAAAACATATTCATCTTCGCCAGTGCCCATGTCGAGCCAATGGCTTCTTGACCAAATAGCGCATACTTTTTAGAGCCCGAGTTTTTGCGTACCATCGCCCCGCACTTGATGAGTAGCGAGCCTGAACCACAGGCAGGGTCACAGATTTGATCGCCCTCGACAGGCTCAAGGATAGTCGCTAGCAAATTGGACACTTCAGGCGGTGTATAGAACTCGCCAGCCGTCGCCCCACTACTGGCAGCAAAGTGTTTGATTAAGAACTCATAGGCATTACCAATCACGTCCAAGCTACCAACGCGCTCAACGCTTAGATTGAGGATGTCTTTGCCAAAATCTTCTAATAAATGGCGTAGCAGCTCATTCTTTTGCTTTTCTTGACCCAGTTTGTCAGTATTAAAACTGATGTCTTGGAAGACGTTTTTGAGCTTGGTACCGTTGGCTTCCTCTAACGCATGTAGCGCCTCATCGATGCGCTGACCATTGCCTGGCTGATGACGCTGCTCGTACAAGTCCCAAAAGCTCGCACCCTCAGGCAACACAAAACGCTGCTTGGACATCATGGCATGAATCAGCTCAGGATTGTCGCCATACTGCTCAACCAGTTTGTTGTACTCATCGCGGTAAACGTCTGACAAATACTTAAGGAACAGCATGGTTAAGATAAAGTCTTTATAGGTATCAGCGCTGATGACCCCGCGAAAAGTATCGCAGGCGTTCCATACGGCTTTATTGATATCGTCTTGATTGATTTGGGTAGTATGACTGGCAGTACTATCGGGCATTGGTTATTCCTTAACGCGCTGGAAAATTGCTGGTTGTTATAGTGATGTAATGATAGCAGGGTCTAAGATGGTTGGCAGATGTCATTGCTGAAAAATTCGATTATAGTAGATATTTATAGTAGGGCATGTCCTCAATTCAATCGATAGTCATCTAAATGGGTTAAAAATGAGGACACGCCCTAGTTGATCAAACAAACTGAAGGATGAAACCATGAAAACACTAGGATTGTGCATTGTAGCAGGACTAGGATTAAGTGCTTGTGCTAGTGGCATAGGTGGCGGGATGACGGTTAATACCAATCCAAACAATGTAGTGACTCAATACCCCGTTGAGACGGCTATGCTCAACATCTATACCAAACAACGTAGTGAAAAATTGGTTGCTATTGTAGACAATCAAAGTGCCTCGGCAGACATTCAAATCACTCCTAAGGGCAGCCTTCAATTCAATAATAAAGCGGTGCAGGGTGCCGAAGTAAACACCATCAATAAAGTGAATAATCGAATCACTAATCAGTCAGTCGCTATCAATTACTTTACCCTGAATCCACTCGTGTTTCATGGCTTTACAGAGAGCACGGGCACATACTCACTATCGAGCCAGACAACCGTCATTCCTAAGATGGCTACCGTCGGCGACTCAAGTAAGCTCATGACTGAAACCGTCTATGCCGGTAGCAGTATGCGTAAAAAAACAGGGTCGTATGAGCAAGATTGGTCTCTGACACGAGACACCAATAGCACGGCATGGCTCTGTATAGAAAACTCAAAGAACTTATCACTGAGCTCTGACCCTATAGGCAGTTCATCAGAGTGCTACAAGATCAATGCCAAAGGCGATGTCTTAGCGAGCAAGGTCACACTAAGTCAGCCATCTGCTAATGGTACTAAGACAGTGGTATTTACCAGTCAGTAATTTATGCATATATCGTTAAATATAGAATATGTATTGGATACTCATACACATGGTGCATTTACCTCTAAAATATGACCTTTCGTTAGTCTACACAGACAACCAATATTGACGCTGTTTGCTGCTATTGATATAGGGCAAACAGCGTCAATATTTTTAACCTCCTATAGTCGTCTCACCTCATATCATTTGTTTGACTATTTAGATGACACTTGCCTCGCTATAGTCAATCAATGTTAAAAATGGTACAAGGCGGACGAGCGCAAATACTACAGTAGTAGGCTAAGTGAGTATAACGCCGTAACACTTTAATAGTGGTTCGACTGTATGTCTAATTGCTGAGCCGCCACACGCACATCATCGTTGTTGCCAACTATATTTTTGATGGCTTCTGCTATTAATACAGCGCTGTAGCTTTGATTTTTCTTAATCATGGCAAACTCATCATCACATCATTAATTCACCAAATCTGCCTCTGTGATTGCTTCAGCATAGTGCAGTCTGCATAAAGCATCATGTACTACAACTTACTGTTTTATGAAGACTATAGTTTTCTAGATATCGCATGAAAATGAAGCGTTAATACTATTGTAGTGACAGTGTTAAAACTGAAACTTTGTTTTGCAATTTTATATACCTTTAACTATTATAACTTTCTTACGGGAAGCTAACGATAGGTAACAATATGCAAATTAATAAGTTATATGCCAGTATCGCATTGAGCAGTGTTTTAGTGCTCACAGGGTGCGGCGGTGATGATGATAACGGTGAATATATAGTAGGCAGTATCGATAATAGTGGCCCTATCATTGACAATGAGCTGAGCTACACGGTATTCGATGCTTTTACTGATGTGTCAAATAATGAATATATAGAGGGATGGGGCAAGCTTGCCTACAAATTTAGTAATAGTAGCTTTACAGAAACTGTCTCTACCGTTGTGGGTAGCTCAGCTACTGCCTATCAAAACAGTAGAGGTAGTGAGGAAGATAACTCAAACTACTATGTTGGTAATAAAGTATTTGTAAAAGTAAGTGATAATTTTGACAGCCGATTCCACAAGTTGAACTTCATCGATAATGACAGCTTTAAGTTAAGAATTCAGACCGATAACGCAGCCATTGACAGCATTTATGACATCGAAACTTTAGACCTTAGCGGCATTAAGAAGTTAGCTCACAATGCTGATACTGGTATTAGTACTGTCTTAGACTATGACTATTTCCCAGACAATATTGCTTTCCCTACTGGTTCTCAATGTTATATTTTTCAGGAGACACCGTCTCAGTCCTATTACTATTTTTATCAGCAAGCCTCTAGAGACGAAATTACTATCAGTGAATGGATCGCTGACCAAAAACAAGACAACGTGGTCAAAAATCTCGTTGAAGAAAAAGTTGGTCGTAATAACGAACTGTCAGCTGCTAGATATACTGATGAGGATGGAGATATCGTTGCGGCTGTTGAGTACAATGGTTTGGTCTATGATTCTAGTTTTTATCAAAAAGGCGTTAAAGAAGACAGTGATACAGACTTTACGGCCGATGTTGTCAATTGCGATCTGTACAATACTGTTGCGGCTGATTTTGTAGAACAACAAATCAAAGCCAATTATTAAAAACAGCTGTGTGTTGAGAGGTAGCTTTCATATCGCTAGTTTTTAGCACTAAGCAATCATGCTCTTGCCTCATAAAAATGAAATAAAAAATAGCGCCTACAATGGGCGCTATTTCAGTGAGTCTAGTAAGGACTCATTAATCACATTTATAAATATTCACAGTTAGACACCAGAATCACTACCGCTTCATTGATTACTTTTCTTTTTATACTCTATAAGCATACATCACCATAAGGGCTCAATGATTGGTCCTGTATATAGTTTTAAGCAGATAACGACTTCACTATTCTGATAGCGTGCCCACCACAAACTCATCCAAAAATACTTGCCAATCTAAATTCACATCATTTTCAAAAACTGATTATCCAAATCCAAGATTAAAGTTAAATGTATAGCAAACCTCAATAAGGGCGAATACTCGTAATTGGAGACTTCAATGTTGCTATTTTTCTTTGAATTCTTTTTGCTGTTCGGATTATGTATACCTAGACTAATAATATTATCTGGTTTATACGTTTCGAACTTTAAGCCAAAATAGCCTGCTAGCTCTTTTTTAAATAGTGAAATTATCTCTTTATTACCTCTTACAAGCCAGTACTTATCTTCTATAAGTTCAGCCCCAAGCTTTATAAAATCTACTGCTGCATTCATATCTTTTATAGAGAAATTGATACTAGGACGCGAAGTGCTCATTTTAGAAGCCGCAACTATAATAAACTGATTCCATTGTTCATTTTTTTGGTCTCTAACTGTAGTAGCGTTCGTAAAAAACTGACTTAAGATCTTCTGCTCACGACTACTCTTCAGTAATGATGGGGTTAACTTAATAGTATTTGTTTCAGCGAAAAACCGCTTTTGGCCTCTTGTTGATAGTATGTTATGGACATTCATAGCATTATCAAAATACTGCTGTGCGTGTAACCTATTAATATCATATTTTGCAGCTACGTTATCAACGTTTTTATCCTCTACCATATCTTCTAAAAATCCAATAACCCTTCGTAGACCATACTGCTGTAATAGTATGTTTCTACTATTATCTTGTGCATTCGCTACTACTGCATTATTGCGATTTTCTTGAATAGCAAACTGCTTTGGATTTCTATAATCTTTGTTCAATACTTGTCGATACAATAGTTTTCGTATCTTTTGCAGATCTATGTTATTGGTATCACCTTTATATCCATTCTCTTTTAATTGCTTTTTATCTATACCAGTAATATTTTTAAATGTGCTATAAGGCAATCGGATACTCGCTTGACTAAGACTATAAGACGCTATTAGCCAAGCGGTATGATTGTAATATTCGAAACCTCTATCAGGTGATAAGTGTCCAAAAAGATGAGCGCAGCTATACCACAAATCTGAACCACAAGTATTTTCACCCAGTAATCCCTTTTTAATACGTTCAATATCCTCTTTATTGTAATCAGTCATACTCATGACTAAGTCAGGATGACCTTGCATGACTAATGCTAGATTAGTCATCGCTGTATGCCTAAATCCATGAAACGTCATACCTATATGATCAGATCCTCCTATATCTTTATGCAGTAGCTTGAGCAGCTTGATTGGAACATGGTCAGCAAGAGGTATATGTGAGGATGACAGTGTAAAAATAAAACGCTGATCATTCTTCGTCTTGTTAACAGTAATAAACTTAATAAACAGTGCCAATTCAGATGGCTTTAACAGTGCAAATAGCGGTACCTCTCTGATGCTTTTGTCTGTTTTTATTGAACGATAATGATTTGGACGTATCATAACTGACGGTTTGTCACGCTGCATTCCCTCGATATCGGCATACTTAAGACCTAATATCTCTTTTTTACGCATGCCAGTACGATACGCGATAGTGAATAAAATAGTGAGCATATCGGCTTCAACAATATCAATACCAATACGCATTTGTTCTATAAGTGCTGAAAATAGTTGTGGAGAAAACCATTCAGAGCGAATTTTACGCTGCGATGACGTAAGAGGCACTTTAACCTTTGGGAATCCATATTCTACTTCAGCAAACTTATGTATTGCTTGTAGACGTTTTGCCGGGTAACTTAAATCTTTGACAGCCATATCATCAAGTATTTCATCATATAGCTCTTCAAAGTATTCAGTTGTCCAACTCTCAAGCGGTTGGTCTTTGGTAAACGTTAGCCATTCATAACCTATAGCGGTTATATACTTGCTAATAGACTCATTATTAATTCCCTTTTTTTCTACAAGAGATAATACCCAACGTATTAATATTTTATAGCTCAAACTTGAAGAATCATGTGATATTTTTAATAGTTCGTCGATTATGTTGCTTTGAGACTTGGACTTATTCTGATGCTCATACTTTTTATGTAGTATATTTTTAAGCGCTTTAATAAGATCAAGCTCATCATCCGCCTGACGGCGAGAGGGTTTATTTTCATCTTCAACATTGGAAGCAATGATTTCAAGATCCAAAAACTCTTTGTTCTCATATACTTTTTGAATAGGCTGGTACTTCTGATGAAGTAATCGTTCAAACGATTTTTTTGTGAGTCCAACGGTACCCTGCTTGCCTTTCATAACGGTTACTAATGCCTGATCTACATTCACATTAGGTAGCATCTCCCAAATATAGCTACTATTAGAGAGCATGAATGCCAACGTTGGTGTCTTGATACTCTGCTTAACTAGGAGTGGAGTTAAAGTGGTTTTTAATATACTTTCAATGCTCGTTTCAGTCAGCGTTTCGTGTATCAGCTCATCAAGCACTGATATCACCCTAGCTTTACTATGACAGTCATTTAACCGTATCAACCAACACCGTGTGACAGGATCTAAAACAATCTGCTGATTGCAATACAAGTCATCAGTAATATACTCGTTGCCATACTTTCTGTTCTTATAGTGTCCATGACTAATAATATTGAAATTTATAAAAGGCTGGCATTTTGTCGGTTCTCTAATAGTATTTATATAGCTTACAAGCGTCTTTTTATCATTGATTCCTCCATATATCATTGCTGAAAATATGAGCCACCCTATAACCTCGGTTTCCGTATAACAATCCGTATCTAACCAATGGCGATTAACAACTGTCAAAATACTACTCACTTTCTTACCGTTTTTAATCCAGTCAGAATCAAAACTTGAGGTATTGACTTTAGCTTTAACTGCTTTTGGAGGCATTGGGTATGCAGTCGTTTGGGTCTGAAAATTATTATTTTGGTAAGCGATAAATTCATTCAGCAGTGTATAGGCCTGTGTTAAAGGATATGCTTGATAGCAGTAGGTAGGGATACTCGACGTCATCTGACTATAAAACACTTCCAGGTCTTTATTAGTTATTCGCTGGCCTTTAGTTATTGGACACATTTTGGCCTTATCGAACAAAGTATCCCAATTTTCTTGAAACATTAGTAGAAGGCTACGTTTATTTAACTCTAGAGGTGTTAGCCGACTCTCTGAATCAATTAATTGATAGCCTGTAGATGATTTGATGAAAAATTTATCAGTAATTCGTTCATTTGGATTTATACAAACTCTAGGTTCTGTGGTTTGAATATCAGACATGTTAAGCATCTCTCAATTGTTTTAAGCGTTCTTCTACGATAGAGGCTAATGATTTTATGCCAATAGTTTGTGCAATAATTTCAAGAGTAGGACCTACTTTATGGATCTGCTGCTTAGAAATCGAAGAATACTTGTTCAACGCCTCTTGATCACGCTTTTCGTGGCCAATAATTGCATTGATCAGCGGTATTGGGGTGCTGAGTCTCTCTAGCTGAGTACGCACAAAATGCCGAACCCAATAGGGATCAATATCTAACTCATGAGGCGTCGCTTTAGTAATATCTCCACGTTTAATGGGATTTAACTGGTGCATAGACTCTAAAAGATTAATAACTGTTGATTCAACGTTATCATCTAGCGTCTCGGTGATAAGATCAAATAACTCTCTATTTTCAATAAAGGTCACCCTAAAGGTTCGTAAGAAAATTTTGTAGTCTATTATTAGTTGTTTGGCACTTGCACATAGAGGTATTAATCGATCTGTCTTACTACTACGATTAGGCTTGTCATCTACGATCAACCAGCCCATTTCTTCATCTATTTGATTGACTGAACCTGGAATACCGTTATTAGCTCGAATACCTGTGGACAAACAAATGGCATACCATGTATAGATACTATATCGATTAAATAGCTCAAATGCTGTTTCACTGTTAGAAACCCATAACATTAAATCTAAGACTAGGTTTTTGACATGTTCAATATTTAGCACCTGTAGGCTACCTGTAGAGAAATTTAGTACTGGCTTATCAAAGTAGCCAAGATTGTAAGTTGACCCTGCACTTAATGAGATCAAACAATCTTTATAAACAGAAATGATGTCATCGTTTGGATGGCTACTGTAATAAATTGCAGGTGCGATAGAGGCAGGTGTGCGGCAAATTAAATCTGCATAATGCTCATTGCCTGATGATGTAAATCGGCGGATATACATATGTAATATTTTTGATATGCGAGTATCAGTAAGATAAACAATTTCCAGCTGACTTTTCATGGCTTTAATAAACTCTTTTACTTTCTCCATCGTTAGCTCTGACGCACTAACCTCTGCTAACTTGCAGGTCAGATCTATAGGTAGTGGTAGATAAATGAGATCTGACTTATTTTCAAAACAAGAAGTCTTAAGCTCTACCCTATCACTCACGCCTAATCTATGCATAATAAACATCTGCTCGTTATCACACTCAAGCAATGTGCTTTTACTGAAAAAATCAGGAATCAATAATGTTTTGATAGGTAAACCAGTGATCAAAGAAAAAAGCAGGAGAGCTGCTATTGGTTGTTCGCTGTAGGTTACTAAATGATTAAACACTGCCTGACAGCTCACTTTTGAAAGATAGCGAACATTAGTAGCAAGCTCAAAATCATGCGCTGCCATGTAGGTTTGCTGTACCGACTCATCATAGTTATGAAGTGGTGCGGTACGTTTAGAGAGATCGGGCTGTGGATAGCTGAAAAAATAATCTGAATTATAAGCATCTACCAACTCTTCAACAGAAACACTTTCCTCAGAGAGAGATGGTCTTTCACAAAAAGATATCAATTCTGTTGGATTATTATCAATAGGATCAGAGACGTTGTTAGTATTGAAAGACCCATAAAAATGAGGCTGTGCGTTAACAGGTATAGGTTCAGCTTTAAGATTTTGCCAAGGTTTATCTTTTATTTTGTCAGGTTTATCTGGCTTAGAGTTGCTGTTATCAATCGTCCCTGCTTGCTCTTTGTCTTTTTTACTACTTCGTCTATATTTTCTTTCAGGATAGTATGCCCATTCTATTATCTGATTGATTTGCTCGATCTGACGCGCACGTTTCTTATAGTTATTAGTATCGTTTTTTTCCCACCGTGCATTCGCTAATACTTCAGCACGCTCATTAAGCTCGTCTATTAAGGCTTGTAAATATTGTGGGTCAAACTCTAGTCTTGAGAGTGGTAATATAGTTTGAAAAAATTCATGACTCCAAAACCACTGATAGTCTGCAGTTTGTGTATAACCATATATTTTAAATTTCTTTAATATGCTTCTAGCCTGTACAGGGTTTAGATGAATGTGTGATAACACACTAAGATAAATGACGAACCCTAACCACTCTCTAATCAGCTCATAGTTAATATTAGAGTCAGCTAAATCTTCAAAATTGTGTTTGATCAGGGCCAATAACCAGTGAATATCTGCTCTCTTATGATTTCTTCTGGGTCTATCATAATTTGGAAGAGTAGAAACTAAAGTATTGAAGTCTAAGCACTGATGAGTGTTCGAGTGGTAATGATAAAAGATACATCTAGCTACTCTGAACTCATCTATATTGTCGTAAGAAATATCGTGCGGTAGCAATTGCTGTAATGCAAAATCGATTTTAACTTCATCCATCGTACGACTCCTCTAAAGGAGTTTTTTTGCGCGAATTGTAGTAACCGGCTTCTGAGAGTCCAATTAAGTTGATAAATACCTTTGTCGTTAATTTCACACTGTTAAACAACCTCATACAATCATCCTCAGACAGCTGCTTTTTCAATTGCTGATGGCACTCGGTCAGATCTAATACACCCTTATACCTGATAATAAAAAATATTATCTCATTAAGAGCGTAATACTTAATTTGAGAGTCAGTTAATTTTTTGCTAACGCTAAAATTTAATTCGGATTCATAGATACTGATATCTTGTATATCGGTAGTGAGACAATAATTCAGAATAAAAAAATTGTCGTAGAATAAATATCCTCTACTACCTTGCTTTTCCACTTGAAGCACTTGCGAACACTGAATTCGAGTCCAAAATTCAATATCACTCTTTAACATGTAAGGCAAAATAAGTTGATTAAATATTTTATAGTAGCCAATATTATCTTTATGAACACTCAGCTTTTCTTGCTTTATATCTTTTAAGTAAGTCTTTATCATAAATAGTTAAATCCAATCATACTTGCTGAAATCTTATATAATTCAATCTACTATTATCTACAGAAATTGCAAGCAATTATTGGAAAATATTAAGTAATTTCAGTTACTTATACCAAAATATACCTGGATATACCAAAATACACCTATTTCATCTGAGTTTAGTTTCTACACTACATACTTTAAAAATAAATGATAACCATCCTGACATAAGAGGGTTGACGTAGCTGGTAATATCGATAAACGCAAAAAGCTACGATTCATATAGAGTCGTAGCTTTTATATTAAATTATTTTTTAGAAAGAACAGATTGCCAAAAAACTACTACCTTTGAAATGTTGGCTAATAAGTAGCGACGAAGCCTTATTTATGAGGACAATGTTATTTGTTGACTATCAAGACATTAAACAACAATCTAGTGATTCGATAAACGCTCTTCATATAGTTGCTGCTAGTTAGAACCACAGAGACCAGACGAATAGATAGCGATACTCACCTCTACTACAGTTTTTTGTGCATATGATGCTGATCACTGATGAAAAGCTACCTATTATGAAGTCAGTCTTTTATCTCAAAACTTTTTAACATAACGTCCGTTATGGGAACATGTTCCGCTTGCCATACAGGTAGTGAGGCATTGGCTATATAATTAGCATTCTTTCGTCTATCATCCTAAATTGTACGAAATTAATTGACCACAGACTTTGATCATAGGAAAGAAAATGTCGTTCTTTTATCCTAAAGATGTAGATTTTATGGAGATGTTTGGATGCGAGAGTCATATAGATAATGATGGTTTGCTAGAATCCACATTCATTGATACACAAAATAAAAAAATGGTTTTTTCTATCAGTGATATGCAGAACTCAATATCTGCTTATATATATCAAGATGAAGCATTGATATTTAAGATATATGAAGAAGGAGCGATGAGGGTCATGATATATGAAAATCAGATCATTATAGAATATCTGAATTATCAGGATTTATACGCTAAAAGACTGACTATTATTGATGTGTATCCGATATTTAAAATTGACCACTCTACTCTGATAGACAAGGATATGAGCCAACTAAACTAACTGTCTTAAAGGTATTGTCATATTAAGACATACCTACACCGAAACAATCAGGTACTTTTACTGGTTCGGTTCCCTAGTGAGGACTTGAAACTTGGGCTGTAGGCTAATGATATCGGTACATTTAGTTATTTAGGCAGTTGCAGTGTACTTCGTTGTGTACATACAGTGAGCTTTTGGATCATTATTTTTATTTACCATAAGCGCTGTTATGCTAAACGGTTTTGACTAAATTACTCTGAGACGAAGATCATATGAAACAAGAAGAAATTAGAGAAAAAATGACCATTCTTATTGATAAGTTATTATCAAATACTTTAAGTGAGCAAGAATATGACAAAGTTTTAGATGAAATCAGTCGAATTTCTCCATATCAATATTGGAGTGATTTAATTTTCTGGACTAACGACTACGTTGATGAGATTGATGGAAATCTTAAGTTAAAGCACGACGAGTTTTTTGATGAGGTATTTAACGGTTCTAAATTAAATGAAGAACAGAAAAAACAGAAAATCAAAGGACTGTTGGCACATTTAATAACAAATGATTTTTCAGGTTTGCCGATACAGTCTAGCATCGCTGTAAGCGCTGAAATTGATAGACTATCTCCTGATAAGAATTGGTGGGCAATCCTATATTCGAATACAGGTGTTTTGAATCCAGAGTTTTTGGATAGAGAAGGTGATTTTAATTATGAACTGTTTGTTGAAAAGCTATTTGATTAGCATGAGTTTATGATTTGAGAGCATAGTTTCCATGTAGGGTATCGAACCAGCGAAAGCACCCAATTGTTAGCCAGAGGTATATCCCAGCGGAACCATCTAAAAAGGCTCATTAATAAATTAATAGACTACTCATAGCAGACTACTATATTGGAACCACTTAATGAGCAGTGGTTAGTTTAGCTCTTTCCTTGGCCACATCAGCGATCAGATGCCGTGAGCACTTAGCCATTTTTTGAATATCAGAATAGCTATGACCTGATTCGAGTAGACTAGCGATGATCTTACGTTTTTCAGTATCTTTTCTACGTCCTAAATACTTACCTTCTGCCTTGGCACGAGCAATACCTTGCATCTGACGGTTACGGCGATCCTCATAATCTTTTCGAGCAATAGCTGCGAGCATATCTAGCATCATAGAGTTAATGGCCTGTAATATACTGCTCATAAATTCAGTGCTGCTTTCAGGTTGAAGTGCCATATATGAGGTCGGCAGCTCTTTTGATACGATTGATAGCTTTTTTTCTGATAGCATTCTTTTAAGTGTATCCCAATCAGCTTGGTTCAAACGCGCCAAGCGATCAATCTGCTCAACTAAGATAACATCACCCTTATGAGCATCTTCAATCAGTTGCATAAGCTTGGGTCGCACCAAGATAGCTCCTGATTCATTTTCGACATAGAAAGCGGCAATCTTGTGGCCATGGTCGTTGGCAAATGCTATGAGTTCGCTTTTGGCACGCTTAGCGTCTTGTTCTTTGGTAGACGCTCGTAGATACGCTCTAATAAACATAAACACCTAAAATAGTCTGTTATAAGTGGTTCCATTATACCAGTCTGTTTTAAGTAGTCTGTTAATGGGTTTAGAGTGTAAAATAGCTGGTTCCGCTAGGGTATACCCTGTGATAATAGGAAATCCATCGCGGATGATAAAACTTGTTTAGCTTCTAGACGTGATCGGCTTGTCGATAGTATGTAAGATAAGTCGGAAAAGTGAGTAGAGTGTTAGATTATTCATACTGGGACTAAATTGAATTTTTTTTTTGCGGTTAATTTCTGCTCGATGTGATTCATTTTTCGCCATAATGAATCATGGCGGCTTGTGAGTTAATCAGGAAAATTAATCTTGAGTAATAAGGTAGGCTTGCAGAATTTGCAGCAGGGTTTGTTCTAGACTTCTTTACTTACGCTTTTTTGTAGATTATTTTTTAGTAAATGATCAAATATAAACGGGCCAAACGGTAAGAGTGATCCGAGTACGCCCGCAGGTATTGCCCAAAGAGGCATTTTTATTTTTATGACTGAGCCTATAAGTATTATGACATAGGCAATAAATAATATACCGTGTGCCATACCGATGTATTTCACACCTTCTGGAATATCCATCATATATTTTAGCGGCATGGCGATACAGAGCAATAATAAGAAAGAGGTGCCTTCTAGGTAGCCTATAATGGTTAGGCTTTTTAACGCGGTCCTTTGTTTTTTTCTAAGGCTGTGAATTTTTTCAATAGTTGGCTGAGCCTGTGACACTATATTTTCCTTTTGTTATTATCAATAAATAATTTATGAGTTATTCAATGTCGCCATAATAATGGCTCTACGCAGAGCTTTGAAGTATTGTGTTTTAAGAGCTAAAATGAGTGAGTACCTATACCAGTCATACATTACCTTCCAGTTCACATTTTTATAAACATACTCAAGTATAAAAAGTATTTTTCCGTATAGAGCGACTAAGACGCTAGTTCATTTTGTTTGTGCTAATCGACATCAATATGCTTATTTATTACGCTTACTTTCAAAAAATATCATATCAATAATAATCAATGCGACACCGACACAAACACCTATATCTGCAATATTAAAAATAGGATAATTCCAGACATCAGCATAATGCACATGGATAAAGTCAACCACTTTGCCAATTCTTAAACGATCGATTAAGTTGCCAATCGCACCACCAAGCACTAAGGCTAACCCCACAGACAATAGCTTGGCTGTACGAGGCGCTTTGATTAAATAAACCGTCAAAAAGATAGCCATTATAAAAGCTAAGCCTGAGAAAAACCATTTCTGCCAACCGCCAGCATCGGCTAAAAAGCTAAATGCTGCGCCATAGTTATAAGCGAGTGTCCAGTTGAGAAAGGGTTCAATGACCGGTACGGGATCATTGAAAGATAACTTGGTTTGGGCCAACCACTTAGTCCCTTGATCCAGTATTAATACCATTAGCGCCAGCAAATACCAAATAAAAGCGCGACTGCCATTGGCAACCATTTTTGGCGTTTTGTCCAACTGACCTTTAAGCGTTATCGATTTGCCTGAAGTCACGTACGTAGCTTCAGGCGTATGACTCATAGTTTCAGAGTCAATCCGTTGATGAGTGCTATTCACAGCTGCTTTATTGTCAGCAATATTAGTACTAGTCGATTCAACGCTATTTAATTTAGTACTATCTAATCTGTCGATAGGTTTAGTCATAGTTGTTGTCTTTATCTGTGTTTATACAATGAACAATGTTAAACGTATATGTTTTTGGTATACGACTATTAATAGCGCCACTTTCAAAAACTGCTCCAATTACCGCTCTGGTATTATGAAACTTACGGTAATAATTTTTTATTAGGGAATCTGTTGGTTGATTTCAACATTAACCTGAGTCTGTTCAGCGCTAATCACTATCGGATTACCCGATAAGTCGCCTGACTCTGCTATGGCATTACCGCTATGACTAATACGAGCAACGACTGCTAACTGAGTTTTGTCACTACGGGCGGAGTTTAACGTGCGCTCCGGCATCATCGCATCAAGATTACTTAAGTGGATACTGGCTTCACCTTGCTTGATAACACTAATGGGTAAACGTTTAGCAGCAAACGGTGGGCCCCCTTTAACGTCACGAATAGCAATAAATAGCACATCATCACCCTTTACTAACGGCAATAAACTGGCGTTAATCGTCACTGTCACTTCAATACCTTCTAGTGCTTGCTTTTCTTGCGTGCTAACGTAGGCGCTTAACTCATCTAAGCTTGCTAAAGCTTTAGTATGGTCACCTGGTTTGGATATAATACTGTCTTGTAAACGTCTAATCCAACCTTGCGCTTGGGCAAAGTTACTACTGCGCGCCTCACCCATTGCCATTAACATTTGAGCTCGTTCATGCTGCGGATTTTTGGCTAATATAGCTTGTAATACACGGCGAACATTTGCGTCTAACTGACCCTTATTAACAAAAAATCTAGTCTGAGCATAAGTGATTGCAACTCCTTCGTCATCAGGCGCTAAACGATAGGCGCGCGACAAGGCTTCTAATGCAGAATCAGTCGCCTCCATAGATAAGAAAAGCTCTGATAGGCGCATCCAACGATCAGGATCATTAGCATTACGGTGGACATTGGTTTGCATAGCGCTAATCAACTGACGACCGTTTTCAGTCGCCCACTTTGGTGGCGTGTCGATCTTAGCCGTTAATAAGTCATCAGCTACTTGTCCTACTTTGTCTTCAGCCGCCCATAGATCAAACACGGGCGTACGATTGCCTATTAATAAATACGCCATCGTTGCCAATATTGGGATCCAAGCTGCGACAATTAGACGGCTTTTAACATTAGGGGTGACCATTGGCGCTATTTGACGCTGCGCATCTAATAGCTGACGCTCAAGCTCCAGCTTTTGGTTTTGATAATGGCTGTTATCAATAGTACCGCTGTCTTTATCTGTTTGTAGCTCAGCCAGACGTTCGCGAAATACCGCAACGTTAATGTCTAACAGTTGGTTATCTATCGGTTTGGACTGCGAGCGTGCGGCTCTTAGCCATGGAAAAATAGCAATCAGCGCAAATATAAGAGCAATCAATAAGCCTAGAGCTATAAATAAACCAAAAGTAGAAAATAGGGTCATTCTTTGTCCTTTGGGATAGTAATGTCGTGGTCAATATTCTCAGCTTGCGATAATAGACGATCAAGTTCAGCTCTTTCCGCAGGGGTTAGAGCAGTGGCAGTATGGTCTACTGTGACGCCGCCTTGACCACGAGCGACAACTTGGCGACGCTTGCTTTGCCAAAACCAGCCGATGACTAAGACGAGCAGTAATAATGGTGGAAAAAACCACAGTATCCATGTCGATGGTCGCATAGGCGGCTTATAGCTAATAAAGTCACCGTAGCGCTCTTGCATATAGGTGCGTATTTCAGCATCACTACGTCTATCTTTAATTAAATCATAGATTTTTTGCTTTAGATCTTGGGCGATAGGTGCATCAGAGCCTGCAAGGTTTTGATTTTGGCATTTTGGACAGCGAAGATCTTCTATTAGTCCACGGTACTGAGCTTCTTGCTGTGGTGAGTCAAAATCGTATACGTCAATAGCTGCATATGTCGTCATGCTAAGTAGACACGCTAGTATTAAGCTTGCTAGTTTTAAAACAATATTAGATTTAAGAGGAGCTTTCATTCGAGCAACGTTCATTTGCATACCTTTTCAAGTTGACTCGGATCGGGGCTATCGTTGTTCTTGTTAGCCTCATTAAGCATTGTTAGGCACGGCTTAACACGCTGTTGCCAATTGGCTTCATTGATCTCACCAAGAATATGCTGACGAATGATACCGTCTCCGTCCACAACAAAGGTTTCGGGCGCACCCGTTATGCCTAAGTCTAGAGCAAACTGACCCAATGAATCTTGAATAGACATAGAGAAAGGATCACCACCTCGGTTTAAGTAGCTGAGCGCATTGCCAATCTCATCCTTATAATTCACGCCAATGATATTGACGCCGCGCTCTTCTAATTGCATTAAGAACGGATGCTCGATAACACACGTTGGGCACCATGAGCCCCAAACATTGATCAAAAACGGCGTATCTGGCAAATCATCATTAGTAATGATACGGGTAATATCTGCTAATAACGGCAGCTCAAAAGCAGGAACCGGACGCTCAAGAGCGGTATTGGTCACAATGTTTGTTGGTTTACCTAAGCGCATGTACAGTATCACTACCAAACCAAAAAAGACGATAAGCGGAATTAAAAACCAGACTTTAAAAGGTTTGCTCTTTATTGTCTTATGACGACGTTTATGGTTTTGACTGATGTTTTGATTGGAGGAGTTATCAAGTTTGCTCATATTACTTTTCACCTACTGATGCGGCTGATATCTCAATTTTAGTAGACGTATCAGCTTCAACTTGATCTAGTGCTTTGGTCTTTTTAATGCGATAGCGCTTGTCAAGCATACTCAATAATCCACCTAAAGCCATAATAATTGCGCCTAACCAAATCCAGCGAATCAGCGGCTTCACATAGATACGTACGGCCCATTGATTGCTGTTCTCAGCGATAGGCTCACCAAGTGCTACGTATAAATCACGCATGAGACTAGCATCAATAGCAGCCTCGGTTATCGGCATCATACTGATAATATAGGTGCGTTTTTCAGGGTATAAAGTGGCGACCTCGCGACCCTCTTTCGTTATCTCAACTTGTGCTCGCGTACCATCAAAGTTACTTTCTTTAACTTCTTTAAAGTCAACAAGTTTGAAGTCGTAACCTTGTACATTGACTGTATCGCCAGGTGCCATCGCCACATCGCGCTCAATACTTAAGCTACTGGTAAACGCCACCCCAATAACTGCTATTAAGACACCAATATGTGCGGTTTGTTGACCCCAATAGCTGAGACGTAATTGACCCAAACCGCTAAATATATTGACCGAGTTTTTAGTCTTATCTCTAAAATCAACCACCATCCAAAACAGTACCCAAAAGCTAACCGCTAAAGTGACACCAATATTAAGCATAGATGATGGATTGACAAAGTAGGTGATAATTGCGGCTAACACCAAGCTAGCGACTGCTATAACCATTCCAACGCCTAATAAGGGACGGCTATCTTTTTTCCAGCGAATATTTGAACCCATACCCATCGCTATTAATAACAGCCACGTTAAGGGTACAAACAATGCATTAAAGTAAGGGGGGCCTACCGATACCTGGCCTAAATCAAAGGCGTCGGCAATAATTGGATAAAGCGTACCGAGCAGCACTACTAATGTCGAAATCAAAATGATGGCGTTGTTGATTACTAAAAAAGACTCACGTGAAATCAGCTGATATTGACTCTCAACGGTCAAACGCCAACCGCGAACGGCAAACATTAATAAGCCGCTACCGATGATAATGCCAAGAATAGCTAAGATGACCAAACCACGCGTCGGGTCAGCTGCGAACGAATGCACCGAGGTAAGAACTCCAGAGCGCACAAGGAACGTGCCAAGCAAACTTAATGCAAAGGCAAAAATAGCCAGCATAATGGTCCAAGCTTTAAAGACTCCTCGTTTTTCGGTGACTGCTAAAGAATGCAATAATGCCAATCCAACAAGCCATGGCATAAACGAAGCGTTCTCTACCGGATCCCAAAACCACCAACCGCCCCAACCAAGCTCGTAATAGGCCCACCATGATCCTAAAGCAATACCGACTGTCAGAAAGCCCCAAGCGGCTAGCGCCCATGGTCGTGACCAGCGTGTCCAAGCAGCATCTAAACGCCCTTCCCACAATGCCGCCATACAAAAAGCAAAAGGTACTACCATACCGACATAGCCCATATATAGCATGGGTGGATGAATGATTAGACCAAAATCTTGTAGGACAGGATTTAAATCAGCGCCATCGACTGCTAGATTGGGTAAGGTGCGCTCAAATGGTGACGAGGTAAATATCAGCATTGTTAGCATCATTAACTGCACACCGGCCAAAATCACTAATACCCGCGCGCGCATTGATAATGGTAGACCACGGCTAAAATAAGATACCAGTGCACACCATGTCGCCATGATGGTCATCCACAGCAGCAAAGAACCTTCATGTCCACCCCATGTCGCCGATAACTTGTAGTACCAAGGCAACAGAGTATTGGAATGCTGAGTGACATAAACTAGGCTGAAATCGTTGTAATAAAAGCCTGCCATTAAAGCGCCAAATGACGTTATCATAGCGGCAAACTGTGCCCAAGCAAGGCTTGGGGCTAAACGCTGCCAGGCCACTCGATTACGCATAACACCAACGGTTGGTAGAACCACTTGCAATATTGCCAACACAAAAGCAATCAGCAAGGCAAAATAACCTAATTCTGTAATTAACATACGGTCTAACCTTGTTCGCTTTAGTACAGTCACAGCTTACTGTGGCTAGCGCAATTTATAATATTAAAAGCATCCAAAATCTATAGCCAGTTATCGCCAATGGATCCTATAGACTTTCATTTAACTACTTTAGAAGGAGTTACCAGTGGAGGCGCGCCTTTAAAGCGCAGTAAACGCAGCGCATTGAGAGTGACGAGCACTGTTGCGCCAGCATCAGCCAGCACCGCAATCCATAGCCCAGTAATGCCGAATACGGTGGTGATTAGAAAAATGCTTTTAAGCCCTAATGAGAAAATGACGTTTTGATGAATATTGCGCATCGTTGCGCGCGACAGTGCAATCAGATGAGCCATGTCCGTGACCCGGCTTTTCAATAAGGCGATGTCGGCTGTTTCAATGGCCACATCAGTACCGCCACCCATCGCGATGCCGACATCAGCAGTTGCTAGCGCGGGCGCATCATTGATACCATCACCTACCATCGCTATTTTGCGATTATTCTTCATCTCGTTAAGCAGGCGCAGTTTATCTTCGGGCAACAGCTCCGCTTTCCACTCAATATCTAAATTACTGGCAAGCGCCTGAGCGGTTAAGCGGTTGTCGCCTGTCAGCATAACGGCGTTCACACCCATCGCTTTGAGCTGAGCCACCCCTTCATGAGCGTCGTCTCTTAACTCGTCTCGTAGGGCAATCAGTCCAAGCGCTGCTCGACTTTGCTCATCGAATAGAACTGAGACCGTCTTACCTTGATTTTGCAGCGCCTCAATTTGAGCCTGTTGTTCAACTGAAATTACCGCCTCATCAGCGGCATAGACGGGCGAGCCGATAGCTAGCGTGCGGCCTGACACAGTCGCATGCACCGCTTTACCCGCAGTAGTGGAAGCTTTAGAGGCCACAGGTATGACCACATTAGCAGCTTCAGCATGACTGACAATAGCTTCAGCAAGCGGGTGACTAGAACCGGTTTCCACACTGGCGAAGAGCGCCAATACCTTATCTTTACCTTGAGAACCCGCATACTCTTGAGTAAAGGCAATAATGTCAGTAACGCGTGGCTTACCCTCAGTTAAGGTGCCGGTTTTATCAAAAGCGACTGTCTCCACTTTGCCGATGGTTTCTAAAGCACTACCCCCTTTAATCAGCAATCCGCGGCGCGCACCGACCGCCAGACCAGAAGCAATAGCAGCTGGTGTTGAGAGCACAAGGGCACAGGGACAGGCAATTAGCAACAGTGCCAAACCGCGATACAACCAAGTTCCCCAATCGCCGCCCATGGCTAACGGTGGCACGACGATAATTAATGCGGCAATAGCCATCACTGCTGGAGTGTAATAGCGACTAAACTTTTCAATGAAACGGGCGGTAGGCGCTTTAGAAGCTTGTGCTTGCTCTACCAGTTCAATAATTTTTGCAATCGTATTATCGGCAGCCGTTTTCTCCACCCGTACTTGTAACACGCCATCGATATTAATCGACCCTGCAAATACATTGTCACCCGTTGTCTTGGCAACAGGGACCGACTCTCCGGTCACAGGCGAGTCATCTAGGCTAGATGCACCTTGAACAATCTCGCCATCGGCAGATACTCTATCGCCAGGACGGACGAGCACAAGATCATTCACTTGTAGTGAGGATGCTGGAACGTCACGTTGCCCCCCTTGCGCATCGAGTAAAATTGCAGTCTTTGGAACCAGCGATGCCAAGGCTCTGATACCAGCGCGAGCACGATCAGCAGCAATACTTTCAAACAGCTCACCAATCGAAAATAAGAAAACTACCGCTGCGGCCTCTTCAGCCTCACCAATGATAAGGGCACCAAGCACGGCGACGGACATCAGCGTTTCAATGGAAAAAGGTGAACCCGACTTAGCCAGTGCCACCGCTTTGCGCACAAATGGAAAGACGCCCACGATCACGGCGATGGCAAATATCCATACCCCGTAAGCGGGGAAAAGTAATGACAATAGGTAAGCACCGCCCATCAGAACACCGAGACCAACAACCTGTTTGCCTTTTTGAGTTTGCCACCAACGCTGACGTTGCGAGGTCAACGGATTGTCGCTGTCAATATCAATAGCCGATACAGTCTGTTGGCCTGTATTAGCAGAGATGCCAAACCCTAGGCTTTTAATGGTTTTTTCGATATCACTGACCTGAGTTATAGCCTCAGGGTCTAGCGTCAACTCTAGTGATTCTGTAGCAAAATTTAGCTTAATATCAGAAACCCCAGGCATACGTATCAAGGCTGTTTCAATCTTGCCGATGCAACTTGCACAGTCCATACCTTCAATACGATATTTCATAATATTCTGCCTTTCAAATAGTGTTATTATGAACCCTCTAGTAGGTTCAGAGTCAAGGGCTGTATCTACAGATTTATGAGTTTTATTTCTCCAACATCAAGCTTAAAAGTCACTTCAACGTTCTGAACCATCGAGGTTATTATGTTAATCAAAATTGGTGAGCTTGCTAAACGCACAGGTGCCACAGTAGAGACCATTCGCTATTATGAAAAAGAGCGTTTATTACCTGGGCCTGCTCGCAGCGAAGGAAACTATCGTTTATATAATGAGGAGCACATGGATCGTCTACAATTCATCCTACATTGCCGTATGCTTGACATGGCTTTAGATAAAGTGCGACTCTTACTTGATTTTTGGGAATCTCCTAGCGAGGACTGTGGCGATGTGAATACCTTGCTAGATGAGCAAATTCACGCCGTGGAAATACGGATGAAAGAGCTGACGCACTTAAAACAGCATCTCACGGTTTTACGTCATAAATGCACCAGCAGTGTACCAACGACATCCTGTGGCATACTCAATGCCCTTGCTGATAACTCTTGTCATTAATAGCATCTATTTTTACTAGTCAAATTCTGAAAGATTGAAAATGGCATAATAGCAAGCACAAAAAAACCCAGCAATGATAGTAAAATCACGACTGAGCTGGAGAAAAATCATAACTATGCTGCGTTAATTTATTAGGACTGTGTTGACTTATTAAATCTTATTTGTCAGCCATAGCAAGGTAGATGCCACGGTCCGATGCATCATCAACGAATTTTGAATCGCGCCATGTCGTATAAGCATAGACACCGCTGTATGGGCTGATGCCATTCTGACGAAAATCAGAAATCCAATTGGTACCATCAAAGATTTGGATATGACCATGCGGACGCTTTGATGAGCGATCATAGACGATAACGTCACCTACTTGGGTCGGCATGTCATTGCTGATTTTGCTGAAACCTGCTTTATCAAGTGTGCCACGAGTAGCATACTGATAGGCTGAAGGGTTCGGTGTAAACTCGTAACCTGCAGATTGTAGCGCTTTACGTACATAGCGGGCACAATATCCAGAGCTGCCAGATAAAGCGACTCGTGAAGCACGAGCGGCGGCGCGAGCAGGTGCTGAATTGCTATCAGGAACCGTATTGACTTGCTGCTGTTGTTCAGCATATAAGCGGCTGTTTAATGATGAAAGCTGATTCTCTTTTTGCTGGGCCTGCGCACTTAGATTGCTAATTGCTTGACTGATTTCGTCATTATTTGAGACATAAGCACCGCTTTTTGTGCTATAGAGGTTCTTTGATGAACCGTAGTTTGATGCTACAGAAGTATTAGTGATAGTATTATTGGTTTGAGAGATTGTTATAGCAGCACCACTCGTTTGTGCTATGCCCATACCCAGTGCTGATAAAATCAATAAAGCCTGTTTCATAAAGTTACTACCTAAGGTTGATACAAAATAGCCTGTCATCAATAACAGAGCAGTCAATTAAATTTCAACAACTCAAGCATATACACGTCATAGTGAGTAATACTTATGCTGCAAAATGCTTATCTAAAGCAGTTAGTAGTGCTGGCAACCTTGTTAAAGTCTTATGAAGCTATTGAAAATCAGGTGGTTAGCCAAAACACAAAGCCGACTTTAGCATAGGCTATAAGACATGTCACCACTAATAAAAATCTCAAAAACACTCTTGTATTACTGATGAGATGACCGAAGACCCCTATTTTACAATGTAAGTTTGTGTATCTTTTAAGAGATATAGCTAACCAATTCGATATGTTTTTTATTATTTTATGAGCAAAAAAAACGTCTGATTGTTAAATCCAAATTATGGATTTAACAATCAGACGTTTTTTTATTAGGTGAAGCAATCATGCTACATAGAGTTTAACCAATTATTATGATTATATAATATATTTATAGTGTAAATTTGAATCTTAATTCCCTACTGGCTTATGTAATATTACGTAATTGTTACGATACATCGTGTATTTCCTTGTATTAATTTCTTAGTAGTTAGCTACTCTGAAGGTAAATAGTCGATAAAACAGCTTACATTGTCATCAAAAGTTACAAATTCGAAGTTATTTTTGGCTTTTAAAGTCTCAGTAGCTAACGAATTTTTTGATAAATAGTTATTTTTATAAGCAATAGAACAGTCTTATACCTTTCTTATTTGCTCTTAACGCTAACACTATAGTCAATTATTCTTATTTTCGAACATCTTATAGTTGCTGTTCTACAGATTCAATATCAACATAAACTTGGGTCGTTCCGTCTTTATTAAGCTGCATGATCTGATAAGGCATGAATTTATTTTGATACTCCATACCTGGGCTACCTACAGGCATACCGGGCACAGCAAGACCCATTGCTTGTACTGGCGGATTTTCTAAAAATTGCTCCATATATTTAGCGGGTACATGACCTTCAAAGACATAGTCATCAGTAGTGACTACCGTATGGCAAGAACGCATCTCAGTTGGCACTTTGTAGCGGTCTTTAAGGGATGACAAGTCTTTTGGGTGCTCAGCCGTCGAGCTCAATCCATTACTTTGTGTATGGTCAATCCACCCCTTACAGCAACCACAATTGGCATCTTTATAAACCGTCGCTGAGACGTTTTTAAGTAAATCTGGATTACTTACTGGTGTTGTGATCATAGGGGCACTTTCAATTTTCGATTCAGCTTTCTCTAAAGCAATAGCCGCTGAATTTTCGGTTGGTACTGGTGTTGAGCTTGCATCAGATACGCCACTATTCGATTGATTACAAGCAAATAGTGATGTGGCGGCAAGTAATACCAGCGTACCACGCAACCCTTTAGACAAGTGACGATCAAACATAAGTCTATATTTTAGTTTTAAGATTGTCATAATGCTCTCTTATATATTGTGAATATTGTAAGCCATATAAGGCTAAGTGACCCTTCATATCGTTTGATAATGTAGCATAATAACCCATCAAATAAGGTATGCAAATTTATCCATTGAGTAGTGCGGACTGGTATTATAGGCAGATTTTATTTTGAAGTACTGTCTGTAGTAATAAAGAGTCTATCTAAGTCTTAGATTTTGACTGAGAATTTAAGACTCATATTTTTGGATAATTTGCGATGCGCCTGTCTACTATTAATCTACAAAAGCGTCTGAATACTAAGTCAAAGCCGCTGCCACTATTGCTTATGCTGACAACAGCCTGGCTTGCAGGGGCTGTTTTCTTATTAGCGCTAGCACCTTATGGGTTCTGGCCGCTAGCAATAGTGTCACCAGCGATTTTATATTCGCTATTAGTACCACAAATGAGTGGTCGCCGCGCTTTTATTATTGGTGAAGCTTACGGTATGGGACTATGGTGTGTCGGTGGCTTTTGGTTATATACAGCCATCCATGATTATAGCGATACCCCGACGTGGCTTGCGTTGATTCTGATTGCGTTGATGGGTCTCGGTATGGGGCTGTTTCATGGCTTTTTAGCACTAATCTTTAACCGAATGGTAGGCAAACAACCCTTTTCCTTTGCTGCGCTTTGGGTGTTACAAGAATGGCTAAAGACTTGGCTGTTCACAGGCTTTCCGTGGCTGTTTGTTGGTTATGCATTTACTGAAGAGTACTGGTTGTCGTCCTTAGCACCTATTGCTGGTGTTTTTGCCGTCTCTTTTGTTGCCATACTATTGGCTGCAAGTTTAGTGGAACTACTGCGTCGGCGCAGTAGTTATATCGTCGTTTCTGTAATGTTATTAGCCATTAGCACATCACTATGGCTAATCAATCCACAATGGACGAAACCTAAGGGCACACCTGATCTGTCTGTTTCATTGATTCAAGGCAATATTTCACAAGATATAAAGTGGCTGACTCAATATCAAGTAGAAACCCTAAAGATTTATGCAAAATTAACGCGCACTGAGTGGGGACGTGATGTTGTGGTATGGCCTGAATCATCTATTCCGATGTTTCAGGATGAGGCTACCGGCTTTATTAGTGAAATGGTAGAAATGGCTAATACAACTAATACGACATGGATAACCGGTATTCCTTATAAGGATAAAGCGGCTTTCAATGCTAGTACTGATGCCAATACTGACAACTATCCTCCATTTTATAATAGCGTGATGGCTTTGGGCGCAGAAGCCGATGGTCTCTACAAGAAGCAGCGCCTGGTACCGTTTGGGGAATATATTCCATTCGAAGGCGTGCTTGATGTTTTCCCTAATCTGGCTGGTAGTCAGGATATTAAGAGCTATAGCCGCGGGAGTGATCAACAATCACCGCTGCAGGTACGTGGACATACTATAGGTACGGCTATCTGTTATGAGGTCGCCTATCCAGATACCACGCGCAAAAACGCAATGAATACTGACTTTTTATTAACGGTCTCTAACGATGCCTGGTTTGGCACTTCAGCAGGCCCATTGCAACATTTGCAGATGGTACAAATGCGTGCGCTTGAGAATGGTCGCTGGTTTATACGTGCGACCAATACTGGCGTTACCGCTATTATCAACCACAAAGGACGTATCGTAAAACGCGCACCACAGTTTGAGCGTACTGTATTGCGCGGTGAAATACAGGCACGGGTTGGCAACACCCCCTTCATGATTATGGGTAATTACCCTATTTTGATAATAATAGCGCTGCTATTACTTCTAAGCTATCTTGGCAGGCGTTCAAAATCAACAAGAGATTGAAAGAGTATTTTTCATACTAAAAACTTATCTGAAGTAGTAAACGAAAAATAAAAACGTCTTAAAGGGTACTATTTTATTATGTTAGAGGTACTGTTACTAGCGCTAGCGCTAGCACTGGCTGCGGATGCGTTTGCCGCATCAGTCGGTATTGGCTCCACTCACAGGGTCGACTCTAAGCCGCAGTTTATAAAAATGACCTTACTGGTTGGTTTATATTTTAGGGTTGCTCAAGGAGTGATGCCGCTGATTGGTTATGTGCTTGGCTCTACCATGCTAGGCTGGTTTGCGGAAGGGGCGGCTTGGATTGCTTTTGTCATACTAGTAGTGCTTGGGATCAAGATGCTCTATGAGTCGCGTTCCGTTAACGATGATGATACTCGGATCAATTTAAGTCATAAAACATTACTGTCGTTGGCGATTGCCACCAGCCTTGATGCGATGGGCGCAGGATTAACTTTAAATCTATTACCAGTCAATGCTTATTTAGCATGTTTGATCATTGCACTCACGACAGCTATGTTAAGTGTTTTAGGCGCTTATATAGGACGTAAATCAGGAACATGGCTGGGTAGTTGGGCAGAAGCGCTAGGGGGTTTGGTTTTGATAGCCATTGGTAGTGAATATGGTGGTTTAAAGACAGTCTTATATTTAGGAGTTACAGCGACTAATTAAAAAGATGGATATGCCGCCATTTCATCTTGAAAGGTACACTGCTATGTACACTGAGCTGCTATAAGTAATTTTTACTACCGATACCAATAGCCTACAGCCTAGTATTCAAGTCCTCACTAGGGTACCGAACCAGCGAAAGCGCCTGATTGGTTCGCCATAGGCATACCCTGCGTCAATATAGGGAATAGCGGCATTCAATACGTTTATTAAATTAGTAACCAACATCAAAAAATCGAACTGACCCAGCTGGAACAGTAACTTTCATTTTATTATCCATTATATGAAAATCTTCTTTAGATAAAATATCCTTTACCCATTTAACTTGTTTATGAAAATGTATAGTTACATCTCTATCTTGAGGGTCAATATAGCCTTGATCTACTAAAATAATACGGCTATGTTTCTCGTCTAATTTAACCACAGACCAAGCAGATCCTTCGACACGTATAGGTAAATCCTGTGCTCCGAGATCAATAGATTTTTTCATCATTGGATAAAACTCTTCTGCAGCTATCTCTTTATCATCACTAAAACCGACTCTTCCATTTGATACAAAATAAGGGATATCTTGTTTTTTTAATTGCGCTGCTGATTCTATAGGGGCGATTGGGATCATACCATTAGGCATCGGCGGAATGAAATTCAACCATCTATAGGGTATACCTAAGGCCGCTCTAGAATAATCATATGTCGGCAAGTTAGTGCCCGCCCACTGAATTTGTCCCAAACTCATTACAGCATTTGAGTCATTTTCGCTATAGTGATTCATTTCATGATGATTGGTTATTGACTGCGCTAATTCTGCATCTACATCTTTTATTAGCATCCATGAACCAATTGATTGCATTGCATCTTTTTCAACAATGGGTAAGACACCCGATTTCATTAAGGCAAATAGAACATTTAGCCCTGGCTGCTCGGTGTAACGGCTATCAAAAATAATGCCCATTCTTGAACCGTACGCTGCTCTCAACACTGCAGATCTAAGATAAGGGGATACACTGCGCTGTCCACCGGGACTGAGAGGGCGCCAACTGGTTGGGTTATCATCCACAAGTCTCATTGCATAATCATTAACATAGCCACCTAAGAGCATGCCTACTCTACCGGTAAAATTTATATCTTGCGTACGTGATGTCGTATCTTCAGCAGATGGAACTAAAATATCAGCATACTTCCCAGAGAAAAACATATCTTTCCAAGGTTGCTGCTGAGAGGTTGTAGCCCAAAAAACATCTTTATATCTAAAATATAACTTTGCTTTACCTTGCTTACGCATCGCTTTGGCCAAACGTGGCATATACTCTGAGATAAAATAGAGTACTCTTGGATCTTTCGGGTCATGCATTTCAGCATACAAAAAGCCAAGAGCGGTATTCGGAGCCGCTTCTAATATAGCCTCCATTGTATCAATACTGACTCCAAATGGGTCTGTACCATGACCAGACCAAATAACAAAACTTTGTCCTCTGGTCTCAAATGCCTTCGCTTTTTCAATCAACTGTTCTCGCGTATCTTTGTATTTCTCTCGCCGATCTTGTTTAAGCGCAATTTTGCCTATTTCTTCGACTAATGGGGTACGATCCCATTTTTCAGTCCATCGTTCTTGGGTTACGCTAAGGAAATCTGCACCATCAAGTTTTGCCACATCACTATTTAGTTCTGCGGCAGTCAACATTACCCAAGGTTTATCAGATTTCTTTTGGTAACTTGGTATCTCAAAAGCTAAAGCTTGTTCATACAAATCATTAATATTTTTTTCAACTTGTGCTAAACGACCTGTTAATTGATGAGGAATGTCTAACCAATCTTTATTATTTAAATCAAAACTATAAATAGTATTGCCACCACCAACTTGGCCTGCCGCAAACAGCTTTTCGTGAGTGGCTGATAACTCTATATCATTAAAAATAAGGCCTTTGTATTTTTCACCAACTTGCTTTATTAACTTTCCTTTCGCATCGACTAAATAAGTAAGACCTCCAAATTGAAGTACTACTTCGTTATACTTAGGTAGTAGCGATGTGCCATACACATGCGCATAACGCTGTCTCTGTTCAGAGGGTATTTCAAAGTTTGCAATTTGTTTAAATTTGCTATTGTAACCAAAAAATGATGCAGCCGACTTTTGGCCACTTTTATGATCACCGAAAAGTAATAAATCGTCCAAACCATCCTGATCTAGATCTGCAACATCAATGTCCGTTATCATCATATTTTTAGAAATATCTTTAACATTTTGATCTGCTGTGCTGACTTCACTAATTACATTCTTTGATTTAGGGTCAATGAAGCCCATAAATTCCCAGCGATATTGATCATGCCCTAAAGTGAAAACAAATAAACTGTCTTTATCGCTAGATAGGAAATGGCCCGTTTCTATTTTGCGAACCACGCCTTCTAATTTTGTTTCGCTGAGAAGTTCACCTTTGCTATTTAATTCATACAAAACAGAGTTATTTCCTCCTGCATAAATTCGCTTCTCACCATCAACAAGCGCTACTGCCACTTCACTGAAACGAACTTTTTTAGGTGGAGTAAACTTCCAAAGAGGAGCTACATTGTTTTTAGATATGGTATCCCATGCATAAATGCTTCCATCAGCACTTGCTGCTATTAGCTCATCAGATTTGTCATTATTTAAATCCGCACTATTTATCTCAAAAAGCACTGCTTTCTCTTGAGTTGCGCTTCGCCACAGCTCTTTACCATCTGGACCATAACTTGCTACAGCACCATCTAATTCAGATGTATAAACAATGGGTTGACCATTCACTGTACCACTCGAAATTTGACGCAGACCATTGCCTTGTGTCGTAAAAGAGTCTTGTGAAACTTCAGTTGCAAAGCTGCTAACAGAAAAAAGTAACGTTATTGATGCTGCACTTAATTTATTAAAAAAAAATTTCATTTTTATATCCTCACCTTTAGGTGAATTAAGAAACCTCAATTTGATATTTATAAGTTCTAATCCGGTAGTCCGAAGATTCAAGTCCTTACTAGAGTATTGAAATAGTGAAATCACCTGATTGGTTAGCTATAGATATACTTATCAAGTTTGTAGCAAGTAAGAGTAAATAGGTGTAAATCGTTACTTTTTTTAAACTTTCTTCGAACTACGCAACGCTTTAATCACTTATAGTTTTTTTCAGTAAGGAATTGATAGAGAGACGCCTTATCTGATTAAGCCTGTCTATTCAACTAAGATATAAAAAGGGACAACATCATGAAAAACTACTATTAGGCTCGCTATTGGCTGCTTCCACTTGCGTAGCTATGATCGCTCCTGCAACAGCCGCTACTAATACTGTCTCGACAAATTCAGTGCAAGTAAAACAAAAGGGTTTGCTTTCAAAAATTAATCTAACTGCTACACAGAAAGCACAAGTTAAATCTATCCGCGATACTTATCGTGATCAAGGTAAAGACGGTCACAAACAAGCTCGTGCTGAGATTGCAAAGGTCTTAACAGCTCAGCAACGTTCGCAGTTAGATGCACTAAAATCTGAACGTAAAGCTGGTTAGAGCTGAATGGACGTGGATACTAGTTAATAACAATCAGTTAAAACCACTCTAAAGAAGTAATAAAATAGTTCATCTACAATAGATGAGCTATTTTTCTATGGCAATACTCACGATGTAAAGGTAGATTCAGACTTAATTGATAAGATAGGTTTAAGTGGTATAGACATGCTATGTGCTGATAAGAGCTATGATTCTGATGAGCTGCAAGCACATATTCAACAAGCTAGTTGTTTCAATAGTATTACTCAAAAACAGAATACTAAGGCCAAAAATAGCCATACGGACTGGCACTTGTACAAGGCTAGGCACTTAATAGAAGATGCTTTTTCTCAATTGAAAACCTACAGAGCGGTTCCAACTAGATTTGATAAGCTTAAGCAGAGTTATGAGAATACGATGATCGCTCTCGCTTGTGAGACTTTATGGTAAATAACTTTAAGTAAAAGAGTAGTCATCCCAAGCATAATACACTTATCTAACAGAATTAAGCTGAGTATCACGCTTTGAGCCATTAGTGAGCAATCAATTGCTGTTGGAAAGATGGTATACGCTAAATAGCGTATACCATCTTTCCAACATTACATCTGGTCATGGCTAAATAATTCATTGACCGTTAGATAGCTTTGAGACTACGAGACTTAAAAATTGATTTAGGAATGTAAAATGATACTACCCAGTTTGGCTGATCAACGATTTCACTAATTTTTAGCTGTCCGGCTACGCTGCACAGGGCATAAGCTAACTCTTCGTCCATACCCGCTTTTTTATTCAGCCGATCAATCATGAAGCGCACTGCATTTTTCGCACCTTCCATAAGGTCGGGGCCTACTCCCGTGGTAACAATATACCCCTCATTATGGTTATCGCTGGCAACAGCGGGCATGTCAAACATGGGAGCAGGAATACTATCGCCCTTATGCAGTCTGATTGTCGCTGTAGTTGCCATACGTGTTTCAACTGCAGTGCCACATACCTCTCCATCCCCCTGACATGCGTGTGTATCGCCAATGCTAAGAAGGCCTCCTGGCACCTGAACTGGTAAATAAAGCTTAGAACCCTTTACTAAATCGCGAATATCTAGATTTCCGCCACATATGCGTGGGGGAACAATAGAATGAGAGCCTGGTTCAGCAGGTGCTAGCCCAATAGTTCCTGCAAATGGTCGGAAAGGAATAACGACATCATCATGAAAATATACTGACTCATTATCATACTCTGAAATTTTTAACCATGGCTTTGCAAACTCTTCAGACAGCAAGCCAAAACCAGGTATTATTCCTGTCCATCCCCAGCCGCCAGGTTCGAAATCTAAAAGCTCAATTTCAATAACGTCGCCTGGCTCAGAATCTTCAATAAACAGCGGTCCACAGACAGGGTTTAAAGCATCCATAGGCAATCGCGTAAGAATCTCAGCCTTGCTATCACGAGTAATCAGGCCTCCGCTAGCATCGAGAATATCGAATCGTCGGGTATCACCGGAGCTTATAGTTTCAGCAGGCTCAAGATTATGATCAAAACAATGGTGAACATCGTGAATCGTCTTGAATTTCATATTAAATCTCCATATTGACTTGGCGGCCACGCATTTTTGCCAAATAATAGATGCCAACGCCTATTGCAGCCCAGATGGCACCAATAATAATAGTGTAGCTTTCAAAGCCACTCCATATGTATCCTACAACAGCTATGCCAAGCAACGGGCTCAAAATATGTAGAAAGAAGTTATGAGACTTTTTCTTAAGCACGAAGTAATACATGGTACTAATATTTAGAATCAAGAAGGCTGTTAAAGCCCCAATAGTGACAATAGAGGTTAGTAGAGCAAGATGAGACATAAAAGCAATCGCAACCACAATCGATATCACGCTTACTAATAATGTGCTGACATATGGTGTCTTATAACGGGAGTGCACACGAGAAAGTGCCGATGGCAGCAGGCGATCACGTCCCATACTGTAAAGAATACGCGCTGTTGCAATCTGCGCGACCAGTGAATCCGCAATACCCCAGGCAATCGCTGTCGTTGCTGCTGTTAACACTCCTAACCATTCGCCACCAGCAATACGAGCCGTTTCATAAAATGCAGTATCAAGGTTATTGAATTGTTCAGGATCAGGTTGTATCAAGGCCGCAATCCAAGTTTGTGCAATAAATAAGCCGCCAATAATAAACAGCACTAAGAAAATTGCCTTACTTACGGCCTTACCACCCCCTTTAGCTTCTTCAGCCAGAGTAGAAATACCATCGAAGCCAAGAAAGCTTAGTACAGCAATAGGTACTGCAGAAATTATAAGTCCTAATGAAAAGTTATCTACATCATAAACGGGGGCTATCGAAAACACAGCTCCGTTGACATTATTACTAATGGCAACAACCCCTACTACTAGAAATATTGCAAGAACGATAAGCTCAGCGATCAACATCCAACGATTGAACACTGCGGTGAAGCTGATGCCACGAATATTGACATAGGTATTAAAAATTACGAAAGCGATGATCAATAATATTGGTGAAATCGAAGGGAAAATGTCGTGAATAGCAAGTGCGCCTACCACATAAAGCAATGCAGGTATAAGAACATAATCCAATAGCATAACCCAACCGGCTACAAAACCGATAAAACTGTTGGTTCCTTTAGAAACATACGAGTATACGGAACCTGCTACAGGAAATTCTTTGGCCATCTGTGAGTAACTGACAGCAGTAAACAGCATACCTACCAGCCCTATTATATAGGCGGTCACGATCGTGCCACCACTGGCACTCATTACGTGCCCGAAGATGCCGAAGGGTGCAATAGGAACGATAAAGATAAGGCCGTAGATCACCAGATCCCTTAGCTCTAGCGTTCGTGAAAGCTCCTGCTTGTAGCCAAGACTTTCAAGAGTATTCTCACTCATTGATAAATTCCTTTTATTTGTAACTTCCTTTTTTGGTATTTTAAGAGTAATTTTCGTTGACCAAATCAATACAGCAATATCACATTTTCTTTTGAGGTAAATAGATACGCGTAAGTTTAAGCGTGTTTTTTAGAATACTACTATCTAACTGAGCAAATGCAATGAATTCGTATGAATCATTGTTCGAACTTTACTTTTTGTTATACCATTTATTAACGTTTTATCTATAAAATTACTGAAAGCTTCTACAATCGGAATGTGATGTATTTGCCCATAATCAGTGACCATAACGCAAGAATCGACCCCGAGAATTTTAATACTTCCAGCCGCTCAAGCTATCGTATCTAAGATTAGATGTATCCTTGAGACCAGTTTATAAAAAGTACATAGATCAAGGTATTTCTAACTTCATACAAACGAAAATCAGTGAAGACATTAGATTTCTGAGAAGGCATCTATCACGGCTATAGTCTATTTCGCTCGGGTCATGATAGGAAAGCTGTTATTTGGTGCTCCTAGGCGGGTTAAAACAACCCACATAGGAGGTTTTTTACATACTGATTATCGAGTTGGGGTCACCCGCCAGATGGTATTAGACAGGTCATCGGCAACGATAAGTGCCCCTTTTGGATCCACTGTCACGCCTACTGGTCGACCAAAGGTCTTGCCATTTTCACCTTGGAATCCAGTTACAAAGTTAATTGGGTCCCCAGCTGGCTTACCGTTGCTGAATGGGACGAACACTACATCGTAACCTGCTGGATCTGAACGATTCCAGCTGCCATGCTCACCGATGAATGCGCCTTCGCTAAACTTGCCGCCCATGGTTGCCGTTGAGAATGATATGCCTAAAGGAGCTTTGTGCGACCCAAGGCTATAGTCTGGCGCAATCGCGGCGGCTACCATATCAGGTTGCTCTGGCTTGACCCGTGGATCGACATTTTGTCCCCAATAGCTGTAGGGCCAACCATAAAACTTACCGTCTTGAACTGAGGTCAAGTAATCAGGTACCAGTCGTGGACCGAGCTCATCACGTTCGTTGATCACCGCCCATAACTGGTTAGTGCCAGGCAATATAGCTAACGCCGTTGGATTACGCAGACCAGTTGCATAAGGTCGGTGAGCACCGCTTTTGGCATCGATCTCCCAGACCATGGCGCGATCCGCCTCTACATCCAGTCCGTTTTCAGTAATGTTGCTGTTGGAACCAATGCCCACGTACAGGAATTGCCCATCTGGACTGGCCGTCATCGCCTTGGTCCAATGATGATTGACCACGCTAGGCAGGTCGGTGAGTTTGCGTGGCGGTCCACTAGCGGTAGTCTGGCCGGGCTTATAATCGAACTGCACTACCGCATCTTGATTGGCGACGTACAGTTGGTCTGCGACTAACGCAAGACCATAAGGCGCATTCAGATTCTCAGCGAATACAGTGCGTGTCTCGTAAGTGCCATCGCCATTACTATCACGCAGAAGGGTCAGACGGTTGCCCCCTTTGACGGATGTAGTGCCTTTAGCCTTGAAATAAGTAGCAATGATATCCTTAGGACGTAGCTTAGGTGCACCGCCCCCCTTGCCCTCAGCAATCAGTATGTCACCATTGGGCAAGACCAGCGTCTGCCGTGGAATCTTAAGGTCAGTGGCAATGGCTGTGATTTTATAGCCTGACGGCACTATGGGTCGGTTATCACCCCAACCTGCTGGCTCAGCGATTTTCAAGGTGGGTAACAGGCCGCGTTGGGCTTCGGGCAAGGTCGGGTTGGCACCTAACTGTTCTGCATCATCTATGTTGTTTTCGCCACAGGCACTTAAGAGAGCAGCGACTAAAAAAGATATCGACAAGATATTAAGTGTTCTCATCTTGCACCTCCAATACGCCAGCTTGTGAGGCCAATCCAGGTTGCAATGCAGGCCAGAATGACAGTGATAACAGATAGAATAAGCCCAGTCGGCATACTGGCCCAGACGTCTTTTGCATGAATGAACGAGTTGATTAAACCCAGTACAAAAGCGGCCAATAACAACAGAAAATAGACCACTGGTGTACCCATGCGCTTATCAGCGCGGGCTAGAGACAAGATCGAGCCTAACAAGGCCAGACCATTGAACATCAGTGCACCTATAAGCATCCAGGAAGCAAAGTTCTTCCATTGCAGCTCGTAGCTGGACCAATAGGCATAATCGTTAAGTAAGACTCCGATAAACAGAGGTACTATTCCGGCCAAAAAAAACGCATGCAGCGGGTGCAGCGCGGTGCCGGAGTGTCGGGCAACAGCACTAGTCATGGCGGTTTCCTTATTAATGGTAAACGAAGATTCAATTGGCCGTACTGATTGTACCGGCCCGAACTACGCATGATGGAATTCAAGTTCTACAAAATGAAATCATGGCTTGAAACATACCAAAGCCAAAAGAATTCTTCAATCCTTTTTTAGTTATTTAATGAACATAAGCTGATTTTTATTTCTTGAATAAGTACTAGCTATAGTCTTTCCTAACTCAAAAAACCTGAAGTCCAATAACTAGCGTGCTCCATCAATAACCTTCAAATATTCACTTCGCAATGACCGGTTATATATGTCAACATAAGTATGTTTGATTATTGCCGCTAGGTGGCGTAATTAAAATTTTTCAAGTTAACATCTAACAAATTGACAGCAGGGGTCAGATTGTAATAGCATCAACGATTCCCTTTACCAGTCTTGCCTATTGACCAGCAAGATCATTCCGGAGTAATCCCATGCAGTGGACTAAACCAGCTTTTCAAGACATCCGTATTGGTTTCGAAATCACGATGTATTTCGAAGCCCGTTAAAATTTACTAAACTTACATCCATTAAGAGCCCTAGGTGACTAGGGCTTTTATTTTTTGGAAATATTGATTTATGTATATTCATGTTTTAGGTTCAGCTGCTGGTGGTGGTTTTCCACAGTGGAATTGCAATTGCTATAACTGTCATGGTGTTCGGCTAGGGACTATACAGGCGAAGACTCGTACTCAATCTTCGATCGCCATATCAGGAAATGGTATAGATTGGATTTTATTAAATGCATCACCCGATATTCGTCAACAATTGTTTGAATTTAAGGCAGCGCAGCCAGCACGTGGATTGAGAGATACTGGCATTACCAATGTGGTCTTGATGGACAGTCAACTTGACCATACAACAGGACTATTAACCCTGCGCGAAGGTTGTCCGATGCCTGTGTGGTGTACTGATATGGTCTATCAAGATCTCACGACAGGATTTCCGCTTTTCAATATGTTGAAACACTGGAACGGTGGTCTGCAGTATCATCAAATTGATCCAAAACAGACCTTTAAAATTGAAGGCTTTGAAAATTTAGAACTAACGCCTTTGGTGATTAGAAGTTCAGCACCGCCCTATTCCCCGCACCGTAATGATCCACATGACGGCGACAATATTGCCCTGATTGTGAAAGATTTAAAAACACAAAAACAACTCTTCTATGCGCCAGGGTTGGGCAAAATTGATGATGACGTTATGCAAATCATGAAGAATTCTGATTGTGTAATGATTGACGGTACCCTATGGACTGACAATGAAATGCAAGAATGCGGCGTCGGCACAAAGACCGGTCAGGACATGGGCCATTTGCATATCAGTGGTGAAGACGGCTCACTGCATTATTTAGATCAGCTAGATAATTCACGAAAAATATTGATTCATATCAATAACACCAATCCGATATTGAATGAACAATCTGAACAGGCGGCAACATTAAAACAACATGGCGTTGAAGTGGCGTTTGATGGTATGCAGATTGAATTGTAAGGTAAAGACAGCAATCGTAAGGTGAAGAAAATGCAAAAAGAGCAAACAGCACTTAGCCCAGAAGCGTTTGAACAAGCGATTATGGACAAAGGTCAGTATTATCATATTTACCATCCCTTTCATGTCATGATGCATGAAGGGCAAGCGACGCAGCAGCAGATCCAAGCGTGGGTCGCCAACCGATTTTACTATCAAATCAATATCCCACTCAAAGATGCAGCCATTATGGCCAATTGTCCCGATCAGCGGGTGCGTCAAGAGTGGATTCAGCGCATGATTGATCAAGATGGCGTCTATCCTGACGGTGGGGGCCGTGAGGCATGGTTAGGTCTGGCAGAAGCGGTTGGGCTGACTCGTGAGCAAGTAATCTCTGAAGATTTGGTGCTACCAGGTGTACGTTTTGCTGTCGATGCTTATGTGAATTTTGCACGGCGTACCTTATGGAGAGAAGCTGCCAGTAGTTCACTAACAGAGTTGTTTGCCCCGCAGATTCATCAGTCGCGTTTAGAATCTTGGCCCAAACATTATCCTTGGATTAAGGAAGAAGGCTATACCTATTTCCGCTCGCGCTTGAGTCAAGCTCGCCGCGATGTTGAGCATGGTCTGACCATTACCTTAGACTCGTTCAAAACGGCCGAGCAACAAGAGCGTATGCTAGAGATATTGCAGTTTAAACTGGATATCTTATGGACGATTCTAGATGCATTGAGTTTGGCTTATGTGCACAATCAAGCCCCTTACCAAAGTGTTACCACTGACAATGTCTGGCATAAAGGATTGTTCAAATGAGTATACCTGCTAGTTTACCTGAGCTGGATCAATCTATCGTACCCGTGTGGCGTCATGGCTATCGCTTTCAGTTTGAGCCAGCGCAAGATGCCTATGTCTTGCTCTACCCTGAAGGCATGATTAAGTTAAATGAAAGTGCCAGTATCATCGGCCAACATATTGATGGTCAGGCGTCCATTGCTGACATTATCAAAAATGTGAAAGCCATGTTTGGTGATATCCCCGAAATCGAGCAAGACATCATTGAATATATGCTGGTTGCCCAGCGTGAACATTGGATTGATCTAGTATGACTGCTCCAGTCGGGCTACCGTTATGGCTACTTGCTGAGCTGACCTATCGCTGCCCATTACAATGCCCTTATTGCTCCAACCCCATTGATTATGCTCAGTATAAGCAGGAGCTAACGACCCAAGAGTGGTTTGATGTGTTTGATCAAGCTCGGACAATGGGCGCGGTGCAGCTTGGTTTTTCTGGCGGCGAGCCACTGGTTCGTCAAGATTTAGAAGAATTGGTCGCTTATGCGCACAACCAAGGTTTTTATACCAATCTAATCACCTCAGGTATGGGATTGAACGAAGCTCGGATTGCACGGTTAAAGGAAGCAGGGCTTCAGCATATTCAGATCAGCTTTCAAGCCAGTGATCCAACAGTGAATAATGCTTTAGCAGGCTCAAAACATGCCTTCGAGCAAAAGTACGAGATGTCGTGTCTGGTCAAACAGTACGACTATCCGATGGTACTCAACTTTGTGATTCATCGGCAGAACATCGACCAGATTGATCAGATTATCGATCTATGCTTAGAGCTGGAAGCCGACACGGTTGAGCTGGCCATTTGCCAGTTTTATGGTTGGGCTTTTGAAAATATACAAGGCCTACTGCCGACTAAAGAGCAGGTGGTAAGAGCCGAACGCATTACCAATGAATATCGTAAAAAAATTAAAGAGAGTGGTATCAAATGCAAACTCATCTTTGTGGTGCCTGACTATTACGAAGAGCGTCCAAAACCCTGCATGGATGGCTGGGGTAAAATATTCTTAACAGTAGCACCAGACGGTACAGCCCTACCTTGTCATGCTGCCAGACAACTGCCAATACAGTTCCCTAATGTGCGAGAGACACCGCTGTCAGATATATGGTATGAGTCTGCGAGCTTCAATCAGTTTCGCGGTGATGACTGGATGCCTGACATGTGCCAAAGCTGCCCCGATAAAGAACGCGATTATGGTGGCTGTCGTTGCCAAGCCTTTATGCTGACTGGGGATGCCAAGAATGCAGATCCTGTCTGCGGTAAATCGCCTTATCACTATCTGATTGAGGAAGCGCGTGCAAACAGTGAGATACCTGTACCTTTTGAAGATATGCTGTTTAGAAATCCAAAAAACTCTAAATTACTGAGTAACAAACAACTAAATGAAGAGCAGTTGATTCCTACTCGTACGGTAACGGATTGACGATGAATACCCAGCCTGTGATATTTGATGGACACAACGATCTATTAACCCGCCTGTGGCTGAGTCCAGCTGCCGATCCTGTGCATGATTTTATTCATGGCACATTACCCGGACATTTGGATTTAGAACGTTGTCGCAAGGCCGGATGGATGGGTGGCTTATTTTCTATTTTCTTGCCGCCCTACGCTTATGTGAAAAACAACCATCCTGACAAGTTAGTCAATTTCTCAAACTCCGATTTTGATACTCAAGAAATCATTGATATTTGCAGCGCGCAGTTGAAACTAGCACAGCAACTAGAAGCACGGTCAAACGGTCAAATTAAAATCTGTACGTCCTTAACACAAATTAAGGCCTGTCAGCGCAATCAGCAATTGGCCATTGTCATTCATATGGAAGGTGCTGAGGTTTTGGCCATCAAGCCTGAACTATTGGATCTGTTTTATGAGGCAGGGCTTAGAAGTATTGGTCCACTCTGGAACAGAAAAAGCCTGTTTGGAGATGGCTTGAACGCCTCCTTTCCGCATTCTCCAAATACAGGGTCTGGTCTTACAAGACAAGGTAAAGACCTCATTTTAGCGTGTAGCAAAAATCATATGCTGATTGATGTGGCTCATATGAATGAGCGTGCTTTTTGGGATACGCTAGAGATTATTAATCAGCCAATTGTTGTGACTCACTCCAATGCACACGCGTTATGTCAGCAAGCAAGAAATCTGACCGCTCCCCAATTGGCTGCCATCAAACAAAGTGATGGTATGGTTGGGGTGAATTTTGATGTGGCGTTTCTCCGTGCAGATGGGCAGCGTAATACCCAAACCTCACTTGATGTGATTGTCGATCATCTTGATTATCTGATTGACCATTTAGGCGAAGATCACGTCGGTTTTGGCTCTGATTTTGATGGGTGCTTGTTGCCTGATGAGTTGTCTGATGTTACTCAGCTCTCTATGCTGATTGAACGTATGCAGCAACGGCACTTCTGCGATCAATTGATTGAAAAAATTACGTCAAAAAACTGGTTTTCTGTGCTTGATAGAATATGGCAGTAATCATTAATAGGATTAAAACTCACTTATAAAATTTAATGAAATACGCTATTGGCATAGTTTTAAAATTCGAACTCATCCGAAACTCTATATCATTGTCATTTAGATTAAATACTGACTGAGGAAACCTGCTAATTATTGCAGGTTTTTTTATACCTAAATATTATTTTTGAATCAATGCATAACTCACCTGTTGGTATAGAGCAAGTTATAAAAACACAAGGTCACTAGTAGCAGTGCTTCCTGTTTATTTCCTACAGTGCCATACACACTCAAGATTAAGCTATGCTGAAGACAACCTATACTTTCAATTCTATAGAAATTGACTTGGGAGATTTTCATTACGCAACCTAACTCTAACTATTAAACCACATCTATATTAGTATTTTATAGCCTGAATCCTATTCTAGTTTTTGTTTACCAAGCTCCATCTATCTAATACGATCCTTGAAATTATAGCTTCCATTACTGTATCAATCTCAAGAATAGCAGCTGACTATCCTTCCATTCTTCCTGAATATCAAGCAACAGAAAACTCCAACTACTTATTGTCCAATGAATCATTTTCAGTGTTTTCGGACTAATCTGACAATAGAGTGGCAGTAAGAATACTATAAAAATATAGTGCCCAGATACGTGTTAAACTTTATAATATAATAGTTTACATTGTGATTTATTAATACTATTATGCATACAGGCCAATAAAATCATTAGATGTAAGATATTGCTATAATAAGGTTTTTAGTCGAGCTACCTTGACATGGTACAGGTCAGCAGTTCGAGTCTGCTTATGCCTACCAAATTTAGAAAGCCCCAATCTCACGATTGGGGTTTTTTTTGTCCGCAAAATATGGGCTGTAGAGGAAAATTCTTGCTTGTATCGACTCATAGTTATGATTATGCAATCAGCTTCAAATTATTTGAAAAAGCGACAGTGACCAACCCTTAGAAACCATTAAAATTAAAACCCTCTTTTTGACCTCTACTTCAAACTCTAAGCTAGAACCTATTTCTCTCTTTATCCTCTTTTACATATTCAAAATTATAGGAATAATGGCAGCGTCAAATCAAGCGCTAGCAGGCATAAACAAGCCCAAAGATGTGATTCATCATAGTGATCGCGGTGTTCAGTATCTATCTATTCGTTATACTTATAGTATGCCTGATCGCGGCGTGATTGCTTCCGTTGGCACAACAGGCGATTCATACGATAATGCCTTGATTGAAACCGACAACGGGCTATATAAGTCTGAGGTGATTGAGTACCTAAAAAAGCAGCGGCACGGGGTTAACGATGTTGAACTGGCAACCCTTGAATGGGTGAAATAGTTTAATAAGGCCCGACTGCATAGTGCCGTTGATTATGTCTCGCCTTTTGTGTTTGAAAAGCGGTATTATGATAATTTAACCCTGTCAGGCATTGCTACTTGGCTCAAGTAAACCAGTCTCTGATATAGCCTGCCAGATCAATACCTTTAGAGAGTTCAAACATGATCCTGAAAATTAATGTCAAACTCCATTATCGACTCTCCGCGCCGATGGACCTCTTACTTCAGATCGAAGCCGCCGATCTTGCGGACCAGCGGGTGCGTTCGGCCGAGATTTGGACATCAGACGTTGCGCATTTTTCACGGGTTACCGCCGATGATGGCATAGGAGAGCGGATTTGGATCCGCGCCGAAGGGGATTTTAGCTGCACTTACCTCGCAGAAATTGCCGTTGACCGTCCTATCTTGGACATATCGGCACTGCCCCAAACGCCACTCCATCTTTTGCCCGGAGAGACGATCAAACATTTGATGCCGTCTCGCTATTGCCCGTCAGATGAATTCCAAGCCTTCGTGGACGCCGAGTTTGGCGATCTCGCTGGCGGCGCACGGATTGCCGCGATGCGTGATTGGATCGAGTCGGCTTTTAGCTATGTGCCTGGATCGAGCCACGCACAAACCACCGCGCTCGACAGCTTTGTTCAACGTCAGGGCGTCTGCCGTGACTTCGCGCATGTTCTTGTGACACTAGCACGTGCGTCGTCGATACCGGCTAGGTTCGCGAGCGTTTATGCGCCCGATGTGACGCCACAGGACTTTCATGCCGTGGCCGAGGTCTATCTCGGGGGAAGCTGGCACCTCATTGATCCGACCGGCATGGCAGATGCCAACACGATGGCCCGCATCGGTGTTGGATCCGATGCGTCTGGCGTCGCGTTCTTAACCGCGTTCGGCTCCATAGAATTTGTCAACCAATCGGTATCCGTGACCAGACAAGCTTAGGATCCTGACCCTAGGCATGCAGGCCTGCGATTAAGACACTGACCGCTGCCCTAACAAGAGGGAGGCGGCAGTGGTCTTGCTCAATCGGTTTCGTGTTCTTCGCCCTACAGAACAAGGTCTGCGTTCAACGAATCAAGGGTACGGTAGGCATGCCATGTTGTGTGTCCAAGAATAAGCAAGTCCAAGATCTGCTACATACGAGTAATTCGAAGAAAATTTTTGGAATAACGACTCTTTTCATTGTTTCAACAAACTACCTCAAATTGGAAAAAGCGATGGTTCAAACCGTTATTCATTATTTTCTACATCTTGGCGTGCCCTTAATTATTGCCTATCTTTTTTTCCGTAATGACTATAAACGGGTATATTTAATATTATTAGCAACCATGCTGGTGGATTTAGATCATCTGCTAGCCACTCCTATCTTTTCACCTAATCGTTGCAGTATTAACTTTCATCCACTACACACTTATTATGCGATGGTAGTCTATGTGGTTATGTTATTTTTACCAAAGCCTTATAGAATAATTGGTTTGGGATTATTACTTCACATGCTAACTGATTTAAATGATTGCGTGATGACCTACCTTAATTGCCCACAGTGTTTGAGTGAAGCTCCTGCCCTTAGGCTTGTAGACTGGTTGGCTAAAGCCATTAAGTCTTGAGGTGGCTGTGACTACATCTCTTTATGTTTCTCTTATAGACCGCCTTTTCAGTAACTTCTGGAAGTAGCATGCATACATCGCTACTCAATTCTCAATTCTCAATTCTCAATTCTCAATTCTCAATTCTCAATTCTCAATTCTCAATTCTCAATTCTCAATAAGTCCTCGCATTAAACCATCTGATACTGATAAAAAAATATAAAACTAATAACGCTTTTTATCTGCACCTCTAAACGAACAGTTCTCTTTATACCTCATTGAAAAATAATATATTTTATTCAAAGACAGCTATTTTACAGTTAGTTTCATTATCCCTGTGCTTTTACAACACAGCTTTATTTCTCATAGTGCTATTTTTAAATAGTAAAAGGACGTTTGCCCACTGAGTCATATCCAAACAGGAGCACAAGCAATGAGTAATGTTTATCCCAGAAGCTTTTCGCATGTTGGTCTTTCAGTACCTGATATAGACAAGGCCGTCAAATTTTATACTGAGGTAATGGGTTGGTACACTATCGTGGCGCCTACCAAAATCGTCGAAGACGATAGCCCTGTAGGTCAAATGTGTACAGAAATATTTGGTAAGGGATGGAGTCATTTACACATAGCGCATCTATCCACTGCAGACCGAGTGGGTGTAGAGCTTTTTCAATTTAAGAATCAGGAAGATCCTGAAGATAATTTTGAATACTGGAAAACAGGTATTTTTCACTTCTGTGTCCAAGATCCAAATCTTGAAGAGCTTGTAGAGAGCATCATCGCAGCTGGCGGTAAAAAGCGTATGGAAAAACCCCGTTATTACTATCCAGGTGAAAAACCTTATCGTATGATCTATATGGAAGATCCATTTGGCAATATCGTTGAGATATATAGTCATAGCTATGAGCTGACTTATAGCCTATAAATTAGGCATTTAACTCTATTGCTCAGCTAGTGTTAGATAAACTAAAACCGCCCCGATTTATAACCATCGGGGCGGTTTTGTATGTAAGCTATTATTTTGGTCTGTGATGTATCGGTGAGCAAGGTATGTGAACATTCAACTTTTTAACCAAAGGTAGGCACAAACTAGGCCTCCGTTCATCCGAAATTAATATAAAACCTAACCTCTTTCTGCTAAGTTAAAAGAGATAGCCTTGTTGTCTATCGGTTTGGAGGTGTTATGGATAAAGAGCTAAGAGGTAGTGATTTAGCGCGTGCAATGTTAAAAAGTGGTTATAAAAACATATGGTGTGCTGTCGATGACGAGAGCGATGAACAAGCAATGATGGATAATGACGGTAATGACTTTACCGCTTATATCGTAGCATTTGAAAATGGCTATTTCCGTAGTGATGGCGGGATGCAATGGTTATATGCTGTACCAATTAAGATAGAGGAAATAAAAAATGATTATTGTGCTTGTGGTCGGCATAGAGACTAATAAATAATCAGAAATACCGTAAATACTTTATCTACCAAAAACAAGTGGGATGTGCTCACAGATTTACGCTCACAACCTGATGGATAGTTTTTGATCATAGATACTATAACCAGTTGAAATGTCAGTACAGGCGCACAGATAAGCAAACAATATTATTTCAAGTAAATTGATTGAATGCGACGATAATCAATTAATGGTTTATAGGGTAATTGTCATAGTTGTCATGCTTACTTCTGATGCAATATTAAGTATAAGCCCACTGATAGCATGATGACAAAATTTTAAAAATTAGTCGGTTTGAATATTATTTTATCTGTCGTTAAGACAAGTGAACATCTATCTTGCAGAGGGCTTATCTGCTAAAAAACGGGTTTAGTTTATTTTGCTAAACTAAACCAAGCATCATTAATTGCCGTTTCCTTTGAATTAAAGCGAACAGATATGCCCTCACTATCTGCCGTAGCATACCAAAACTCATCATTCGCGCCTACTTTTACTTCAAAGAGTTTACTGGTTACGATGTTGCCAACAGTATATGTCGATCCTGCTTTAAAAAACGGATTCCCATTCGTACATACCAATTTATCACCAGAGCATACCATGAACTGATTCTCCCATCATTAAAAATTTATACGGAATGTATATCATTCTCGACTGGATTCCAATTTAAATAATGTTAAACAAATGTTTTCTTTATGTAACTTGGACTTATATTCATGAATGATAAAAATAACTTTAAGGATGACTGATTCCCCAAATCTATTTCTAGCTTAAGCCATTAATAATAGTCCTATTGGGACGGCTTAGATGCGAAAACTTACGGATGAGCCAACCGTGAAAGTTGGCGGTTTTGAACTACTGTTAATATGCTTGGTTTGCCAAGTTTGGCTTTATAGTTTTTTCAGTATAATACGGCTTGCAAGTTGAGATGGGGCATGCAGGTACGCCAGAGTTGATCATCTTTTCAAAACCTAACCTAAAATGACCCGCCTGATGCGGGTCATTTTAGTTAGCAGACAACTGATCCTTTTTAACTACTGTTTTGTGATGATTACGATAAAGATATCATGTCTCACTTGTTCAAATACATCTTAGCCAGCCCATCATTGATCTTATCTTGATGACAACAAAGCGCACCATTCTCAGTCATTACCTATTACCCCTCCCGCTACTTTTAGTTTCATTACCTTTCAAAAGTGCGAGACGAGCGATCTTTGTAGCGACAGTGTTAAAACTGAAACTTTGTTTTGCAATTTAGCATACCTTTTACTATGATTACTTTCTTACGGGAAACTAACGATAGGTAACAATATGAAAATAAACAAGCTATATGCCAGTATCGCATTGACCAGTGCTTTATTGCTCACAGGATGCGGCGGTGATGATGACGGTGAATATATAGTAGGCAACAATGACAATACTGGCCCTATCATCAATAATGAGCTGAATTACACCGTATTCGATGCTTTTACAGATGTGTCAAATGATGAGTATATAGAGGGATGGGGCAAGCTTGCCTACAAATTTAGTAATAGTGGCTTTACAGAAACCATCTCTACCGTTGTGGGCAGCTCGGCTACTGCCTATCAAAACAGCAGAGATGATGAGGGAAATAACTCAAACTACTATGTTGGCAATAAAGTATTCATAAAAGTGAGTGATGAGTTTGACAACCGATTCTACAAGCTAAAATTTACTGATAGTGACAGCTTTGAATCAAGAATTCAGACCGATAATGCAGCCATTGATAGTGTTTATGATATCGAAACTTTAGACCTTAGCGGTATCAAGAAGTTAGCCAATAATGCTGACACAGGCATTAGCACTGTCTTAGACTATGATTATTTCCCAGACAATATTTCCTTCCCTACCGGCTCTCAATGCTATATTTTTCAGGAGACACCATCTCAGTCCTATTATTATTTTTATCAGCAAGCTTCTAGAGAAGAAATCACTATCAATGAATGGATCGCCGAACAAAAACAAGGCAACGTGGTAAAAAACCTCGTTCAAGAAAAAGTTGGACTGAATAACGAACTGTCAGCTGCTAGATATACTGATGAGTATGGCAATATTGTAGCCGCTGTTGAGTACAATGGTTTGGTCTATGATTCTGATTTTTATCAAAAAGGCGTTAAAGAAGATAGTGATACGGACTTTACGGCCGATGTTGTCGATTGTGACCTGTACAATACTGTTGCGGCTGATTTCATAGAAGCACAAATCAAAGCCAATTATTAGAAATAACTTTGTGCTAAAAGATAGCTGTCATATTACTAGCTTTAGCACTAAGCAATCATTATCTTGCCTCATAAAAATAAAATAAAAATAGCGCCTGCAATGGGCGCTATTTTAATGAGGCAAACTCTATAATTGTGCCAACGTTTCAAAGACTTCGTTCAACCATTAGCATACACCTGCTTACCCTAATCTGTACTTTCAACAACTACAATTGCGCTTCCCATTAACTAGTCTAATAGAAGTCTGCAATCACCCGTAGCACTTATGACTGTCATAAAACTGCTATTAACGAATGTCAGACGTGAGTGGCGGAAAATTCAATTATAGTAAGTACTAGTGCGTGTCCTCAATTCAATCGATAGTAATCTAAATGGATTAAAACAAATAAAAGGATGGTCTTATGAAAAATTTAGCACTGGGAGTAGTAGCAGGACTTGGATTAAGCGCTTGTGCTAGTGGCATAAGCGGTGGAACGACAGTTAATAATCAAAGTAACGACATTGATAAAGTTGTCACGCAATACCCCGTTGAGACTGCGATGCTCAACATCTATACCAAACAACGGAGTGAAAAACTGGTTGCTATTGTAGGCAATCAAAGTGCCTCAGCGGATATTCAAATCACGCCTAAGGGCAGTATTCAATTCAATAATAAAGCAGTGCAAGGTGCCGAAGTAAATACCATCAATAAAGTGAATAATCGAATCACTGATCAGTCAGTCGCTATCAATTACTTTACCCTGAATCCATTAGTGTTTCATGGCTTTACAGATAGCAAGGGCAAATACTCGCTATCGAACCAGACAACCGTTATTCCTAAGATGGCTACCGTCGGTGACTCAAATAAGTTGATGACTGAAACCGTCTATGCTAACAGCAGTATGCGTAAAAAAATAGGATCGTATGAGCAAGACTGGGCTCTTACGCGAGACACCAATAATACGGCATGGCTCTGTATAGAAAACTCAAAAAACTTATTACTGAGCTCTGATCCTATAGGCACTTCATCCGAATGCTACAAAATCAATGCTAAAGGCGATATCTTAGCGAGCAAAGTCACACTAAGGCAGCCATCTGCTAATGGTACGAAGACAGTGGTATTTACCAGTCAGTAGTTTATGCACATATCCTTGTATGTAGAGTAAGCATTGGATACTCATACAAATAGCGAGGTTTTTTCTAACGTATGACCTGTTTTTAGGTTATAGAGCAAGCCAACGATATAATTGGCTTGCTCCATTTTTCTAAAATAATTCCCGCCAACCTAAATATGTGTGTTGTCAGCTCGTTTGGAACAACACCAATATTTTTCCAGATTTTATGATCCATTTACTGTGTAGCGTACAATAACTTCATTATCGAGTACTACATTGGTTGACCAAATGAATTCAGCATCTGCTTTTTTATTATCAAAAATATCTATGAAATTGGTATAAGCTGATTTATTGTCTACCCCAATGGTTTGGTTACTATAGGTGGTGGCATTCGGCCAACTAGAATCATCAAAGTCTGCTTGTTGCCAGTTGGCAGGCAATTCCCAGTGCAGGCCGTAATCTGCCGAACCATCTTGCACATTGCCGGTGGTAACACAATTACTAGATAGCCGCTCGCTACCTGACTCACTAACACAGGACAAGTCTCTAATCGGCGCGGTATAAAAGGTTTGTGCTTTCCAGTTTTCATCGGTTTTGGCGATGATGCTATTGTCTTTATCTTTGATCACAGCGACTAGACCACCGTCTCCTGCATGAAACTCTGAGCCGTTATTGCTTTCTGAACCAATACCTAAGTTTTCTTCCCAATCTACCAGATGCATAGCAACGGTAAACGGTGCTTTTGCCTTAAAACGTACAATGTTTGAATTGAACTGAGTAAATGGTACATTGTCACGTCCGACGGCTACGCCATTTACGTACATCTCAAAATAATTATCTGCAAAGACATAAGCGGTATACACCTCACCATCTGCGTCTATTTCAATGATGTCTGAACCATCAAGTTGTTCTAACGCTTCACTGGCGGTGCGATAGTCGTTGCCCGTACAAGGGTTGTTTAAGTCAGATGCCACTGGGAAATCTGTATTGAGTAAGTTGGTCGCTGCTGGTACTGTCCACGATTTACCGTCAGTTGACTGGATACTGCCGATGTTGGTTTGACGACCGCGATCACATTCATAGGCATTTGTCACATCAGTCTGGGCAAGACCTTGAGTTAAGCTAGCAGTGCCAGTATAACTGCTGGCATCTGCACTACTTATTGATGCTGTCGTTTGCTCATTGGCATCGGTAGCTGCTGAGTCTATTTGGGTTTGGCTACACGCCGCTAGCAATACAGCAGATATTGTCGTGGTTAGCAAAGCAGGTATTAAAATAGGTTTCATTAGGGTTCCTTAGCATTATATATGGTTATTATTTGAACTCAGCTCACAGCCTCAAACATTAGGCGTTAGGCTTTAGGCTTTAATCAATGAGCACCAACAACTGGGTTTTATCATCAAATAAACGCTACTTTTTCTGTGTATCATCAGTGCGTTTATAAGTCTGTACGGTCGTACCCTCTGGATCAATAAACTCAAAAGTATAAATATCTTTGGTCGCTTCAGTAGCACCCCAACCATAGTTAAGTTTATGCTCTTGACCGTCATGGGTATACGTTAGACTATATTGAGTCGGGCTTATAATCTTGTAATCTGTGATCTCGGCTCCACGCAAAGGCGTTAGCGCTGGACGAACGCCGTGCGTATACGCTTGCGGTGAAATTTCATTTTCTGGCGCTGTCGTATCTGGATTCACAGTGACCTTACCGCGCAAACCTGCAATTAAATACGGAAACTCTGAGGTAGCATGGTATTCATAGCTACCGTCTTCATTGAATTTTCCTAAATATTCATCAAGCTCATCATCCGTTTCACCATAGACAGGAAATCCGTCTAGCGCATAAGCAATGGGCTTACCTTCACCAACTTGTGACTGTAGGTGGGTTGGTGCAAGATGATAATGGTAGTCATCAGCGCGTCCAGAATGCCCGCCCCAATTGTCTAATTCTCCGAATGCTTTGGCATCCTCACCACGATTATTTAATGGGTTGAATATAGGAATGCCATTAGCTGCAATAGCGATGGCCCCTTTCATAAAATTGTCTTTGGCCATCAAAGGCTCATCGGCAAGCTCAGGCTGTAAGGGAATGACCCAACTGTTCTCATTGGTATAATCCTGGTCAATAGGTACTTGCTGTTGCCAACTGGTGATACCTGTCATCATTTCGTGGCTTGGAATACCATTTGATTCGACATACAGATACTTATCATCATGGTGAGTACTAACGTTATCGAATGAGCCAAATACTGACGTCATCAAATCAATATCATTGGCTGGTACTGGCAAATGAGCAACCGCCTCTTTGGTCTTTTCACCGATATTTTGGGCCGTCTCAGTACTGCTACAGGCGACAAGTAAAGCCGTTGCACCCAATACTCCAAAAACTGAATAGGTAATTTTTGACGGTCGGTTTTTCTTGTGGCGTATATTCAAAACATAGAACAAAACCAAACCACTCGCTAAGACCAAGCCACCCAACAAGTAGAAAAATAAGACAGAGCGTGTGTCACTGTTATCCGTTATAACAGAGCTTTCCGCATCCATTTTGTTTAGCGCAGTCCCACTGTCATTGGCGATAACAGTAGTATCGCTTGGATTTTGGATAGCCGTTAATTGATTACTACTTACTAGATTTTCAATCACTGCTAGCTGATTGATCGCTTGAATATGTGCGTTTTTTTCCAAAATATAGGTTTGATCATTGGCTGAAAAGTCTGACAAATCAAAAGAGAGCAACTGATGGTGGCTATCCGTTAAATAAACAGTACCGTCTTCTAATTTAATAAAATCAGCAGCGACACTAGGCTGGCCGATGATCTGCCATTCTTTGGCAGGCAGAGTATGTGAACTAGGATCATGGGCGTAGGCAGAGGTCAATGATGAAACTTGTATGGCAGTGACAATAGCAAGCAAGCTGAAAGCTCGAGCCGTTTTTATAAGGGTCATAACACGCTCTCGTTTGAATTGATATTTGAAAGTTAGTCATAGTAAGACTGATATATTTATACGCACCTGTCTAACCATCATGGCTACTTATCGTTATTCACACAAAAAATTGTAGTGACAAAATCATGAATTCATTATATTGAGAAGATAATATCAATTTTTACTTTAGAGAAACTTTAAGAAGTGTTAAGTCCTATTGCCTTTTTTCCTATGAAAATCCCATAGACTATATCTTCGCCTGATGTCCTATAATCAATCGTGATGCAACGTATGACAGTAACTACTAGTGTTCTTATATTAGATAGCATCGTGCAAAATCAAAAACGCATCCCACTGTCTTCTAAACATTGCAGCGGGTTTTTATCAGACGCACAAGGTTGTATTTTTTTGAGTTCATCAAGCGATAGATATTCAAAATAATTGGTCAGTGCAACACGAGCATCTGGATCGTTTATAAAATAACCATCATCATATATTTTATCTTTCCAACTTGGATTTACTCGATACAAATAAGACTTATAGTCTATATTGGCTAACGCCTCGTCAGGGAGCTGATCAAAAGGGCCATCGTAATAGTTGTTTTTATAAACATTATTGGCATTGACGCCTACTAATATGGCAAATTTCTCCATAGGCAAGTACACAAATTGAGTCCTAGCACCCACTTTAAGTACCTCGCCAACAGGATAATAAAACTCATCATCTCTGGATAAAGGATTAATATAATAAAAGTTATCGGTAGTAGGATGAAATGCCAAATAGAGTGTGACCCCCGAATCGTCCATCATGGGTAGGTTTACTTCAAAACCTTGACTCTCAAGCGTCTTTACAAAGTAAGCATCCGTCTCTATCTGATTAATCTCAATATTTTTTTTGATATTTTTGAAGGTCAATTGATATAAGTTAGGTTGATGCTCTTTCAGGCTAAATATGTCTGATGATTTATATAGTTTATGATGCGTTTTAAACTCACCCCGTTCTTTGCCGGCTATGTCATAAAAATATATAAAGGATAAGCTGCCCTGCTGTCTTAACTTATGACCCACCAACATATTGCCTTTTATTAAGTTGCCTTGATGGTAAAAGTTAAAATAATAATAGCCTTCTGAAGGGTAAATAGTGAGGGTGTCACCAGTCTGTGATAGCACGTATGCAAAAACGTCATCTACATTATCAATATCAAGCTCAGTATCCTGATACAGTTCATTGATCATTTTCTCGTTGGTATTTAAAGCAGTGGCTTGAGCAGAATACAAAAAAAGCAAACTCATCAGTAGGTAACAAAAGGTTTTCATGAATACTCTCCAAAACGTGGCTTAGTACATAAAAAATGACAGCTAAATTTTTAACTGTCACCCTGCTTTACTTATAGATAGCATATGTAGCATTGCTCAATTATTTTGCTAGTTTCATAGACTCAAGTTCAACGTTTTCATCATTGATCCCTATTTTGGTAGTAATACAATTATGTTTTTTTATAGTTTTACCAAATAGATGACCTGCGCTTTGCGCCAGTTCTTCTTCACCACCCGCAAATTCACGTGCTTTAAAAATCTTAAATGATTTTTTGGACCAATGCGAATCAGACTTGCCCCAACGATGCCCTTGGGATTTAGTTTCTGTCATTTGGCTTTCCATAAAAGCGCCACAAACGTCACCATAGCTTTTTTCAATCATGTTATTGTCTTCAGCAAACTTAGTAAGAGCTACTTGCGATGCTGTTTCTTCCGTCGGTGCACTCACTTTAACGGTACTACGTTTACGCTTATGCCTAGGCTCTTTATCCGTTGTACTCCAGTTGTGGTTTCTGATACTCACGTCACTATTCTCAGTTAAAGTAATACCACTTTTGGCACCTGCCATATCATCGGCGGCATGGCTGAGCCCTATTAAAGACATACTAAGTGTCAGTATCGTTATTTGCTTATAAATATTCATAATATACATCCTTGTGTAAAAGTACTTAATATCAATAAATCACTGTGAATAGCTGAAACCACTGTAAGAAGCTACGTAGATTTACCATCAAATGATCCACATGACGGACTATCTGCCCGAACCTCCTTAGGGTCTTGATTGGTTCTTAAAATCTTCGATAGCTTCAAGAGCTTTGTCTTTTCTTCTTTGCCAAGGCCATCTAAATCCCTCTTCCTTATCAACTTCGACATCATTTGAATTATTAATGGCACTTGATTGATTGCTGATTTTCATTGCTTCTTTTTTCTGCATACTTGAGGGTGCAGCGTCCTTGACACTCATCATTGAGGTTTCAGAGATGCGTAAGTGTTGGATATCAACGTCTTCAGCATGAGAGATGATAGCTAACGGAAAAATAAAAATGCTAGTTAAAATGGCTTTCCATAATTTCATCGTGGTAGTCCTTTATAGTTAATGAACTAACAGCACTTTGGACGCTCAGGTGTCGCTACTTCTTTGTTCTTCTTTTGCCAAGGCCAGCGCCATCCTCGTTCAGCATCAACTTCTACATCGCTGCCGTCTTGAATGGCGTTCGATTTTTCGCTCATGTGGTCATTTTCGTTATGCATTTTCATGGTTGATGGTGCTGCTTCATTGACGCTCATCATTGAGGTTTCAGAGATACGTAAGTTTTGAGTATTAACGTCTTCAGCATAAGCGATGGTGGCTAACGGTAAAATACAGATGCTGGCGAGTATAGCTTTTGCTAATTTCATAGTTATCGTCCTTTATGGTTGCTTAACTCCGATATGCGAGATTAAAAATCCATACAGCCAATTAATTTGATTAGCAAAACTAACCAAATTAATTAGTATAACTAGGTATAGCAGAAATATTCATGATTTTCCATGAATATATTTTATACAATAGATATAGACAGCTTGTCTAAAACCAGATGACAAAATGATGTTTTAACCCTCCCCATCAACCGAAAAGCGCTTCTTTCCCGTCAATAACACCTCCATCACCGCCAGCATTTTACACCAAATTATTACCTCTCCTGTGAGCAATACTGAGATTGCTATACCAAATGCTGGCATTAGTTGAGGAAACAGCATAACCTTGGAGGCAGTATTTCGACTGAGCAGCTATCGCCACAGTACAAAGCCAATCGGGATTGGGATGTAAATGCTCATCTGCCGTGGGAGACGCCAGTAAACGGCGTCTCGGTCTGATAACGACGATCGAGTAAACATGACATTGTACTTATGGCTATGGCTATTTTTGGAGAAATGATGACTGTTGTAAGCCAATCCCGCCGAGCAGCGACATCAGCTGTGCTTGCCCTAATGATATGGAGCGTAAGTTTCTTTCTCCATTTTTTTTGGGAGATGGCACAGGTCCCGTTCTTCTCCGGCATGGCCGAAGCAAGACACTGGGACGTGGTCTGGCTTTGCACGCGTGCGACCGTCGGTGATGCCAATATTGCTTTTGGCGCTTACATGCTTGCGGCATTGTTTGTAAAAGACTGGTTCTGGATTGCAAAGCCGTGGCGTCTGTCGACTTTATCGATATACCTTGGCGTTGGCCTAGCTGTGACAATACTCTTTGAGTACTGGGCCACTGGAGCTGGCCAAAGGTGGAATTATAGTGGACTGATGCCTGATGTCCCGTTAATGAGCATAGGTGCGTTGCCGCTCACTCAGTGGGTGGTCATTCCGATAGTGTTAATCTACACTGTCAAATGGATATTCCTAGGTTGGCAGATATCCAAGTAATGGAGACTAGCATTAAAGGCAGTTGGTACTATTTAGCTCCATTACACCTGAAAGACAGGCGCGAACCCACCTCCTGGTGTACGGAAATTAGTCGTCTGACCTTGATACACACGCGCCGCAGGTAGTAGCAGTTGTCCATCATACGTATAAAGACGTATATCCACCTTTCTCGTTGTGACAGTGTCATCAATTTTTATTGATCGCTCTCCTGCAGGAACAAAGGTCTGTGCGATATAATCCTCATCAAGGATGTTCTCAAAAACGCGTCGAGTCAGCTTGCTACCGCGATAGACCCCTTTGCTTCCATGACCCGCAACTGGCTTAAAAAACAGCTGTCGCCGAGTACGCCACAACGCTGCTGCCTCGTCTTTTGATACAAGCTTAGTCCTTGGCACAGACCTTTCGAGACATTCTACTGCTGCATCATTCAGTCCCCAAGCGCGTAATGTCTGCGAATCGGATAGCAAGGTCAGGTTGTGCTTATTGGCCAACATAGCATGCACATGGGGATTGGGTGTCACCACCACAGCACCTTCTAGATATGCACGCTTAAGCAGTGCATGATCAGGCTCTTCAAATGTGAAGTCGACCAGCCGATTGTAGACCATATCGATTTTCTGTCCATGGGCTGTCAGAGCACCATCGACATAGTCGAGTTCAGAGGGATCTAGTATCACAGTATCAACGCCTCTATCTTGGAGCAGTTGACGTACTAACTCGAACTCCAAAAACATGAACTGATTCTTAGGGTCATTATCCACGATGGCTATTCGGTTGGGCATAGCAACAGCAGACTGTCTTTGCCATTCCTGTTTGAACATAGTAAACACTGACTCCTCAAATGTATCTAACATTTGAGTCGTTGCAGCGCTTTGCTGTGAGGCGTTACAACAGCGTTTTTGTGCGCGAGCGAGCAACACATTAAGAAATGCGCCTCCAGCATTGGTATTGACCTCTATGAGCTGAGGGCCATCACGACCCAAGTGAAAATCATAGCCCATCAGAGCCCCTATTGGACCTGGGTCAAAAGCAGCGATTTTGGGCGCCCATGACAATACTTGCTGTTGGTAAGATGGAAGTCTAGCAGCCGACTCGATAGCTTCAACGATCCGCTCCATCGCCGCTATCTCTGTTTTGGGAACGAACACTGGTGTTGCTGAAAAAAGCTTATTAAGCTCGTTCGCTCCTATTGAATTGTTTCTATTTTCTGCCAATTGATCTTGCAGGCTTGTATTGAGCGCCTTACGATCGAGGGTAATGCAGTAGCACTCTTGATTCAGTCGATTTGCGAGACCGTCATTCATCTCATCATTGTTGCTGGTTAGGTGTTCCATTTAAACCTCGTTGTTAAGTAGAGTACTTACGCTGACATACTCTAGTAAGTAGGCAAAGGCCACACCCGTATAGAATAAAAATATTGAAGATATCAGAACTGGAATAGTGAATTTTTTATATAATCCAGGGGCTATGAATGACCAAATTTGATACAGGATATAAGGCATTGCTAAAAATGCGGCGACGAATATCGTTAAGCGATTGGGTGCCATAAAATTTGACGTGATGTCAGTGGCAATCATATGAGTGCCGCTATTTATAAGCGGCGCGCTTCATACTTTGTGATGATCATCAGTAGTAACAGGGCTGATTTCTGTATCATCAATCTGAGTATTTGCAACTGGACTACTATTTTCACGGCTAAGTACACGATTCTTGTGATGTTGCTCGGTTTCTTCATCTTTGACTGCTTCTTTAAAACCCTTTACTGCACCGCCTAAATCTTTGCCCGCATTTTTAAGCTTAGCAGTGCCAAATACGACCACTACCACAACCAATAAAATCAGCCAATGTGTAATAGAAAAGCTGCCCATAACGTGATCCTTATATTTTAAAGTCTTGATAAGACCAGTATGTGTATGTGTGCTTTAGAAACTGATCCACCATACCAAAACTACAGTTTCAAGCGACGCAATCGCAGCGCGTTGCCAATGACAGATACTGAAGACAGACTCATCGCAGCGGCCGCTATCATTGGACTGAGCAACAGCCCAAAGAAGGGATAGAGAACACCTGCCGCAAGCGGTATACCAAGCGCATTATAGATAAACGCAAAAAACAGGTTTTGTCTGATATTTCGCATCGTAGAATGACTCAGTTTATGGGCTCTGACGATTCCCATCAGATCACCTTTCACTAGCGTGATGCCAGCACTCTCCATAGCCACATCTGTTCCTGTGCCCATGGCGATGCCAACGTTAGCTTGTGCAAGAGCAGGAGCATCGTTAATACCGTCACCCGCCATCGCCACGAACTTGCCGCTATTTTGTAGCTCTTTGATAATACGGTTTTTGTCTTCTGGAGAGACGTCAGCATGTACCTCATCAATATTTAACTGACTGGCAACGGCTCTAGCGGTTATTTCGTTGTCACCTGTTAGCATGACCACCTTTAGTCCAGCCTGATGCAGTAAAGATATCGCTTCGCTGGTACTCGGTTTGATCGGATCAGCGACTGATATTAAACCAGCAGCTTGGCCATTTACTGCTACAAACATTACCGTTTCGCCGTCTTTTCTGCGCTTATCAGCACGTTCTGAAAGCGTACTGTCAAAGCTATCAAGACGTTGCATAAACTTTGAGTTGCCTACAGCGACTTGCTTACCATTGACCAGTGCCTGCGCGCCTTCGCCAGTGGTTGAGCTGAAATCACTGGCTTTAACAATATCAAGAGAGTTTTCCTGCGCAGCTTTAACGATAGCTTCTGCCAAAGGATGCTCGCTGGCAGTCTCTACCGCAGCGACAAGTATAAGCAGTTCATTTTCATCTAAGCCACCAAGCGCTTCGATGGCCGTGAGCTCTGGTTTTCCTGCGGTTAATGTTCCCGTTTTATCAACAACGATGGTATCGACTTTTTCCATGCTCTCTAACGCTTCAGCGTTTTTGATAAGCACGCCATTCTGAGCACCCTTGCCAGTACCGACCATAATCGACATAGGCGTGGCGAGTCCTAAAGCACAAGGGCAAGCGATGATTAACACTGCAATAGCGTTGACCAGTGCAAAGGCCATGGCAGGCGCAGGTCCAAAAATAGCCCAGACGATAAAAGTTATGATAGAGCACATAAGGACAATTGGCACAAACCACCCAGCCACCTTATCCACCAGTTTCTGTATTGGTGCGCGACTGCGCTGGGCTTCAGCAACCATTTTGACGATCTTAGACAATACCGTGTCATCACCCACGTCAACTGCTTCAACCAGTAAGGTTCCAGTGCCGTTTACCGTGCCACCAGTAACCGTATCGCCTTTTACTTTAGAAACCGGAATAGGTTCCCCCGTTACCATCGACTCATCGATACTGCTACTGCCTTCAAGCACAATACCATCTACAGGGAGTTTCTCTCCTGGCTTAACCCGTAATTGGTCACCACTGATAACTTCGTCAAGGAAGACTTCTGTCTCAACGCCTTGCTCATCTACCCGCCTTGCATTTGGTGGTGCCAATTCAAGAAGAGCACGAATTGCGCCAGAAGTCTGGCTTCGGGCTTTAAGCTCTAGAACCTGACCTAGTAATACCAATGTCGTGATAACCGCTGCTGCTTCATAATAAACACCGACTCGACCGGATGCATCCCTAAAACTGTCTGGGAAAATGCCCGGAACAAAGGTTGCTACCAGACTGAAACCAAACGCTGTACCTACACCTATCGCAATTAGGGTAAACATATTTAGGTTGCGACTTTTTATAGATTGCCAACCTCGCACGAAGAAAGGCGCGGCTCCCCATACAACAACTGGGGTTGCTAAAGCTAGCTGTATCCACTGCGCAATCTGCCCAGCGATAGCGCCCTGACCGCCTTGAATGAAGCTGTCCAGATTTATACCTACCATATCGCTCATTGCGTACAAAAACAAAGGGACGGTCAGCACGGTACAAATCCAAAAACGCCGAGTCATGTCATCGAGCTCCGAGGTATCCTCTTCACCAATAGTAGCAGTCTCTGATTCAAGTGCCATGCCACATATGGGACAACCACCATTCTCAACATCTCTGACTTCGGGATGCATGGGACAAGTATAAACGGTTCCGCTGTAGCCAGCTGGCACCTTATCGTACTTGCCGCCTTTTATAGAGTTTACCTTAGTACGGTCAGTATTCTTTCCATGACAGTGTGCATGACTGTCTTCATCAGCAACCTCGTCCTCAGGTCTGAGAAACATACCGCATATTGGGCAATCGCTTTTTTCAACATCTCTCACTTCGGGATGCATAGGGCAGATATAAACGGTACCGCTATTATTTTCCGGTACTTCGTCGTACTTACTTTCTTTAGTAGGATGGGCATCAGTATTCGACGGGCTATGGCAGCTTGCATGGTCATCTTTCATTGCTACCATTTCGGCAACAGTGTCTGCAGGTTTAAGAGACATTTTGCATATGGGACAGCCGCTATCTGTAATATCTCTGACTTCAGGATGCATCGGACAGGTATAAACGGTTCCGCTGTAACCCTCTGGCACTTTGTCGTATTTACCGCTTTTGATATGCGCTTGCTTGGTCACATGTTTCATAAAAACTACTCCTTGAAGACCATAAGTAAAGATTCTGATTCAGTCATATCAACCGCTGATAGCCGTTGTCTCTACTCTTACTTTATACGCTTAATAAATTAGCTAAGAATAAGACTCAATCTGGTTTACGCAGGTGTTTGAGTAGCGACATAATAATTAATATTAATATGGCCAAAAACAGTAGGGCAAATATTAAACAGACAACCATCATCCTCCAGCTCATCTCGTGCATCATCGATCCATTCATGAGGCCATCCATAGGCCCGCTCATCATACCGTGCATCATAACAATCATGATGAGTACTCCTTACTTGTTATTTCCTTAGTATAAGTAATGATATAGTACTGGCATGTGAACGTATACCTTTCAATAGGCTGCTTACTTAATGCTACCTAATACAGAGTGCTCAAAGTTTGTGACTGTTTATTCAAGCTCATCAATCAATTGCTTCATCTCAGCGATTTCACGTTTTTGTGCTTTTATAATATCGTCAGCAAGCTGTTGTACACGCAGATCTTCGATATCTGCTCTTGAGCTGGTCAGAATAGCAATCGAGTGATGCGGTATCATCGCTTGCATCCAATCGACTTGATCGACAGTTGCTTGTGATCTAACGCCCCAAATACCGACGGCAAACATCAATACGCTCAGACCATAAATCATTAAGTTGACCTTGGTCTTCTTATACATATTGGTCATAAATGCCAACATGACCACTGCCATACCGGCACCCATGTAAAGCGCCATATAAGCTCGGGTCTCACTAAAGTAAATATGATCCCATTGATAAGTATTGAAATACATCATGATGTACATCACAATCGTAGACGTCACAATCATCAGGGTGAACTTTACATACGGGTTCATGCCCTGTTGATGATTCATGGTGTTTTGATCTGAAGCATTCATAGTATATCCCCTATTATTTTAATAAAATTAGAACCAGAATTTGACCCCCGCAGTCAAACTACTACTATCAACCGATTCATCTTCTTGACGTCGTTGACCACGAGCCTTGCCAAGCGCTGTCTCATAGCTCACACCCACATAAGGTGCTAGCTGGCGACTGAACGTCTCGTAAGTCAGCCTAACCTCAGTTTCCATCTCATTAAAGCCTTTGGTAATACCATTATCATGGTCATCTTTACTAAAGGCAGTCAATCCCACCTCCGGTATGACCACCCAATGCTGATCTAAACGCCATTCGTACTCTGCGCCCAGATCAAGGCGAAGTTGACCATCAGTATATAAGTAAGCTCTCGCATCGGTTTCGATGAAATACGGCGCGGTGCCTACAATACCTGCCATCACTGCAGCGTTATCGTTTTCAGTATCGTAAGCGACACCAGCTTCACCATTCCAAAAAATGCTCAGTGGTTTCCAATAAGCAAGCGAGCTCAAGCTATCTATTTCTTTATCATCTTTAGTCTGAGCACTACCTTCGGTGCGTAGCCTTATACGATTACTATCAGTCCCATACCAACCCGTCGCCTCGAAGTTGATTTGGTCTTCATCGAACTGATAGCCCAAGTCATCTACTGACACTCCCCATAATGGCATACTGCCCATCATCATTGGCTTACCATACTGCCCGTAGGGAACACCGTTTGAATAGTCTGGACTACGAGCATCGTCTGGTGGCTGCCCACCTTGCATCCCTGACATATCCATACTGCCATGATCCATGCCCGACATATCCATACCGCTGTGATCCATGCCCGACATGTCACCTGACATATCCATGCCGCTGTGATCCATACCAGACATATCACCTGACATATCCATGCTGCTATGATCCATATCAGACATATCACCTGACATATCCATGCTGCTGTGATCCATACCAGACATATCGCCTGACATGTCCATACCGCTGTGATCCATGCCCGACATATCACCTGACATATCCATGCCGCTGTGATCCATACCAGACATATCGCCTGACATATCCATGCTGCTATGATCCATACCAGACATCTCAGCAGCTGTTGCAAAAGATGACGTGAGCAAGACTAGCGATGACAAACCAATGAATGGCAGATTTTTCTTAAATATTTTCATAATAAGCCTCATATTTGAAGGTTTGTTAAATAACGGCAACTTCTCGGAACATACCGGCTTCCATGTGATAAAGCAGATGGCAATGCCACGCCCATCGTCCAAATTCACCCGTCACATCAAAGCTAATCTTTTGCGCAGGCTGCACCACAATCGTATGTTTACGTACCTGAAAGTCTCCAGATGGCGTGCGCAAGTCGCTCCACATACCATGCAAATGCATCGGATGGTTCATCATGGTGTCATTGACTAAGGTAATACGTACGCGTTCGTTTGGCTTAATATTGACAGGGGTTGCATCCTTAAACATGACACCGTCTAAGGCCCAAATATAGCGCTCCATGTTACCAGTCAGATGTATTTCAATCTCTCTAGTAGGCTGGCGCTGCTCCGCAAATATGGCCTCATCGACAGAGCGTAATTGGTCATAAGTCAGAACCTTTCTATCAATATCACGCAGGTTGATACCGGGATCATCGAGGTTCATACGTGGACTGTCGACACGCATATCAGATTTGAAGTCATACTCGGTCTTAGCATGCTTTGCTTTGTAGCCTTTGTCACCCATCGCACCCATCATATCGGACATGGTCAGCCATTCGATCTTATCCATAGCAGGTATTGCAGCACGTGCACCTTTTTTGGTTGCAAGCGTGGTCGCGACATAGCCCGAACGATCGATATTTTGGGCAAATATGGTATGCGCGTCTTGAGTAGGCGTGACAATGACGTCATAAGTCTCAGCCACCCCAATGCGAAAATCATCAATCGCAACGGGTGCGACGTCAATACCATCTGTTGCCACCACCGTCATTTTGAGACCCGGTATACGCACATCAAATATCGTCTGTGCTGAGGCGTTGATAAAGCGTAGTTTGACGGGCTGTCCCGCTTTCACTAGTTGTGTCCAATTGGCTGCTGTGGTCTTACCGTTCATTAAATATGTAAAGGTTTTTTCACCAGATAGATCGGTAAAGTCAGTCGGCATCATGCGCATCTGATTCCACATTTTGCGCTTATCGAACGCAGTTTTCATATCTGTTTCGGCAATATCTGACAGCAGTTTTTTGAAGTCTGGCAGATGATAATTGTCAAAGTCTGCGCGCTGTTTGAGAAGCTTCAGTAGATTGTGCGGGTTGCGGCTGGTCCAGTCACTAAGCACAATAACGTGGTCTTCCTCGATTGGATGACGTTCACGCCCTTTGGGCTCAATCACAATGGCACCCAGCATACCGGTTTGTTCTTGGAACCCGCTGTGTGAGTGATACCAATAGGTGCCTGATTGTTTGAGTTTGAATGTATAGGTAAAGGTACTGTTCGCAGGAATACCATCAAAGCTGATACCTGGCACCCCATCCATCTCAAAAGGTACGAGCAAGCCATGCCAATGGATAGAGGTTGATTCATCCATCTGGTTATGGACACGGATGATGACTGTATCGCCTTCACGCATCTTTAGCGTCGGTGCTGGCAGCGAGTCATTGATGAGTGTCGCCATGCTCTTTTTACCGTTCACAATAGCGGACTGTTTACTGACGTATAAATCAAACTCTGTACCGGTTAATACAGGCACTTCATGAGTATTTTGATCACTATTGATAGTAGCACTCTGACTGCCCGAGCGACTGGCATGTCCCAACGCACTACTGGCCATGGTTGGTATCAAGGATGCGCCAAGGACAGCAGAGGATCCGGTTAAAAAGCGGCGGCGGTTGAGCATATTTTTATTCATAATGATTTACCTAACTTAATCCATGAAATGAGTGTTGGCTCTCTCTATCTGGCAGATTATTGATAAAGCAGGTTGAGCGACTTCAAATATTAATCAAACTATATCTGCTGCTGAGGAGACTCAATAGTGGCATACACTTCTGTGGTGCCGTCTTTGTTAAGCTGCATCACTTTATACGGCATAAATTTATCTTGGTATTCCATACCAGGGCTACCGACTGGCATGCCAGGTACGGCAAGACCGATCGCATCACTTGGCGGATTCTTTAGAAACTGTGCCATGTGCTTGGCAGGGACATGACCTTCAAATACATAGCCGTCAGTAGTGACGGCAGTATGACAAGAGCGCATTTGCTGGGGTACGCTGTAGCGCTCTTTAAACAGGGACAAATCTTCAACATTCTGCGCGGTTGCATTTAGGCCATGACCTTCGACATAACCGACCCATTCTTTACAGCAGCCACAATTGGCATCTTTATAGACAGTAGCTGACACACTTCGCAAAATAGTTGACTGGGTATCTGAATGAGCACTGACAGGTATTATTTCGGCTTGTGGCTGCTCTACTAGCGTGTCTTTTTGCGTAGCGGTAGTTGGCTCAGTCGATGGTGTCGAGTCAGCAGTAGTGGCATTAGGCTGACTACAAGCGGCAATCGTTAGCGATAATGGTAATACCACGATTGCTGAGAGCACACGACCAGATATCTGATGATGTGCATTAATAAATCTATTAGTATAGCGTCTCATAAAACCACTCCTGAGCGTCTGTCTGACGAGTAAATTTATAAAAATCAAAGCCGTATTACTGAGTCATGTAATACTGGTATCACTTAAAATGACAATCGCAAAAAGCAGTACTATTAAGCACTGCCTCTCTTACAAAAAATCAATGTTGCATGCCCGATCCATCACCTGACATATCCATCTCACCATCAAATGACATGTCCAACATATCATCGTCTATCCTAGTCGTTAACATGGTGTACTGGGCTTCATTTAATTCAGGTAATGATCTGATAAAAGCAACCATTGCCCACATTCTAGCGTCATCATGCGAAGCACCCCATGCAGGCATACCTGATGCCATAATGCCGTGTTTGATGGCCCAAAAGGCTTGCTGAGCACCGGCATCTGTTTTATAGCGTTCAACCAATTCAGTATTGGTAAAGCTGGGCGGCTTTGGATATAAACTTGCACTAAAATCAGTGCTTTCTACCCCAGGAGACAAGTGACAGCCTGCACACATATCTTTATAGTCTGCCCCGCCCGAGCTGATCATTTCTGTCTTTTCTAAGTTTGGAACCGTAATGTCCTTACTAGCATTTGCTATTGAACGCGTGCGAGCGGTCTCTAAAAAATCGTAGACCAGCGGACTATGGGCCTGATCAGCACCGATATTTATCACACCACTGGTCACCACCATAAAAATGCCCACAATAGCGACAAAGACAGTAAACAGTATTCCTAGTAAAAACTTCATAGGTTTGTCCTAAAAATCCATTTTATTAATATCCAATTGTTGCTCGACAAAACCATCTAACAATAATATTCAATTTCTACGATCCACTTCTATAAGAGCAATGTCTAAGAGTCACTTTTGCTAGCAACACAGTGCTTTTGATACATCGCTTTCATTTTGCTCATGTTGGTCATCATGGCTTTCATAGCAGGATCGTTCATATCCATTTTGCTATGATCCATTTTGCCCATCATCTGCATATGCTTTTCCATTTTTTCGCAATTCATTTGGTCTTTTTCAGCATGCATTTTTGGGTCATGTGCCAAGGCTGATGTTGAAACGACCAATGCTATAGCGGTTGCTACGATTGATTTAGACAGTGGCATTGATTTGAATAGTGACATGGTAAATCCTTATTTGATTTAGTATAAAGTCGAAAAGACTTTAAAATATTAAGTTACTCTACAGCATACTTTATTGATTCTGACAGAGAGATGACTGCAAGATTACAATTCTGTCATCTTGCTATTTATGGTTTTTAATGTTGTCAGCAATCCTTTAGTATGACGTTAACGCTGATATTACTTATTACTGCTATATTTGTTTATGAAGTATTTTTCAGACTGTAGATGTTGATCTTTGTGTTCAATCTCACAAGCCACTCTAGCATCGATATAGCTTTTCATCTGTGAATTTGAGAGCTGAGCATCGTTATGATCCAAGTTTTTTGCAAAGTCAGTCACAGCGTCGCAGTTATTGATGATTGAAGTACTCAGATCAGTAGTATGTGCATTAGCAGTAGTAATACCTATAAGTACAGATACCGACAGCAATACTAATTTTTTGAATGAACCGTGAATTTTCATATAAAACCTCTTTCGTAAGTTGTTTAAATTGATTACCGATAAAAATAATTCGTAGTAGCTAGGCATTGGAAATGAGCACCTATGTACCGTTTATATAGATTAGCAAAAGAATACTGACAGTCTGATTACGAGTACATGACATCTTTGTCAGCTAGCAGTCAATGCTGTCATCTGTGCTGCTTAGAACGTTAAACAATCATAATCGTACTGAGAAATTACAATGAAAGTCCTACTGGTAGAAGATGAGTTGAAGCTTGGCGAGTATATAAAAAAAGGCTTAACTGAAGCTGGGTTTATCGTGGATCATCACCTAACCGGTCTAGATGGCTATCATGCATTGATGACAGAAGAGTTTAGCGTGATACTGATGGATGTGATGCTGCCTGATGTTAGTGGCTTTGAGCTGGTGCGCAATTACCGAGCAGCGGGTAAGCATACGCCTGTGCTATTTCTAACGGCAAAAGATGACTTAAGCGATAAAATAAAAGGGATTGAGATTGGTGGTGATGATTATTTGACCAAGCCTTTTGCATTTGCAGAACTGATCGTCAGAATAAAAAGTCTATTACGACGCGCCAATCAAGCCGATTATCAAAGTACGATCCTACAAATAGCAGATCTCAAGATGGATATTGCCAAACGCACTGTACATAGAGGCGGCAAGCCTATTAAGCTCACAGCAAAAGAGTTTTCCTTACTACAGTTTTTATTAGAGCGCCGAGGTGAAGTGCTACCACGTACCGTGATCGCCTCCCAAGTATGGGATGTGAATTTTGATAACGATACCAATGTGATTGATGTGGCGATAAGGCGTCTGCGTATAAAAATAGATGATGATCATGAGGCAAAGCTGATTCATACGGTACGCGGTATGGGCTATCGGTTAGAGGCTGTCGATACTGCACTTGATAGCACCCCATCTTATGAAGTCGGCAAGCTCTAAGATGAAATATAAGGTGGATAATCGGCGCTTACCACTATTGTGGCGTACTGTGCTATTGCTCACGATATTCGTTGTTGTGTCACAGGTCATTATTTATATATGGATACAGCACTCTGTTAAAGGTCATTTTGAGCAAATGGACGCTGAGATTATGACTCATGCGGCTTTTAACTTACGTAAGCAGGTGGCAGAGCCTAATAGCCCTATAGCCTCCCAAACCCCAACAAGCTCTCAAACGCTACTAAACAACCAACAGCCGTTAAGCTCGGCACCTGATGCGAAACCTGATATCAATACGCCTACTTCAGTGGTATCAGATGAAGCTGATCATCTGCACTCTTCTTGGCTAGATTACGATCTAAAAACCGTTATCGCCAATAAAGAAGGGAAGATACTGTCTAGTACCCCCAATAATTTTGCTCAAGAGCTGGGAGACGGGTTTAATCTGTCATCACTGAGACAAGATAATGATAAGCAACAGTTCGTGATGAATGTCAACAGCCGATACTATCGAGCGATGGTCATTGAAGATGACAAAATGCTCGCGCTTATCGCATTGCCTATCGATGTGCATCATCAGTATTTATTACAGTTCAATCGTCAGCTTAGTATGATTTTGTTCGCGATTACATTGTTACTCGTCTCAGTAGCTGCTTTGAGTGTGTACTGGGGTTTTGCGCCTTTGGCCACTATCGTCCAAAAAATGAAAGGCATCAACCTCCAAAGGTTAGACGAAAGAGTTGTGGTTGGCGATATGCCGTTAGAACTGCGGCCATTAGCAGAGTCTTATAATTCGATGATGGTCAAGCTTGAAAGCAACTTTGAGTCTTTGTCTCGGTTTTCAGACAATATCGCTCATGAGCTACGTACGCCAATAGCGACGCTGAGTACACAAACGCAGGTCATGTTAACTAAGCCAAGAGAAGGCAACGAATACATCGAGCAGCTACATCATCAGCATGACACGTTAGAGCAGCTGTCAGCCATGATAAACAATATGCTGCTACTGGCAAAAACTCAAAAAGGATTAAATGACTCGCAAATCAGTCACGTGGATACGGACCGCTTAATCACTAAGCTTATAGATTATTATGAAATAATTGCCGAGGATCGAGAGATAACTTTTGAGAAATCGGGTGATTTTGAAAAGGTATTAGGTGATGAAGGCTTATTGCAACGGCTGTTTGCCAACCTGATGTCAAATGCCATTTATTACGCAGCTAGCGGTAGTACGATCATGATATCCGCTACCGTCCTCGCCTCAACTACCTCAACTAATCTAGCAAAAAACGAGGTTCGGCCCTCAAAGCAGCCATGGTTAAGAATAACAATGACCAATCGTTTAGACAAACCATTGGATCAGAGTCAAGCGGATAAATTATTCGAGCGATTCTATCGTCATGATAAGACTAGCCATCAGTACGCAGGTACAGGATTGGGACTGTCTATCGTGCAGGCTATCTCTAATGCCCATAAAGGTAGAGTGAGTATTACTATCAAAGAGGAATATTGTTTTGAGGTTAAGGTAGCGTTGTTGATGGCCAAGTAAACCCCTCCTCATACTATGAAGCTTGGGGTTTAGAAACGATACGTATCGATGAATTAACAGAATATTAAGTTAGGTTTACTCATATTGTGAGAATAATAACAGCCCCCCAGTGAGGACTTGAACCTTAGGCTTTAGACTGCTTATATCAATAGTCTAAGTTATTGACATAACAGTGTGTACTTCACATACATATTCGTGATCGGTGCGCTATATAAGCATCCATCACCAGCCAGTTCTATTGATTCAAAACAACTGGTTCACTTTTAATGCGTGGTAATAGACCTAGTCCAAAGTGACCCTTGCTGTCAATCCCGTAGATTTAAGCTTGGGAGATTTTAATCAGACAACTGGCGGAAAAACGTTAAGGTATACCCCAATGGAACCATCCTAAAAATCCCCTTAAACCTATCCCGAAATCAAACAGTTCAGTGGGGTTTCTTATAAGATCTGACAAGCCTCATCAAAATCCAACCTTGGGAGACGGCTATATAATTGATCGGGTTCGCCATAACCTATATTAATCAGTAGATTTGAGGTCCATTTGCTATCTTTAAGAAAGGTGTCATCTACCAATTCATTATTAAATCCAGACATAGGGCCCGTGTCTAAACCCAAGGCTCTGCAAGCCAAGATCAGATAAGCCGCTTGCATAGAACTGTTTCTAAACGCCGTTTCTTGTATGAGTTCAGGGCTAGAGTTAAACCATGATCTGGCATCCGTATGTGGAAACAATTTAGGAAGTTGCTCATAAAATTCATTATCATGAGCGACAATCACTGTGATAGGTGCTGTCATTGTTTTTTCGATATTACCTGATGACAGTGCTGGCTCTAAACGCGCTTTAGCGTCATCAGATCTGAGAAATACAAAACGTGCCGGTGAACAATTGGCCGAGGTAGGCGCCATTTTCACTAAGTGATAGATCTCTTCAAGTAGTGCATCTGGTACGTCTTTTTTTTGCCAAGCGTTAAAGGATCTGGCCTTACCAAACAGCTGATCAAGACCTTCTGAGGATAACGATAGGGAATCAGTCATAGTACGTCCTAATTGATATTAAATTTTGGATAAGAATTGAAGGATTTTGCTATTGGTTGAGCAGGTTTCTGTGATTGTGCTGGCATGTCCACCTGTCAGCATTAACTCAAATTGAGCATTTTGCATATTTTCAGCCAAAGCCAGACCGCGTTGCCATGGCACCAAAACATCATCAAGATTGCTTAAGACTAACGTCTTGTTTTTGATATGCTTAGCGTTTATCAGAGGCTGATAAGACTGCAAGGCTTTTAACCTCGTTAAGACGTTCTTAACTGGGGCAAAGTTAGCAATGGCTTTATCTTCTTTTTGTGTGAGTGCCTCTATGTTGTCTGAGATCCATATAGGCGGGTACAAAAATATCGCTTGCGCGCGTACAAACGCCTCTACCCCTGTATCTTGTAGCAAACTGGTTCGCATACTAAAACATTTAATAGTGTGAGGATCTAGGCTCTCCCAACCATTCAAGATAACTAACTTGTCTAATAGCTCTGGTGCCTTGTAAGCGACTTCCATACCGATAAACCCGCCAAGCGCGTGACCGACGAAATGACAGTTAGAAAGCCCTTCTTGTTTTAAGATTTCAATTAATTGATCCGCTAAATCTTGCATAGAATAGTCATCGGGTAAGAGATCGCTATCAGGCGATACCCCCTCTTGTTCATAGCAAATCACATTGTAATGCTCGGTAAAACTCTCAATTTGAGGTAACCAAAAATCAGCATGCCCGCCTAAACCTGAACTAAATACGATCGTTTCTGTCGTGTCGTTCTTACAAGGATATTTTTTAACTAACATAGGGTTTCATCCAATTTTGGTAAATTTCAAATTGCGGTAAAAGTATCTAATAGCTTATAAAATCAAGTTAAATTAAACTGACTAAATCAATTCAACGGTACGCTCATCGCTTTCATCATATTCATACGCTACGGTTTCTTCGAAATTTTCGACTTCGCTTTCATTTTTACTTTTATTTTCAACAGCCTCTTGAGACTTAATATATTTGATTAACGCGTCTATGGTGCCGACCTTTAGATTATGAGTATCGGCGAATTTCATCAGATCATTTCTACGAGCCATTTCACCATCTTGGTTAATAATCTCTACGATAACCGCAGCAGGTTCTAAACCAGCCAGTCTCGTTAGGTCACAACCTGCCTCAGTATGCCCAGCCCGCTCTAAAACACCGCCTTCTTTAGCCACTAATGGAAAAATATGACCTGGGGTTACGACGTCATCAAAGGTAACGTCTTGAGATACGGCAGTTCTAATGGTTTGAGCCCTGTCTGCCGTTGATATACCTGTACTTACGCCTTTTGCTGCATCAATGGAAACGGTGAAATTTGTACTGTAAGGTGCTTGGTTGTCTTTGCACATGAGAGGTAGTTTTAATTTTTTGCAACGCTCGGAGGTCAAGGTCAAACAAACCAAACCTCTGGCATGTGTAATCATAAAGTTAATATCATCAGGTTTGGCCAAACTGGCTGCCATAATCAGGTCACCTTCATTTTCCCGATCCTCATCATCCATGATTATGACCATCTTGCCTGCTCTAATATCTTCAACGATTTCTGGTATTGTATTGATATTCATAAAATCCGCCATTTGCATTTATATTTGCTTTTGTATGTTGTTATGTAGAGACTATTTTCAATTAATCACACGCTCTACATAACGTCCTACGTTTGATACGGCCGTATAGCTACTTCATAGAGATAGTGGTATTTACGCCTTCACTAGCATCTTCATCAAACCAGCGTGATATCACCGTTTTAGTCTGTGTATAAAACTGCACCGCTTGCTTACCGTAAGGACCTAAGTCACCGAGCTTACTCGCTCTAGACCCTGTGAACGAAAACATCGGTAGCGGTACTGGAATTGGTAAATTAATACCGACTTGTCCAACATCGATATCTTGTTGGAACTTGTGTGCATGGGCGCCAGATTGGGTGAAAATTGCGGTGCCATTACCATTTGGATTGGTATTGATAATCTTAATGGCTTCCTCAAGCGTGTCGGCATACATAATGCACAGGACAGGACCAAAAATCTCTTCGGTATAGCAGCTCATATCAGTGGTTACATTGTCTAAGATGGTCGGGCCAACAAAGTTACCCTCTTCATAACCTGCTACCTGACAACCACGACCATCTAGTCTTAGATGCGCCCCTTCGTCTATGCCCGCTTGGATTAAGCGCTCGACACGGGCTTTGGCTTGCTTAGATATTAGCGGACCTAAGTCTTTATCATCCTTGCCAGCAGACACTACTAGCTGTGCTGATTTCTCTACAATCTCATCAACCCACTGTTTAGATTCACCAACCAATACCACGACAGACAGTGCCATGCATCGCTGACCTGCTGCACCAAATGCTGCGCCTGCTAACTGATTCAGACTTTGTTCTTTGTTAGCGTCAGGCATAATAACGGCATGGTTTTTCGCACCCATCATGCATTGCACACGTTTGCCAGCCTGACCTGCACGGTCATATACGTGCTTGCCCACCGCAGTTGAACCCACAAAAGATATCGCTTTTATATCTGGATGATCGCACAGCGCATCCACCGTATCTTTACCACCATGAACGACACTTAATACCCCTTTTGGTATACCTGCTTCAAGCGCCAACTCGACCAATCTCATGGTAACGATTGGGTTTTGCTCAGATGGTTTTAAAATGAACGTGTTGCCTGTAGCGATGGCCATTGGAAACATCCATAGCGGTATCATGGCAGGAAAGTTAAAGGGAGTAATACCTGCACAGACACCTATTGGCTGCTGAACGGTATACATATCGACACTACTGGCGACATTTTCAATGTAGCCACCTTGTTGCAAGTTGCCGATACCTGATGCGTGTTCTACGACCTCAAGGCCTCTAAATACATCGCCTCTAGCATCTGCCAGTGTCTTACCTTGTTCTTCAGTCAATAGCGCTGCCAGCTCATCCATATTTTCACGTATCAGTTGTTGATACTTTAGAAACACACGAGCTCGTTTGCTGATGGGTGTGATACGCCAACTCTGAAAAGCCTCAGATGCCGTTTTGATGGCTTGATCAATTTCCTCAGGTGTTGATTGTGGTACCTTTGCGATAACCTCTTGAGTGGCTGGATTGTTGATATCAATCCATTCTGTGGTAGTCGATTCAGTAAATTCGCCGTTTATCAATTGTTGTACGTTGCGTAGTTCTGCAGTCATGACACGATTCCTTAAGGTAATATCAAATAGGGTTTAAATTTATGGATTGAGCTTCAAGAGCGGTTCTGATGTAGCAATTTCTCTCTCAGTGGTCACGCTCATCTCTTTTTGTTTGTTTTTAAAATTGAAAGCGAGGTTCATAAGAATGGCTAAAAAAGTAGCGGTACCGATACCACCTAAATCAAAGCCAGCAATGTTTAGTGAATAGTTGCCAGTGCCTAGGATGACTGGAACGGCGGCTACCAACATATTGCCATTCTTACTAAAATCAATTTTTGCATTCATCCAAATACGCGCGCCGGCGATCGTAATCAAACCGAAGACAACGATTGAAGCACCGGTCAAGATGGCTACAGGAATGGTACTGATCAGGGTGCCAAACTTAGGTGATAAGCCCAATAGAATGGCGAAGACACCTGCTATGACAAAGACGACTGTAGAGTAAATTTTGGTCGCTGCCATGACGCCGATGTTTTCTGCATAAGTCGTCATACCAGTGCCGCCTACCGAAGCCGAAAGCGTGGTACAAAGGCCGTCAGCGAAGAAAGCTCTACCCATATAAGGTGAGATGCTTTTGCCAGTCATGGCCTCTACTGCTTTGAAATGCCCAAGGTTTTCAGCGATCAAGATGATAAAGACGGGTGCGATGACTAATATGGCACTGGTCTCAAAGACAGGAGAATATAGTGTTGGCAGACCGAACCAGGCAGCATTCGCAATTGGACTAAAATCGATAGGTTTGCCCATACCCATCACATTCGTTAATAGGAAATAAATAAAATATGCAGCGACCAGTCCTATTAACAGTAGCAAGCGTCTGACCATACCTTTGGTGAATACGGCGACTGAACAGATACACAACACGGTGACTAACGCCATCCAAGAATCAAAGCTACTGCCAATGACGCTTTGTATGGTGACAGGCGCTAGGTTCAACCCGATAATCATCACAATGGACCCAGTGACCACAGGTGGCATCAAATTCTCAATCCATCCTGCACCTGTCTTCATCACTAGCAGACCCATCAGTGCGTATAAAACCCCGCAGACCAGTGTGCCCCCAAGCGCAATGCCAATATTTGGATTGATACCAGTACCGCTATAGCCAGTTACTGCTGCTACCGCCCCGATAAATGCAAAACTAGAACCTAAATAACTTGGTACGTGCCCGCCAGTAATCAGAAAGAAAAGTATCGTGCCTATACCAGTAATCAGCATGGTCAAGCTAGGATCAAAGCCCATTAATAATGGGGCTAAGATTGTCGCACCAAACATTGCGAATGAGTGCTGTGCGCCTAACACCACACTTTTACCCATTGGTAGATACTCATTGATACCTACCGGCGTCGTTTCTAGGTTTCCAGTATAGGGACGCCATTTAACAAACCATTTATCCATTTTCAATATCCTTAAAAAGTAGAGGGATGATACTTAGTTCGTGCACTTACTTAATTGATGGTAGTCTCGATTGAAATAGATGAGACTGTCACAATTAGGCTTGTGTTTGATATCCAATACTTCACAAATAAGAATATCGTGAGTTCCCACCGAGCTAATGAGTTTGATCTTGCAATCAAAAGAAATACTGGCATCTTCTAGTACAGGCGAGCCTGTTGACAGCGTAGACCAACTGCCTTGCTCAAACCTTTCTTCTAGAGATTTTTTACCCCCGAACACACCGCTTAGATCTTTATGTTCAAGAGCAAGTGTGTTGACGCATAGCACCATGTTTTCTTTAAAATAATGATATACAGAAGCGCTTCTGTTTAAACACACCAATAGGGTTGGTGGTGAGTCAGTGACACTACACACAGCAGAGGCGGTAAATCCTGCCCGCCCTGCTGGACCCTCAGTGGTGATAATGTTGACGGCGGCAGCCAAATTACTCATCGCATCTCTAAAAGATTGCTGCATGTCAGTTAAGTTTGCTGCCGTAGAGGTGAATGATTCTTTAGATTTATGTTTCATTAATGAGGATTGCGTTACTTGGCTTTCTTTAATTACTGTATTCATCTGTCATTTCCTTTTAAACAATATTCCGCCACATGTGTAGTTAACTAAAGCGCCCTACTACAGTCCAATATTAAGGGGTTCAATGTCAGGTAACTTTAAATTCACTAACTGCAGTCATTTTTAAACAGGTCTTTATCCAATGTGCGCTATGGACGCGATTTCAACCAAAGCGTCTGGCTTTACCAACCCGCATTGGATACAAAATCTTGCTGGCTTTTCATTGGGGAAGAATTCTGCATAGACTTGATTGACTGCGTCATAATCTGCCCAATCTTTTACAAAGATTGAATTAAACGTCACGTCATCCATATCGCCGCCAGCAGTTTGAATCACGTTTTTGATCGTCGTTAACACATGGCGAGTTTGAGCAGCGGCATCACCCACATGTACGACATCGTTGTTTTCATCGAAAGGCAAAGTGCCGGAGACATAAACGATATTGTCGGCCTTAGTCGCTGGTACATAAGGGGCTAATGGTTTGCTGGTACCTTCAGGGATAATCACTTGTTTAGACATATCTACATTCCTATTGCGGTTAGGTTAAGTATGAAAAGCATGGTTTAGGTTGCTAAAAACTGGCTAATTAAAACGTTAGCTATCTGTAAAACACTGCTGCATGCTTGCAACATCAGAGACCCAACCAAAAAAGGTTTTTACGTTATATAGTGTGGCCTCATGAGCCTCTACTGGTCCTGCCTGATAACAAGCGTCATCTAATAACACCCCAAAATACTCAAGAAAAAATCCATCTCGAAGCGTAGATTCAACACAGACGTTAGTCGCTATACCAGTGAGCAATAGATTACGTATGCCTCGTGACCGCAATACGCTATCAAAGTTAGTGTTCGCAAAGCCGCTATATCGAGGTTTATCTATAACGATGTCTTGAGGTGCAGGGCTAAGCTCGTCGACCAACTCGTAATCCCAGCCCCCTTTCGCCAATAACGTTCCTTCAATTTCAGGATTCTTACGCATGGTTTTTAAGGCATTTGATTTGTGATAGTTGGGCGACCCACTACCACCAGCCTCCACATATTTATTGTCCCAGCCATTTCTAAAATAGATAACTTGTATGCCAGCTTGGTGTGCAATATCCACGGCTTGCTTGATTTTATCTATAACGGGCTTAGTCGTTGTGACATCAAACCCAGCCAAATCTAGATAACCGCCTTGGCTGGCATAAGCGTTTTGCATATCTACTACGATCAACGCCGTCTGTGAGGGATCTAACTTGATAGGTTCAGGCAACGACTCTAAAACAGGAGAAGATTCCTTGGTAAAGTCTGCACAAATTGTATTAACCGAATTCATATCCGCTCCTTTTATTAGGCTTCGCTGACAGCTTGACTGGCAATTGGGGTATCGACATTAATGCGGCTCTTCATCAGGGGCTGAATCTTACTGCCAAAATCTTCAACACCTTGCACGAAATCATCAAAGGTAAGTAAGACGCCATCCGTACCTTGTATCTCACCAACTTCGTCTAACATGCTGGCGACATTTTCAAAGGAGCCGACCAGCGTACCCATATTTATATTGACTGGTGAAACACTTGAGGCCATATGGCGAATATTGGTATCTTTGCCTGATGTTTTGTCCTTGCCACCTTGTGACTGTAGCCAATCAATGGCTTCAAAATCCGCACCTTCATTGTACGACTGCCATTTTGCTTGGGCTTTTTCATCGGTCTCATCTGCAATGACCATAAAGAGAACATAGGTCGGAACATTACGGCCCGTCTTATCCGTGTGTACCTTTAATCGGTCATTGATACCGGCATAAGCGGTAGGTGTGTTTAGACCTTTACCAAAGACAAAGTTGTAATCAGCATGTTTTGCAGAAAACGCTAACCCTGTATCTGATTGACCTGCACAGATAATCTTCATATCCGCTTTTGGAATGGGCTTCACTTGACAGTCATCCATCTGGAAGAACTCACCCTTCAAATCAGATTGGCCTGTCGCCCACAAATCTCTCAAAATTTGGACATATTCAGATAGGTAGTCATAGCGCTTACCAAAATAATCGTCGCCTGGCCACATTCCCATTTGTCCATATTCTGCTTCTTGCCAGCCAGTCACGACATTCAATCCAAAACGTCCGTTTGAGATGCTATCAAGCGTCGAAGCCATTCTTGCTACGATTGCAGGTGGCATGACCAACGTCGCCGATGTAGCATAGATTTTTATTTTGGATGTGACCGCAGCCAATCCTGCCATTAAGGTAAAGCTTTCAAGGTTATAATCCCAAAACTCAGTCTCCCCGCCAAAGCCGCGTAGCTTAATCATCGAGAGCGCAAAATCAAAACCATAGTGCTCAGCACGTTGCACAATTTGCTTATTAAGCTCAAATGTTGGCTTGTACTGCGGCGCGTTTTTTGAAATTAACCAGCCATTGTTGCCAATCGGACAAAAAATACCTATTTCCATAATTTCACCTATAAGTTTGAGGAAGAAAGAGCTATAAAAGAAATAAAGATTATTTCATGTTTTTTACGCAGCATAATTTATGCCAAATTAATTAATTGTTATTTATCAAATACTTAACGTTTTTATACACAAAAATTTTTAGACCATATGGTTTAAAAATATGCATGAAAATAGTGCGGATGTTATAAAATAGTGCAGAATGTTGTAAAATGGTGCACAAATGTAGAAACGCTTCAAAAGTGCATTTTGAGAGCAATTTGGATGAAAATGGCGCTAAATGAGTGGTAAAAAAAACTAACTGATACTAGATTGGCACTAGGTTACTGAACTTGAATGACACTAGGCTGATGAGACAGGATGACGCTAGGTTTCTGAGTTCTCTGACGCTATATTGCTACAGTCAGAGAGCTCATGAATCGACACAGTGTTGAACGCTGTTGACGCCATTAGCATATCCGTTTGGGTCAATTGGTGGCTTGTGTGCTTGGTTGCTTTGACCCTTTTTTAAATTGAATCAACTGTCATTTAATAGAGTTATATGACTTTATAGTGAGGGACAATATAGTGAGAGAAGATGTGCTAAAGAAAGAGATGGAAACGAGTTCAAAGGTATTAAAAAAGAAAAAGCACATCATTAAGGCTGCGTTGATCGTATTTTCCCAAGAGGGATTGAACGGGGCGCGAATGGAGAAAATTGCTGAAGAGGCTGATATATCTAAATCAAATATATTTTACTACTTCGACAGTAAAGAGACGCTTTATATTGCAGTTTTGGAGACGGTGCTGAGTGAGTGGTTGTCACCTTTAAACGAGATGAGTGCCAACCAAGATCCAAGAGAGGCTCTTATAACTTACATCGAAGAAAAATATAAAACGTCAAAAAAGTCGCCTGCAGCGTCAAGACTGTACGCATTAGAGATTATTCAAGGGGCGCCTCATTTAATGACCTTATTAAAAGGACCTTTGAAGTCCCTAGTTCGAGAAAAAGTAGCCGTGATTGATGGCTGGATTGCAGACAACAAGATTAAGTCGGTTTCTGCCATCCACTTAATTTTCCATATTTGGGCGGTCACTCAGCACTATTCTGATTTTTCTACGCAAATTGAAGCAGTGTGTAATCATAGTTTGAAAAATAAGAAGTTCGCTACTAGCGCGTTAGACACTAGTATTCAACTTCTGGTAGACAGTCTGATTGTATGATCTATAGTCAATCCTCTATAAAAGAGTGACAGCGTTAACCTCGTTTGAAGTATCACCTATACATCTACACTCGGTTGCCTTGACTCTCTTTTAAACTGAATCAACTCTATGCTGTTAATCACAGAATTGACATAACAACAGGGCATGAGATGCTATTTCTCAAAAACTGGACTATAGTAAATGTCAGTAATATCTGATTAAGCAAACTAAGGGATTAAACCATGAAAACACTAGGAGTTTGTGTTGCAGCAGGATTGTTATTAAGCGCTTGTGCTAGTGGCATCAGTGGTAGCATGACGATTAATACCAACTCAAACAAGATAGTGACTCAGTATCCTGTTGAGACGGCTTTGCTCAATATCTATACCAGAGCGTATAGTGATCGATTATATACGCTGATTGATGATCAATTGGTCGTTGTTGATACCCAAATAACACCAAAGGGCGTTATGGACTTTAATAATAAACAGGTACAAGGTGCTGAGGCCGTTGCTACCACGATAGTCAATGATCAAGTGGTGGATGAATCAGTCGGTATCAATTACTTTACTTTGGAGCCACTGGTATTTCATGGTTTTACTGGTGATGTAGACGAATATTCAGTTGCAACCCAAACCAAACCTATACCAAAAATAGCCAACATTAATGAGTCAAGCACCTATCTAACTGAGCAGGTGTATAGTGATAGCAGTAAGCGTAAACATTTAAAAACGTATACACAGACTTGGTCATTAAAACGAGAGAGTAATGACACCGCATGGTTCTGCATAGAAAGCTCTGAAAACCTATTACTCAGCTATGATCCTGATGGCCCCACAACTGAATGCTACAAGATAAATGCTCAAGGCGATATCTTAGCGAGCAAAATCACTATCAGACAAGCCAATGATGACGGCAGTACTGAGGCTATCACCTTTGTCAGCCAGTAACCTGTGACTTAGACTTGATTGTGAAGTACGTACTGGATACTAATACACGTAGTGCGTTTAGGTCTAAAATATGATCTGTCTTAAGATTACCTATCTATAGTCGGTACAATATAATTTGGCTACAAGGAAGATGAGCAAAAGTGCTACGAATTGTAGACTGAGCGAGTCTGACACCGTACCCACTTTATATGGGATTGACTATCACCAGTATTGACACTATTTGCTTCTATAAATAGCAAAAAACCACCTTGATAGGTGGTTTTTTACTGCTAATCTTTTGCTCAGGATTGGTGAGTCTGGCTTTCAGAAAATCCTCTTTTGAAGCAAAAATTGCAATTTAATACTATTAAAAAATCATATGAGCACATATCGCAATAATCGGTAATGAGATAATGGTTCTCAATAGAAAGATTATTAATAGCTGAAAAAAGCTCACTGGAATTTTGGTTCCCAAGATCAATCCACCCACTTCAGACATATAGATCAATTGAGAGACTGACAAGCAAGCGATGACAAATCGGGTCAACTCTGATTCTATTGAAGAGCCAATAATCGCAGGTAAGAACATATCCGCAAAACCTACCATGATCGTTTTTGACATTTCTGCTGCAAAAGGTATATTCAATAACTCTAAGAATGGGATAAATGGCATGCCTAAATAATCAAATACAGGGGTTTCTTCTGCAACGATTAAACCCATCGTCCCGATTGCCATAACGACAGGCAATATCCCGATCCACATATCTAAAATATTTTTTAACCCATCATTTAAGAAGGTAGAAAAGCTTGGACTCTTTTCTGCTTTTTGAACGGCTTTATGTAAGCTGTGGGTAAATAATGTTTTTCCTTCAGGGATGGTCTCATGATCTCTATCACTATTTTCTACTACATACGTATCGTCAATTTTAGATAAAGGAAATAACCTTGGTACTATCAAGGCACAAACAATCCCGCATAAAGCAACCACTCCAATCATGTTGAGGAAGTAGGTTTCTAGCTTAACCTGAGAGATGACGACCAAACAGAATGTAATCGAGACTGCTGAAAAGCTTGTCGCAATAACGGCTGCTTCTTTTTTGGTATAAAACCCACCTTCCAATTGTTTATCAGTTAATAACACGCCAATAGTGCCATCACCTAACCATGAGGTTAAACAATCTACAGAGGACCTACCGGGCAAACCAAATAAAGGTCTCATTACTTTACTTAATAAAACACCAAAAAACTCTAATAAGCCAAAATCGAGCAGTAGTGGTAGCAATAACCCAGCTAAGAAAAACACGATAAAAAGTATTGGCATTAACTCATATAATATTAAGCCGCCAATATTATCTGAATATATTGCCTCAAACCCAAATTTAAAATAGGTAACGACAACAAAAAACGCACCAAGCATTCTAATAATAAGCCAAGGGGTTGTGACGTTCAGTAAGTTGTTTAAAAAGGCATTGTTTAAAATCAACGAAGGCTTCATGATTTTAGTATATAACGTACAACACAGTGTAATCATAATGGAGATTACAACAAACAGTGGCAAAAGGCTGCCCATATAACCCTGTATGTAATCCTTTAATACAGAGATAGGAATGGTAAATCCTTCTGCATATGATACAAACTTACCATCTACATAGGGAATTGGAAATACGAAGAGCAACAGACCGATTATAGAGGGTATAAAGAATTTTAAAAACTGTCTGATACTGATACTGCTAACATCTTGACTTGAAGAACTAGATTTAATAATGTCCATATTATTGTTACTCGCAGTCCATTTTTTAACTAGCCTAAAAAATATTTTCAATAAATACATTTAGGCCAGATGCTTTAACTCATTTTAAATATTTAATATTAGTAATTCTTTAAAAGAGACTGTGTAACTTTTTCTAAGATTTTAAATATTCTGGTTGAGTCATCTTTTGAATTGTTATACAAAGGATTAATTTCTGCCATTTCCCAGCAGCATACTTTCTTATTTTTGATTAGCTCTATATTAAGTTGCATGGCTTGTTCGTATGACAGGCCATTCATTGCAGGCGTACCGGTTCCTGGCACGTACAAAGGGTCAACACTATCAACATCAAATGAGACATAGATATGATCGCAATATTCTAGCTTCTTAAAGATTTCCTCTACTGTAGAACTGATGCCTTTTTGAGTTATCTCAGCAACGCTATATAAAGGGATTTTATGTCTTCTAATTAAATCCATTTCTTCTTCTTGATAGTCTCTAACGGCACAAAAGACCACATTTTCTGGCTTGATAGATGGTTCGCTTGATGCCATAAATTTTAATTTTTCCCAATACTCTTTTTCTTTTTCAGAGAGCTCATTGCGCTGACATTCCAGATTATCAATGGCACACGCCATGGCCAAAGGCATGCCATGCATGTTTCCTGATCCACTGGTGTAGGGTGAATGAAAATCAGCGTGTGCGTCTATATAGACCACGCCAATTTCAGCATCAGGATGCGCCATTTTTAGGCCGTGCATCGTTCCTGCGCAGCTAGAATGATCTCCAGCTAAGACAATGGGGAATTTATTCTCATTTCTTATATCTCTTACCTTATGTGCTAATTTAGAGATAATTGGTTCAATCACATCAGCATATTTTGCATGCGCAAACTGTGATTCCCCCTCACTGTTGCTATCATCCTCAATACTGTCAAATTGCAATTTTTCAAAATAATCTGCATTGAGCTCTTTTGATGATGCTTTTAATGCATCAATGCCTAGAGAAGCGCCTTTTTTATATCCTGCGATATCTGAATAAACTTCTACTATTCTTATATTTTTCATCATATCAGTCATGATTTTGTCTCTATTAAATAAAATAATTTTTACATCATTTAAGTTAAATTCATTTTTATATAGTAAAGCTCTTGAAAATTAGCAGATAGATTTAACGTAATAAACATATCTACAACTATCCAAGAGCCATACTAAATATAGAAAAAATTTAAAAAATAATGTTGGTTTTAAACGTTATAAAAAGTGAGAAAGGCTTATCATTTTCTTGTATTAATTACTGCTATATGAATAGCGATTGTATTAATCACTTACGACATAACCACAGACTCAGCTTCATTCGTCACTAGGCTATGATTTTTGCTATGGCCTTTCACTACCGAATATAAGTTTTTAGGGTCAGCTTGCTGAGGTATCAGATCTAAAATCTCATACCCGCCCTGCTTTTTGATCAAGTCGCGTAAAAATACCAACGCCGTAAAGTCTTCTGAGGCAAAACCAACGCCATCAAACACGATTAGATCATCAGCTGAGGTTCGAGCTTGCACTTCACCTTTGAGGATGCGATGAAATTCAGTAACAGGGAAGTCGCTTGATAGATTTTGAATCTCTCCCTCAATGCGTGTCTGAGGCTCAAACTCTACAATCACATGATCTGCTCGCATTAGTATGTTGCTATCTAGCTCTGTCTTACCAGGACAATCACCGCCTATCGCATTAATATAAACACCCTTTGTGATTATATCGTCGCGTAAGATAGTGGCATTGGTTTTGTCAGCCGTACAGGTAGTAATGATCTCTGCACCCAAAACCGCTTCTTCTAACGTGCGACAAACAATGATGTCCAAACCTGAGTCTGCAAGGTTGTCAGCCGTTTTTTGCGATGCCGCTGGATCAATATCATACAAACGAACTTCTGAGATACCCATAATGGCTTTCATACCCAAGGCTTGAAACTCAGACTGAGCACCGTTTCCTATTAGCGCCAGTTTTGTAACGCCTTTTGGCGCACAATGTTTGGCCAACATAGCTGATGTGGCAGCCGTACGTAATGCCGTCAGGATACACATCTCTGTCAGTAAAATAGGATAGCCATTTTCGACATCAGACAAGATACCCATCGCCGCTACGGTCTGTAGATTTCGTGTGGTATTAATCGGATGACCATTGACATACTTACAAGCAAACATCTCTCCATCGCTGACTGGCATCAACTCGATGACACCGTCTTTTGAATGCGAAGCAAAGCGAGAAGATTTTTCAAATTGATCCCAACGAAGATAATCTTGCTCTAAAGCATCCACTAGATCTGTAATGCATTGCTCAACGCCATAATCATGAATCATTTTAGCCATCGCTTGTACACTAACGAATGGCACGCCTTCCTTGGGTGATACGATAAACTTAGACATTAATGCTGTTCCTTTTCATGAATATTGTTTGTTGAACCGACAATTAATATGCTACCAATTATAATTGTCAGTTAAAATGTCAATAAGTTATTAAATATGGGTATATTTTTGATATATTGTTAGGTTCTGCTTAGCATAATGTCAAAATTCAATGAAGGAAGTATTTTTATGGCGTATTACACTTATGACTCTTTAGATAGCGAACTGATATCTGAACTGCGACAAGATGGTCGAGCAACCATCTCAAACCTTGCTAAAAAACTCAAAGTTTCTCGTGCCACTGTCCAAAACAGATTGGATAGACTGATGCATAACGGCGCTATTTTAGGATTTACGATTCGAGTGCATGAAGCATTAGATAAAGAGACTGTCAAAGCGATGATGATGATTGAAGTAACAGGAAAGTCTACGTCACAAGTGATTAGGAAATTACGAGGTATCCCGCAACTGATTAAGCTACATACAACCAATGGGGCGTGGGACTTGGTTGCAGAGATACACACTACAAGCTTGAGAGAATTTGACGAAGTGCTGCGTCAAGTCAGAGAGATTGATGGCATTCTGAATAGCGAAACTAGTGTTCTGCTTTCGAGTTTGTAATATATAGTCAGCGAACTGCTAAACTGGATACGGTGTCAGTCGCGCTTAGCCTACTAACCAAATTTAAAAAGCCCCAATCTGATGACTGGGGCTTTTTTGTGCCTGTAATATATAGGCAGTAGCAGAAAATATCCGCCTGTATCAATTCATAGTCATAGTTCTTAAATCAGCTTTACATTGCTGGAAAAAGTGATGCTGACCACAGCAACGGTGACCATTTTTAATGATACTTATCTATTAAAACTAGGTTGTAAAGTTAAAAATAACTGATGTTCGAATTAGTGCTTCCCTACCCACACTCTATAGATATGGTAAGGTGGCTGACCTTGATCGACAGTGCCAGTGAACGGCGGTGTTTTATGTAATTGGTTTACCGCAACGTATAACCAGCCATTGGTATCTAAAGACACGTTGTCAGGCCAATCAAATCGACTGTCTCGTACCAACGAGGTTAGCTGCCCTTTATTATTAAGCACATCTACGCCATTATCGTTTAAGTTGGTAAAGTAGTGGTTTCCATGACTGTCTGTAGTAGCACCATCAGATACGGGCTTGTCACCGACACGGATAATGCTATTGCCAATCTGTTTATCACTGGCTTTAGCTCTAAATAAGGTAGCATCTAAGCTATACCAAGATTTACCATTCATCGCGCCAAAATAAATCGTATTATTATCAGCTGACATCGTGATCGGATTTATGCCATTGTTTGTCGGCTGACCCCCTAGCATGATATCCACACCATTGATCACCATTTTTGCGCCAGCTTCGGGTTGTAAAGCGACGTGATTGCCAAAACGACGTATTTCATTGGTGTTCATATTAATAGCAATAATGGCTGGATTGGGGATATCGGCTAAATAAATAAATCCATTTTTTCTATCGACCACTAAATCTTGCACAAAGCTATTTTTTGGTGCGATGTCTATAGGTATGTCGATTTTGCTAATCAATGCACCGGTTTTAATATCAAAGCCCCAAACACGAGTTTTACCGATGTGCTGACCCATATCGACAATCCATAATCCACCTTGATTGTCTTTGGTGATACCTAGTGGCGTATCAATGGTTGCTTCACCATATTGGCCTTTAGGTGATTGAAATTTATTTGAAGGCCAAGGCTGATAACTGTTGGCGCCAGTCACTTCAAATAACTGCACGCCCTGCTCACCGTCGTTCGGATGCACGGTAGAAAACACCCGACCATCGCTAGTAGCCGTGACGTTACCTGGACGAATAGGTAAACCGATCACGTTTTCTATCTGTCCCACTGTCGCAACGTCGCTTTTTACTTTCGTCACGGGCTTTACTTGCGTCACGGACATAGTGTCGCGCTCAAATGAGCTACAGCCTGCTAGGACAGTAGCGACTAATCCAATAATAAAAATATTTTTCATCGTGAATTCCTGAATATTTAAAGAGGCCTATAGCGGCCCCTTTCTCTGATAGTTTCGATCTAATTAAAGGTGCTCATAGGGTTTTTACGGATTTGACAGCATAGGTCAGATCGCCAAAAATTAATTAACCAATCTATAAGCCTCGTACTTTCACATAACAAAAAGCCATAATAAATTATGGCTTCTTGTCATTTAAAGAGTAGATAGCAAATCAATAAATCCTAAAGCAATCAACTTTAAACCATCTTGTTTATAGTATGGTGATGTCATTATGGATATATAAGTTAACTGCTGGATCTATGGTGCTTTGATACTGAGTGTAGTCTGCTTGATCAGACACTTGCTGCGCCACAAAATCTGCGGTCAAAGATACCTCATCACCATTATTACCATTATTACCATTATTACCATTATCACCGTTAATAAATAGCTCATTATTGCTGTCGGTCATGGCGATGACGTCACTAGTACTGAGATTAATCAATGACTGCGCACCATTCCCAGTCATGTCAATTATTTCCATGTTATTAATCACGCTACTATCAAAGTCACCAAAGTCCATAGTGGTATTATCCACATTGATCAGTAGAGTATCAATACCATCACCACCATCCATCAAGGCATTGATAGCAGAGAATACTAGCGTATCATTGCCAGCGCCGCCTATTAGTGTATTGACACCAGTACTGCCATCGAGGAAGTCATCACCAGCGCCGCCAGTGATGCTATCATCGCCTGCACCAGAGTTTACAGTAGTGCTACTATTTGTGGTGGTGATAGTGTCGTTCTGCTCCCCTGTTTCGATAGCGACAGACTCACTCAGGTTCAGATCGGCAGTTTTTATCTCTTCGCTAGAGAAGACTTGCTCAGGGTCTGAGGTCTCGACAGTTTTGCCTGTATAAGTGATGGTGCCGTTATACGCTTGATACAAAATCTGTATATCGTTAATACTACTGCTAGGCACACCACTTAATACATAGCTACCCCCTACAAATTCAACAGATACCCCATCGCCATCGTTATCGGCATTACGTAAGCCGATAACCTCTCCTGTGTCGCCAATCCTAAATAGCATGGACTCGTCGAAGGGTTTGCCATCTTCAGGAGTAATCGTCAATGTTAATGTCTCACTGCCGCCTTCATCAATACCATTGCCATCGGTGTCTTCCATCTTAGCATTGGTATTTAACTCGACCCATGTATAGGCCTTGCCAGCTGAGTTTTGCGGGGTTAACTCAACACCATCAGCTATTGGGTTAAATACTAGATCTACGGTCGTGGTGTCACCCTGTAGGCCGTCTGTACTTAATACTGAAATAACTGCGCTACTCGTACCGCTATAATTCTCTGGTGCTTGGATAAATATTTCAGGCGTCGGATTTGTCTCGGTACTTGGCAAGCTCCACGACCCTGTCCCTGTTTTGTTGGCTATGACGATATCTCCACCATCATTGACATAGTATACGGTAAAGTTATCATTGACATTATTAAGTATGAAGGTCGCAGGCTGATCATCTTCATCAGTTTGTACGGTGTCATACACGATACTAACGACATTGATATCAGTATCGGCACCGATCTCGCCCTGATCTTCATCTACAGTTAAGTTTGACGCGGCCTCATTGACGACGAATAGCAAAGGATCAGGGCCTTTTTCCACAGTAACTTCAAAATCTTTGCGTGATACTAGCGTGGTTGTGTCATGATCTGGGATATCTGTCGTTTCCTTATGCACTACATACGCCTCAATCACAGTCGCGCCATCTTCGTTCCGTTCAGGAATGAAATTGAAGTTAGCAGACGCAGGATTGTTTGCGCCTACTGGCAATACAAAATACTCCCCTACAGGCAATCCTGCAGGATTAGTAGCTGTAGCTAAAGGCACGCCATTAGAGTCCTCAAGCGTACCGTTGATGCTGGCATTGTTAGCGAACCGAAGATAGACACTACCACCTATAACTTCGACATTACCTACATCAGCAGTTTTGGTCAGATCTAACGTTAATGTCCTAGTCTCATCTTCTGCTATCACGATATTATCATCACTCTGTGGTGCTGTAGGATCGTCTTCATGAAAACCGAAGTAATCGGTAATGGGCAGCACAATCAAGGTACTGTCATTGGTGTCTGGATCACCTATTGGAAACTCTGGATCGGCTGCTGTCACAGTCTCAGAGTCGCCATTACTGTCAGTCGCTGTAAATGAGATATCTAAAGTAACTGCCTCACTTTGGTTGTTTGTACTGTAATCACTGGTGGGAACAAGCGTAATATCATTTAATATAGTAACAATATCAGCGTTTTCGATCGCATTGCCACTGATCAACCACGTATCACCCTGCTTGCTTATTGACACTTGTTGGTCAGAGCCATTGTAGCTCAATAGCACATCATCGGGTAAGTTGCCTATGGTAAAGGAGAAAGGCGCGGCGGCTTGATTAGCATACGCTACATCATTTAACGTAGCAGTGATATGATTACTCAAAGGCTCAGCCGCACCATCCTCAGTCAAAGTTATCGGCTGCACGATGAGATCTGCTACCAACTCAGGAGGCTCTTCCCCATTATCATTCGTACCTGTGACAAGCGTCAACTTAAAGGCTGCCCGTGCTAATTGCTCAACATCAGGTGCATCTTGATTGTAGGCGGTAACCGTAATAGGTACGTTCTCTGCATTATCTACATCATAACCCGCTTTTACACTGAACTTGATATCTATGCTCGCCGTAATAGACGTATTGATGGTTTCATCATCAAAGACGACGTACCAAGTGTCACTAGCTTTGATCGCGTCAACGAAGGTGCCATCACCATCAGCATCCACTTGTACCAAAATACCATCAGGCACACCGCCTACTTGCACTCGTGTAAACACCTCTGAACCATCTAAGTCTGGTGAGGTAAGAGTAACAGTTTTAATAAATTCATTATCAGCCGTATCGGCGTTAACGATATTAATGGTCTCTGAAGTCTCAATCTCAGCAAGATTGACCAATGATGGTTCATCAGTAATAGGCAACACGTCTACAACGAAGTCCGTCTCACGGGTTAGCGTTGTCTGATAGACGATATCTGCCGTCTCATTATTCGTAGCTCTGACGGTATCCGTCACTGTGTATTTGATGCCAAAGTCATAGACATCATTGCCTGATTTATGATTGACGAAACCAGACTGAGCACTGGCAGGCTCAGCTGGAATAGCAATGATACTCGCCTCAGGTAACGCACCCTCTGAATCGCGCTCGATGGTATAAAACCCAGCAGCATCAACTTCGGGGTTGGCACTTGTGATAACAACGCCGCCAACAGTGAGCTGAACGCCTAGTGCCTCAAGGTCAGTCAAGCTAATAGCCACACTGTCCAGCTCTTCAACGCCTGATGTCCAATTATCTGTGTTATCCGTACGCCTAAAGGCGCGCTCAAAGTCTAACGTGACAGACCCGTTTTCATTCTGCTCAGCAGTAGGATTGACCACATCATTATCAAGCGCATCCGGCTTAACAAAAATTTGCACAGGCTGGAGGTTTTGACTTGCCTCACTACCGCCTGTTTTCTCCGTACTGATGCCTTTGATATTGAAGTTAATCTCACCTGCGAAGTTATCTTCAGTTTTGAGTACTATCTCGCCACTGTTGATCGCTTCGTCAGTCACAACCCACTGTCTAGCAGTTCCTTCACCACCGATGAAGGTCACGTCGGATCCTTGCATGGTAAATCTATCATCGAGACCAGTGATGACATAGGTTACGACTTCAGAGCCATCATTGTCATAGGATCTGATATCCATTGGTGTCTGAAAAATAGTACTAAAGACTATCTCATTATCAGCAGCATCTAAGTCGCTTTCTTCAAGGATGACAGCATAGCTATCTGAGGTTTGACCATCATAATCAAAGGTAACTTCATTCAATTCATCATTGAGGATTTTGTCCGCGACTGTAGTAATCTTGATAGGTAATGCTAATGGTGTGCTAGGATCACTAATGTCTGCCCCATCAACCGATACACCACTGACTTGTAACGTATAGTCGTCATTACTGTTCAATGGCGGTATGAAAAACGGTACTTTATCGTTTTGGTAATCGGTGAGCGTGACCGACCATGTATCACCGATATTATCTACTGTGGCAATATCATTGACTGTGCCATAGTTTTGGTCGATCAAGACATAACCGCCGTTTGCACCATTAGCAGCATCCCACACATAGAGAGAGGCACCATCTGGTATCGCATCAATGGTGATATTAAAAGTTTCAGAACCATCTGTATCTTTGGACTGTGCCTTTATCTTAAGCTCGATACCCTCCTCTGGAGTATCAACAGTGTCAGCTGGCGTATAACCATCTATACCGGTTGGATTACCATTAGATCTACCCGCATCTTCCACTCCTTGAGCAGGTTGCACACTAAGCAGCACATCATCAGCAACAGGCGTCACAGTTAGGTAAAGAAAAGACTCGCCAGATACGACTTTATCTGTTGCGGTATCATCATCTTCATCATAGTCGATGGTGACCGCTTGCTCTTGAATACGTAGTTCCCCTGAATAATTATTAGGCGGAATAAATGCCAAGCTGCTAAGCCCAGCCACTGGTACGTCTACACCATTAGTACCTGCTGTGACAGTCTGCGTCTCACCTGCGATGTCATAACGGAATTGAGCACCGGTAGCGTTGACCCAGTCACCGTTCTCAGCTCTAATCTGAATGATCAGACGGGCAAAGGTCTCTTCTGAATCGATACTAACTGCGCTATGGCTTGGTTTACCAAAGTCAGTGCTATCGTCTTCATTTGACCAACCATTAAGCAAATTAAAGTTGGTATCACTCGGATCAGTCGATAAGTCGTACCAAACAGGCGCTGTGCTGCTAATACCGTCTTCATCACCGTCTTCAAATACTAGTGCGCTATAGGTATGGTCTGGGTTGAGAGTGACATCATTGCTATTGTCACCATCGCCATCGCTATCGATATCAGCACTCTCAGCCACTGGAGTGACCTCAATAGTGACATCAAAAGTTTCATTTTCAGTGATAGGGTTATCACTATCGACTGAACCATCAGTAGTCTCTACAAAATAGGTTAAGCTGATATCAGTACTACTATGCGCTGGCGGCGTGATAGTGTAGCCATCCAAATCAGTGACATCAAAACCGTAATAAGGCTCTTCATCTGTCAGATCTGCCGTTGTGATAAGCGTACCATTTAGAGAAATTTCGGCACCTGCAGTAATCAAATCATCAATTTGATCTTTCAAGATACCCACTATTGACAAGGTCTCACTACCATCTTGATCAGTAATGGTAAAGACTGAATCGCCAGCAGCATTTGTTGTAAATAGAGCAATCGCTGTATCCTCAGCCCCTGCCTGTGGATTCACTGCCGTCACATCGATGGTAGGATTGACCGTTATATTCAACTGTACAGAGGTTCGCTCGACCTGAATGCCCGGAGTAATATTTGCAGAATCGACATCGCGGTCTAGCGTATTTAACGTAAGCGTTGCCTCAATCACACCTGCAAAATCTGCTGGGGGCGTAAAGATAAAGCTTGGGTCCAGATCATCCGTCACCCGCGCTCTTGGCAGTGTGACTGTGCCATTAGTTACGGTATAGCTAGTACCATTGACCATCACTACCTGACCATTTAGTTCCGCCAGCCCTTCAATAGAATACCAATACCGCTCTGAGCCATCGGTATCTACAAATGTCTCATTCAACACAGATTGCAAATCTAAACTGCTGTCTTCGTTGATAACCGCATTGATCGTGTCGTTTTTGTCAATGCCATTATTGGGGTCGTCTGACAGAGTGATAGAAGTCGTACCAGGCGGGAGAGCCACAGGTTCTACTAAATCGATAACTGTCGTATCTGTCACCGCTTGCACATCAATGAGCATATCCACTGATGTGGTTTCTGCTATCAAGCTACCATCAGGATCGGCACTACTGGAGTCGTTAGGCTCTAGCGGATAAGGGACGCCATTTTCATCAACTTCATACTCAGTGACACTCATGGTCACTGTAAAGTTAGTAGCATCTTGCTCTGGGTGAGAGACGATTAACGATTCAAATTGGGCACTTGTCATCTCAACATCAGCCGTAAATTCACTATCGGCAATATGAGTGCCATCGGTGAGTTTAATCGTGACCGTACCATCATCTCCTGTGCGGGCGATAATAATCTGCTGAGTGCCGCTGCCATCAGTGTAAAATAGCTGCGCACCATCAGGAAATCCGCTTAAGGTAATCGCCCCAAAACGTTCGCTACGGTCAACAGATCCACCATTGATAGCATCATCGTTACTGACCTCATCTCCATTATCACCAATGATTGGTGCTATAAAGCCAAGCTGTGTCGATGAATCTTCTTCAACGTAGTTGGTATAAACACCATTAACGATATTAACTTCATCGTCAATAATGATAATAGGCGCATCGGCTACAGGATCTACTTCGATATTAACCTTACTGGTTAAGGTCTGTCCCCCAACTTGTGCACGCAGGTTAAACATCACACTATAGAAGTCATTAAACTCATTAGGGGTTTGCTCATAACTGCTAGGTCTGTCTGGTAAATCCACTCTGTCATTTGGCGTCGCGATAGAAGAATAATTCTCTTCTGGGACGAACTCGATTTGCCCATTGCCGATGTTTCTCAAACTACCAACGATGGCTGGGTTATCCGAATCATCGGTATTAATGGCATTGCCGTTGACATCAATATAAATAGATTGGCCACTTTGCAAATCTATCGATGACGATAGATCATAATTCAATATAGTGACCATACCGCCATCGAAGTTTTCAGCGGCATTGATTAATAATGCATCTCTACCGTTAGCTGCGGTGCTTTCATCTTCCGTAATATCCGCAAAATCATCTTCATTAATAGTAAAATTAAAATCTTCATTAAATACTCTATTTTCCACTTCGACATCGAACTGATCTTCAGCTATCGAGCCATCTTCATCAACAACTGCATAATCGAGATCAAATATAATATTGTCTAATCTACCGTCGTTATCGGCATCAATATTGTCGTGTTTGATCGTATCATAAAGGGTAGCGGTATAAGTCAGGGCATCTGCACTGGTATAGGGCAAGCCCTCAGGGTTGATCTCCACTTTGAATATGACATTGTTGTTAGGATTATCGACCGTATCCGCAATGAGCTCTCCGCGCTGGGTAGTCGATACATATAGGGTGCTATAATCTATTACGCCATCGACCTCAGCATAGCGGTAATAAAGTGGAAGGCCACTACTCTCAAAACGACCATTTATTAAGGTGCCATCACCCATGGTAAAGTAAATATCAGAGATATTATCCTCATTGCCAGTGACCGTAAATGCGGATTCGACTTTGACCACATAAGTGCTAGCAGTACCCGAATTAGGGAACAAATCACTCTCTTTTAAGATGACACTTTCATCGCTTTCGATAACCGGTGCGGTGTCTGTCACGCTTATGGGCTGCTCAGCAGCATCTGACACATCACCATCAGCATCGATTAGTGTGTAACTAAATGAGCCATCTTCTTGTGGATCAGGTAGAGGCGGCGCAGGAACACGGTTATCAATCGCTTTATTAGCGGCAAACGTCCAGCTGCCATCTTCATTAACCGTTAAGATACCTGTCGGCGTTTCAAGATCCACCCCAAACTCGGTAGAATCTTCAACCGCATTTCCGTCTTTATCTAAATAAGTAAAGTTATTGATTTTTAAATCCGCATCTGCACCTTTATCGTTATCAATCACATTACCCGTAAGTAACGTACTATCATCACCATCAACGTACGAGCCTTCCACCACACTTACAGGTGTATCATCTTTAGCCAGTACCTTATCATCTTCGATATTGACATTAAATTTTTGCACCGTAGCACTGTCTGTATCTTGAATTTCATATTTGACAGGTAAGGTGATTGTAACTCCATCAGTGTGATCTAGCTGACCTTGTAGCTCAAATACAAATGCTTGTGCATTCCCTGTACTATCCGTGGGATTGGTCAAAGTAATGGTAAACACACTATTACCTGTGGCACTACTAGCAACCACCGTATGACCATCATTGCTCACCTGGTAAGTCAATGGCTCACCATTGGACTCAAGCGCTAAGGCCTCTAGCCCTGCTGTGGTAACACCAGTAAATACCACATCGCTGATGTCATCTGCAGCTTTAGTGATACCAAGGTTACGCGTCGCTCGTAGCGCATCAGGCGTCGCATCGGTACCGTCAGTTAGATCATCTTCATTCAGCGTAACTTCAGGAATAAGTGCCGTGGGCTGCGTGTCATCCACTGTGATATTAAAATCAGCGGTACTGATATCACCATCGGCGTCTGTAATCGTATAAGAGATACTATCGATAATGCCATTTAGATTATCCGATGTATCATCCGATGTGTATGTCCACGTGCCATTTGCGTTAATAGTTAATGAACCATACTGGGTGTCAACAGCATTGCCTAGATCAGTTGAATTAACCTGTATTTGATTACCGCTTTCATTGGTATAAGTAAACCCTGTAATCGCGGTATTCTCTGTGCCTAGATCATCGTTGGTTAGTAAGTTTAGGGAAGTGGTATTCGACGATATGGTTTTACCGCCTTCAGTAACCTGAGCAATATCATCGACTGCTTGCGGCGTCGCATCCACACTGATAACCGTCGTCGTTATATTACTATCAGCATTATTTATATCAGTGACTGTCACTTCAATGATACGGTCTATTTCGCTAGGCGTAGCAGAGGTATTGGCAAAAGTGATGCCATCAATAGCAGACTGGTAGTCAGCTAAGCTTGCATTCCCACTCAATTCAATGCGGCTATTTCCTAACAATGTGGCTGCAATACCTGCCGGTAGAGCACCTTCATCAATGGCAATTAAATCGCCTGTTTGTGAGTTGGTTAATACAATAAGTGCACTGCCAATCGTATCGTTATTATCAATGTCGGCAATAGCGCTACTATCACTGATAGCAACGGGAACACCGCCCTCTTGGTAAGCCGTTGCATAATTGACAGTGGTATTACTATTACCAGAAACATCCAATGTTGGCGCGTCGTTGGTACCAGTTACGGTGATGGTTAGGGTTTGAGTAACCTCACCCACCTTATAAGTAAATACTTGTTCAATTACCTCCCTTTGGGCAAGGGCTTGTACTGTAGAACTGTCATTATTTAGAACATAGGTGTACGAGCCATCATTATTTAAAGTCAGCGCACCATAATCATTTGCATCGCTAGGTTGACTCTGTAAACTGACAGATGACTCAGTGCCGATTTCATCATTGGCTAGTACATTGCCAGTTGCGGTTAAAACACCATCTTCCTGTACAGTATTAACATCAGGTTTTAGATCAACGTCATCGACAACCTCTCCTGTGACACTGTTTTCGGTATCAATTTTGACAGACTCAAAGCCACTATTGGTACCATCAACAGAGCTTATTGCTAGCTGATAATTCTCGAAACCTTCTTTTAATTGATCATTTAATACCGTATTGGTCAGAATGATTTGATTACCAGTGCTGGCATTAAACGTCACCGTGGTCAGCTTGCTACTCGCATCAAAATCAGCCGCAGTGGTCTCATCGTTAACATAAGATAAATTAACCACGACACTGCCACCTACAGGTAATTCGACAGGCTGACCGTCAGCATCCACAAGCGATAGGGTGTGCGTCAGCGCAGCATTGTCTGCTTCTATTTGGCTGTCATCGCCTGTTAATTTGACATACACAATATCATTGCTATCAAGTCCACCCTCATTCGCGCTGTCGCCTGCATTGTTGCTGTCGATGGTGGTGGTGACGGTGTTGGTCGCCTCGTCACTAAAGTCAACCGCTTCAAATTCGTTGGCGCCAACACTAGTGATGGTGAGGCTGTAGTTTTCGCCATCGTCGGCAAGATAGTCATCTATGGTGTCAACGTTAAGCGCGGCGCTCGATTGTCCCGCGGGTATGGTGACCGTGATGGTTTGGGCATTGTTATATTCGGTGTCTGCGTCTTGGGTGCTGCCATTGTTAAAGGTGACGGTGACATCGGTGTCTTGAGTGACAATGACGGGGTTACCATCATTGTCTTTTAAGCTGACACTATAGTCTGCAGTATCGCCTTCAGTCACTGCCTCATCACCAGTAATGACAACATAAGTGATATCAATAACAGGAGTTACCGTGATCTCAACGGTGGCTGGCGCTGATGGTGCACCATCATCGTCAGTGGTGGTGAATTGGATGTCACTAACCGCACCATTGAAATTAGGTGCTGGGGTAAAGGTGACCGTCTCAGCTT